>NZ_CP036282.1:4200000-4500000 GCF_006974105.1 Rhodoferax aquaticus
AAACTCGGCCTAGGTCCTAGGGTTTGCTTGTAGGAAAAAATCCTACAAGCGCTCTAGCCATTGGCCGACTTCACATTCGCTAGACCGTGGCTAAAGTTGTCTTAAGCGCCACTGCGACCGCAGTAGCCCCAGCAACTTAAGGAGAGCCATGATGAAAACCTCTAGCGTAGAACTCAACCCCTTTAGCCTCATGATGGAGCCCGAAGTGGTGCTGCAAACCATGGAGCGCTCACAACAACTGCGCGGCCTGCGCCGCCACAAACTGCGCCCCTTGGACAAACCCCTGATCCCTCTGACCAAAGAAGCCCTCGCCAGCCGCGCCGCTTTTGATGCAGCGATTGATGCGGAAGAGCTGGAGGCGATGGAAGATGGGGATTTGTTGAACTGATGGGTAAGGGTTTCTCAGCGCACACTCCTCCTCTCACATCCTAGTGAGCGGTGTTAAGGGGCTGAATGCTTGAACAAAGGGGCTTTTGTGAGACAAGTCGTCAAAGACTACGCGCTAGTAGCGCCCATCCCCCCGGGGAACTATTCATTTGCCGGCAACTCGGTGGGCTGCAAAGAAATAGTCTGCCATTTGTGGAAAGAGAGCAGTGCCCCGCGCACACTGCTAGATATTGGTTTTGGCATCGGTGACTTAGCTCGCATTGTTAGAGCGCGCCCAGAACATGCGCAATGGCACTTGGATGGTATCGATGGCTTCCACGTCGCATGCTGCAACACAGAGCTCTTCAACAAGAAGCACTACCGCCATATCTGGCATGGTCTGGCACAAGAAATACCGGCCGAGCAGCTTGCCAGTTACGACGCCATCTGCTTGTTTGATGTGATTGAGCACCTGGATGTTGTGGCCTCCAAAGCGCTACTGAGACACCTGTTGGCATCCTTGGGACCCAACAGCCGCTTGGTTTTAAGCACCCCGCTTTTTTTCTGGCCGCAAGACCACAAAAACCCGGACGATCTTGAGGAACATCTGATAGGAATCCCAGCCCATAGCCTAGTGGCATTAGCGCCACTGATGTACTTTATACACAGTGACTTCTTGGTCGGCACTTTTGTTTTTTCTCGCAAAAGTCTCGATTTAATCGACGGATTTGTACCCACAAGTGACAAAGCCTTTGACATGAATGCGGGCCGCGTACACCTTGAGTCACTGGGACTCAAGGCGGACGACACCCTGTATTTTGTCAACCCTGCCTAACGCATCCTGGATTCCCAGGCGCGGTTTCGGGCCAGCGACTTCTTTGCATACCCAGAATTGCCGCGTCGCCTAGGCAGACGCGTGCCACTGTTCTCGGGCCACTGATCACCCACAAGCCGCAGCCACCCTAGCCAAAACACCTAGCCCAAAATTACTTGACATCTGAAGGTTTAGGTCTGAGCTAATTGCAAGACCCCACAGTTGCAGTTGCAATGAATATCGTCTGCATTGGCGGAGGCCCTTCTGGCCTGTACTTCGCGCTTTGGATGAAGCGCCACAACCCCTCCCACGACATCACGGTGGTGGAGCGCAACAAACCGTATGACACCTTTGGCTGGGGCGTTGTGTTCTCCGATGCCACGATGGACAACATGCGCCAGTGGGACCCCGAGACTGCGGCTGAGATTCAGCAAGCGTTTAACCACTGGGACGATATGGAGCTGGGCTTTAAGGGCGAGACTATTCGCTCAGGGGGCCACGGTTTTGTGGGCATTGGCCGTAAAACGCTGCTCAACAACTGCGCGGCCTGCGCCGCCACAAACTGCGCCCCCTGGACAAACCCCTTATCCCCTGACCAAGCAAGCCTTAGCCAGCCGAGCCACCTTTGATGCAGCGATTGATGCACAAGAGCTGGAGGCGATGGAAGAAGGGGATTTATTGAATTGAGAGGCGATGCTGGCTCCGTTTGTATGCGAAATCAACAGTATGCGGACCGGTTGAACTTCAAAGGACCCTACGCTTTCGTCAAAGTCTAGCAACAACAGGTAGTCTTTTTCCAGCAATGACTCAAAGGCATCTATTTCATCGTTCTTGAGACTGGAGTAGCCGCCGGTGACGAATAGGTGGTTCTTTGGGATCTTGCGGACTGCCATGCCGCATTCTATTTTGCGAAATGAAGACTCAGGGCGCTGCGCTGTCCCGCCGAAACAGCTCCAAGCAAAAGGGCCTGAATAGCCCTTCGTCAAGTCCGGCCCGAAGCAGCGTATCGTTTGATCAAAACGTCATTGCCAGTTAGCCGCAATCACCGGTGCCAACGCAGTCTGTTGGGCCGCAGTTAAGGTGGTTTGCCCAGCCGTTGGTGGTGCAAAGGCTGCCATGGCATTCACCAAGTTTTGCACTTGGCTGTCCAACAGCGTCTTGCCATCACTGGTTTTGAACTGCTCTACGTGGTATTGGCTACCCAAGTACCAGTTGTTGATGGAGACAGAGCCGTTGTTGCCGATGATGCTGACCTCCAGGTTGTTGTTCACCTTCCGAAACCAAAGCTGATCGGCATGAACGTCACCAAGGTACTGCACTGTATCGGTGTTGCCTGTGCTGGCGTCGTTCTCTGAAATCCAGTCATAACCATCACCGGCCTTAAAGACATAGGTGTCATTGCCAAGCCCGCCGTACAGGATGTCGTTGCCCACGCCACCGATCAAGGTGTCGTTGCCATAGTCGCCGGTGAGCGTGTCGTTGCCAGCACCGCCATCCAAGACATCGTCCTTGGTGGAGCCCGTGATCTTGTCGTTACCGGCCAAGCCATACATGCGGTTGACTTGCCCGTCTTGGCCAGTCATGGTGTCATCGCCAGCGGTGCCTTGAATGGAGACCCGGGCCATGATGTCAGCCACCGTCCACGTCACGCCATCGCTGAACTTGAACAGCTCCATTCGGTAATCAGCGCTGGCTAGAAACCCCGAAATATTCAATACATCGGTGCTGCCATAGGTGATTCTTAGGCCCCCGCCGTTGTTATAAATACCCGTGATATCGGTGGACTTGATGTCGGTGAAGAGCACTGTATCGGTGTTGCCTGTGCTGGCGTCGTTCTCTGAAATCCAGTCATAACCATCACCGGCCTTAAAGACATAGGTGTCATTGCCAAGCCCGCCGTACAGGATGTCGTTGCCCACGCCACCGATCAAGGTGTCGTTGCCATAGTCGCCGGTGAGCGTGTCGTTGCCAGCACCGCCATCCAAGACATCGTCCTTGGTGGAGCCCGTGATCTTGTCGTTACCGGCCAAGCCATACATGCGGTTGACTTGCCCGTCTTGGCCAGTCATGGTGTCATCGCCAGCGGTGCCTTGAATGGAGACCCGGGCCATGATGTCAGCCACCGTCCACGTCACGCCATCGCTGAACTTGAACAGCTCCATTCGGTAATCAGCGCTGGCTAGAAACCCCGAAATATTCAATACATCGGTGCTGCCATAGGTGATTCTTAGGCCCCCGCCGTTGTTATAAATACCCGTGATATCGGTGGACTTGATGTCGGTGAAGAGCACTGTATCGGTGTTGCCTGTGCTGGCGTCGTTCTCTGAAATCCAGTCATAACCATCACCGGCCTTAAAGACATAGGTGTCATTGCCAAGCCCGCCGTACAGGATGTCGTTGCCCACGCCACCGATCAAGGTGTCATTGCCATAGTCGCCGGTGAGCGTGTCGTTGCCAGCACCGCCATCCAAGACATCGTCCTTGGTGGAGCCCGTGATCTTGTCGTTACCGGCCAAGCCATACATGCGGTTGACTTGCCCGTCTTGGCCAGTCATGGTGTCATCGCCAGCGGTGCCTTGAATGGAGACCCGGGCCATGATGTCAGCCACCGTCCACGTCACGCCATCGCTGAACTTGAACAGCTCCATTCGGTAATCAGCGCTGGCTAGAAACCCCGAAATATTCAATACATCGGTGCTGCCATAGGTGATTCTTAGGCCCCCGCCGTTGTTGTAAATACCCGTGATATCGGTGGACTTGATGTCGGTGAAGAGCACTGTATCGGTGTTGCCTGTGCTGGCGTCGTTCTCTGAAATCCAGTCATAACCATCACCGGCCTTAAAGACATAGGTGTCATTGCCAAGCCCGCCGTACAGGATGTCGTTGCCCACGCCACCGATCAAGGTGTCGTTGCCATAGTCGCCGGTGAGCGTGTCGTTGCCAGCACCGCCATCCAAGACATCGTCCTTGGTGGAGCCCGTGATCTTGTCGTTACCGGCCAAGCCATACATGCGGTTGACTTGCCCGTCTTGGCCAGTCATGGTGTCATCGCCAGCGGTGCCTTGAATGGAGACCCGGGCCATGATGTCAGCCACCGTCCACGTCACGCCATCGCTGAACTTGAACAGCTCCATTCGGTAATCAGCGCTGGCTAGAAACCCCGAAATATTCAATACATCGGTGCTGCCATAGGTGATTCTTAGGCCCCCGCCGTTGTTATAAATACCCGTGATATCGGTGGACTTGATGTCGGTGAAGAGCACTGTATCGGTGTTGCCTGTGCTGGCGTCGTTCTCTGAAATCCAGTCATAACCATCACCGGCCTTAAAGACATAGGTGTCATTGCCAAGCCCGCCGTACAGGATGTCGTTGCCCACGCCACCGATCAAGGTGTCATTGCCATAGTCGCCGGTGAGCGTGTCGTTGCCAGCACCGCCATCCAAGACATCGTCCTTGGTGGAGCCCGTGATCTTGTCGTTACCGGCCAAGCCATACATGCGGTTGACTTGCCCGTCTTGGCCAGTCATGGTGTCATCGCCAGCGGTGCCTTGAATGGAGACCCGGGCCATGATGTCAGCCACCGTCCACGTCACGCCATCGCTGAACTTGAACAGCTCCATTCGGTAATCAGCGCTGGCTAGAAACCCCGAAATATTCAATACATCGGTGCTGCCATAGGTGATTCTTAGGCTCCCGCCGTTGTTGTAAATACCCGTGATATCGGTGGACTTGATGTCGGTGAAGAGCACTGTATCGGTGTTGCCTGTGCTGGCGTCGCTCTCTGAAATCCAGTCATAACCATCACCGGCCTTAAAGACATAGGTGTCATTGCCAAGCCCGCCGTACAGGATGTCGTTGCCCACGCCACCGATCAAGGTGTCGTTGCCATAGTCGCCGGTGAGCGTGTCGTTGCCAGCACCGCCGTACATCGTGTCGTTACCCGTGGCACCGTCAAACACATTGTTTTCTAAATCGCCAATGTATGTTTCATTCCCGCTGGTTCCAGTCGGCGACAGACTGGTTAGTAAGTTGGGGATTGCAAGCGCCGGTTTAAGTGAATTCCATAACGGTGATCCATGAGGCAATTCCAAGAGTTCCGAGATTAACTTGTCGTGAACCGTTTGCTTTATTGCTGGCACAGGTATTGCATTGAAGCGGTCTAAGTCCACCAAATCAAACAACGCAGCAGTCGAATCCGAGGCCTTTTTGGTGGCAATCATTTTCAAAAGGGCGGTTGCATCAAACTGCACCCCCTTCTCATCAATCACCAGCCCAATACTGTCCAAGTACGGCTTCAATCGAGTCTGTACAACCAACGCCCCGTAAACGCTGCTCTTTAGCGCGTCATACGCTTGGTTAATCAAGGCCTCTTGCTCCGCGCTGTACGTCACTGTGCCGTAGGTGTAAGTCTTATTCTGGTTGGTGACTGGATCCACATACCACGCCGTAGTGTTGCGCACCCATTTGTCCAAGATGGTCTGGCCGTTGAACTGCTCCAGCGCCGTGATCTTGGCGTACATGGCTGGGTTGTCCAGCGAAAATTTCTCAATGGCTGTATTGCCAAACACGGGGACGCCGTTGATATCGCCAATGACATTGCCACCACCACCAAAATTGCGCAAAGTCCGGTTGGTCTTCACGCTAGTCTGCATCGCACTGGTATTGCCCCAGCTTTGAATCACCGCGTCCAAGTTGGCCATCTGCTGGTCGCGCGTGGTGTCTTGCGCAAACTGGGTCAGCTTGGCTTGCAGTGCTGCGGCCTGTGAGTTGCCCAGGCTCAATGCCGGGCGCAGGTCGCGCACCAAACCGCTGCCTTGCATTTGGGGCAGGGCAAGGGCTGCGGTGGTAAGGGCCGGGTCATCGGTGAATTGGCGGTAGAAGTTGTTGTTGGCCAGTAGCAAGCTGCCTGCAAGTTGGGCGGTGCCTGCGTTGCCATTGGTGCCGGTTGTGGTGGTGAAGCTGCCAGCAAAGGTTTGGGTGTTGTTTCCACCCAAGTCCACATTGCTGGCCGTGCCGGCCACCTTGATGCTGGCTACGCCCAAGTCTGCAAAGGTAAAGAGCTCGTTGGTTTGGCTGATGCCGTCTTGGTTGGCGTCTTTCCACAGTTTGACGCTGGCAAATGCGGCGTCATTCGCATCAAACTTGCCGTCGCCATTGCTGTCCAGGTCGGCCAAGGCTTCAAAGCCGTGGGCGGCGGTCTGGCCTGCTTTGGGGCCACGGGTGAGGATGGTGGCGTCGCCAAAGAGTTCGCGCCCGGAGTCGATCTTTCCATTGCCGTTGATGTCTCGCACCACAATGGCTTCGCCCGATGCGATCCAGCCGGTGGCGGTTTGGATGCCGTCGCCGTCTTGGTCGAAGAGGATGGGGGCAGCAGGGTTGATGCCGCTGGTTTTGATGCCACCGCCGTCGAGGTCTAGGACCAAGGGGTCGCGGCGGGGGGCTACCCAGTTGAGGGCTTGGGTGGTCAATCCGTTGACGTTGCCATTGATGTCGTATTCGATGTCGTTGATGCCTGCTAAGTCTTTTCCAACAATCAGCTTATCGAACTGACCCCAGTTGCTACGCAGCACCCGGCCCAATCCATCTATCAGCTGCGAACTCGCAGAATCCATCAAGTTCTTTGCATAGTCCCTGACCGAAACGCCGTCAATAGATTGATAGTTGCCACCCAAACCGAGCGGCGGTGGAAGAAAATCACCCAAGGTACCAGCCCAACCCCAGCCGGGAAGACCGAGGCCGCCATCGCTAGGTTTACCCACTGCTTGAGCCACATCTCGCTCGATAATGTCCTTGGCACTCGGGATTCCCAAACCATCAATTACGTCCGTCAAAACTTTGTCTGCCAGTGCATCAGATGCCGCTTGAAACTCTGCGTCACTTAATGGATTGCCCAAACGCTCACGAATGCCTTCAGTCGCGCCGCGCACAAACTCACTGCTGAGTGAGCCGTCATTGCCATTGATACTGGCCGCACGATCCAGCCAATTCTCCAGTTTAAGCAGGTCATAGCTGCGACCCGTGTCGGTTGTCTGAATGCGTTTGTCATGCACGATGTCGCGCATGTATTCATACGCTTCGACATACCGTCCATCAATACGCATGGAAGCAAGGTCGGTAAGTTGGATGTGAGATAGATTAACGTAAGGAACTGTCATGATGTGACCTCTTTATTTCTTGATAGAAGTGGATTCGTTGGGAGAAAGCGGGGGGAGTGGTGGCACCACAATTTGGCGGACGTAGTTTTCTACCCAGTCGCGCATTTCTCGGGGGGTGAGACCATAGATATCGGATGAACTATATTCAACACTAAGATTACCCAGCACTCGAGCATTACCTCCACCAATCGTGTTCGCGCTTGATACCAGTCGTCCATTGGCATCCTTAAAAATAAGCACTCTTTTCACATCCCCTGTTTTTGGGTTGGGCTGCGATTCATACACGTCATAACCATCACGCTGCCCCACAAAACGCTCAAGTCCGGGCGAGTTTTTTAGATTTGGAAATTCTGTTTCCGTTTGAATCAAACGCTCACCCCAAGTAAGTTTTTCTTCCGACACTATTTTTATAAAAATCATGATGCGTCGATTTTGCTCGCCCTGCTTCCAGGGAGGTGGCAGTCCCATATCAGGAAAGCCGACTGTCAACGCAAGCAGGTTATCAACAGGTTCTTCCGTCCTGTGTTGCCAGTTGTTAAAGTAACCCCGCTTGATACGAAATTGCCTTTCTAAAACACCATCTTTGAGCGTGATGTCCAGTGGCTCATTTGTGTCTTTTGAAAATACAACAGGCCATAGTAAATAGACTGTAAAAACCGCAATGGGTAGAAATATCCAAGCTAAGCGTTTTAGCCATTTCATTGGACTTATTCCTCTGTCGTTTGAGTCGGACCGGCATCGCACCGACTTTGGTGCTGGCGAGAAACAGCTAACCTTGCGCAACGCAATCCGTATTGCCGAAGGTTTGGGCTGCAAGGCTTCTGAGTTGACGACTGCGGCAGGACTGTAGTTTCATAATCAAATTGGCCACTAGCCCTCGTACTACATGCGCTACCAGCTATATTTTTAGCAGCAGTCTCTTCTCTCAAAATCCCCGACACACCGCTAGTCTGCATCGCACTGGTATTGCCCCAGCTTTGAATCACCGCGTCCAAGTCGGCCATCTGCTGGTTGCGCGTGGTGTCTTGCGCAAACTGGGTCAGCTTGGCTTGCAGTGCTGCGGCCTGTGAGTTGCCCAGGCTCAATGCCGGGCGCAGGTCGCGCACCAAACCGCTGCCTTGCATTTGGGGCAGGGCTTTGGCTGCGTCTGTGAGCGCGGGGTCATCGGTGAACTGGCGGTAAAAGTTGTTGTTGGCCAGTAGCAAGCTGCCTGCAAGTTGGGCGGTGCCTGCGTTGCCATTGGTGCCGCTTGTGGTGGTGAAGCTGCCGGCAAAGGTTTGGGTGTTGTTTCCACCCAAGTCCACATTGCTGGCCGTGCCTGCCACGTTGATGCTGGCTACGCCCAAGTCTGCAAAGGTAAAGAGTTCGTTGGCTTGGCTGATGCCGTCTTGGTTGGCGTCTTTCCACAGTTTGACGCTGGCAAATGCGGCGTCATTCGCATCAAACTTGCCGTCGCCATTGCTGTCCAGGTCGGCCAAGGCTTCAAAGCCGTGGGCGGCGGTCTGGCCTGCTTTGGGGCCACGGGTGAGGATGGTGTTGTCGCCAAAGAGTTCGCGCCCGGAGTCGATTTTTCCATTGCCGTTGATGTCCCGCACCACAATGGCTTCGCCCGATGCGATCCAGCCGGTGGCGGTCTTGGTGCCGTCGCCGTCTTGGTCGAACAGGATGGGGGCAGCAGGGTTGATGCCGCTGGTTTTGATGCCACCGCCGTCGAGGTCTAGGACCAAGGGGTCGCGGCGGGGGGCTACCCAGTTGAGGGCGGAGGTGACAAAGGTGTTGACGGTGGTGTCAACAGTGGTGTCAACTCCTGGCCACGGCATGCCGGTGAAGGGGTCGCCCATCGTCCAATCGCCTGGGGCTGGCAAGTCTGCTCCAGATCCCGGTGACCAGTGATCATTCCATCCTGACTGATTCGGAATGGGTAACCCCGCCCGCGCTAAAGCCTCATCTACAGTGGTATTTGAATTCTGACTTGTTGGCCGGTAAGGCCATTTTTCCGACTGAATGTTGTCGATTGCATCAGTGATCTTTTTCCAATTGTCTGCAAGGTTCTGTCCCGTTTTAATCGTCTCCCTCGGGTCATTCCCTTCATTGTCGTAATCAATCGTGCCGGGTGCGTACACTCCGTGTTCGGTAATTATGTCGCCAAAGGGCGAGCTACCACTCAAACTTCCAGGCCCTACCTGTGCATTCGTAAGGTTGCTAAAAGGATTTCCAACCGGATTCTCGCTTGGGCCTCCACGGGCGTAATATTGGTTTCCGTTGGAATCGGTGTACACAACGTACTTGTGATACCAAGTTTGTCCGTTAACTTGCCCGATTGCTTTGTACCCGACGGTAATTGACTCCATATTTCCTCCTGATGAATTTTTTACTAAAGTGCGTGGCGAAAGATAGACCCTGTGCTGGTCATAACTATTTCGTTTGCGACCTTCAATGTGATACGAGCCTCTTCATATCCTAATATTGAACGGTGGAGTTCTTTGCTGCCACTTATATAAGTGTCACCGTGAGCTACATTAGTTGTTACCGCAAACCCACTTGCCATAAGCACTTCTCTGGCTGCTTGGACAGAGCATCCTGGCGGAATGTATTTTTGCAACTCTTGTGTCAGATCAACTTTGGAACTGCGATCGGTTGTACTTTTCTGCTTTGAGGTTATTGCCTCAAGTAGAGTCGATTGAGCTTGTGTCATGGTTGTTAATGCGATAAGTGAAAAAAATAGTGTGATGCCGGTAACGAGTTTTAGAAGCTTCATCATTTTCCCCTTGGTACTAATTTCTATTAATAGAGTGTTGATTTTTAAAATGTAAACCGGTGAAATCAGAGCCGTGGATAAACGCACTGCTCCAGAACTGCGCCTCGGTCTGGTCATTCGCAAAAAGCGTGAATACTTTGACTTGTTGCAAGATAGCTTGTCTTCTGGAACCAGCTTGCACCGCACGTATATTGGTGCCGGAGAATGCGGCGAAAAAAACCTGACTTTGCGCAATGCAATTTGCTTTGCAGGAGGCTTTGCCGACGAAGCGTCCTAGTTGATGAACTCAGCATGGCCTTCGCTTCATAGCCAAATCGGCCGCTACCAGCCGTGGTACTTAAGAAACCAGCTACATATTTAGTAGCGCCATCTTCTCTCAAACCTCCCATCACCCCGCTAGTCTGCATCGCACTGGTATTGCCCCAGCTTTGAATCACCGCGTCCAAGTTGGCCATCTGCTGGTCGCGCGTGGTGTCTTGCGCAAACTGGGTCAGCTTGGCTTGCAGTGCTGCGGCCTGTGAGTTGCCCAGGCTCAATGCCGGGCGCAGGTCGCGCACCAAACCGCTGCCTTGCATTTGGGGCAGGGCTTTGGCTGCGTCTGTGAGCGCGGGGTCATCGGTGAACTGGCGGTAAAAGTTGTTGTTGGCCAGTAGCAAGCTGCCTGCAAGTTGGGCGGTGCCTGCGTTGCCATTGGTGCCGCTTGTGGTGGTGAAGCTGCCGGCAAAGGTTTGGGTGTTGTTTCCACCCAAGTCCACATTGCTGGCCGTGCCTGCCACGTTGATGCTGGCTACGCCCAAGTCTGCAAAGGTAAAGAGTTCGTTGGCTTGGCTGATGCCGTCTTGGTTGGCGTCTTTCCACAGTTTGACGCTGGCAAATGCGGCGTCATTCGCATCAAACTTGCCGTCGCCATTGCTGTCCAGGTCGGCCAAGGCTTCAAAGCCGTGGGCGGCGGTCTGGCCTGCTTTGGGGCCACGGGTGAGGATGGTGTTGTCGCCAAAGAGTTCGCGCCCGGAGTCGATTTTTCCATTGCCGTTGATGTCTCGCACCACAATGGCTTCGCCCGATGCGATCCAGCCGGTGGCGGTTTGGATGCCGTCGCCGTCTTGGTCGAAGAGGATGGGGGCAGCAGGGTTGATGCCGCTGGTTTTGATGCCACCGCCGTCGAGGTCTAGGACCAAGGGGTCGCGGCGGGGGGCTACCCAGTTGAGGGCACTGGTTGTATAACCGTTGACATCGCCCATGATGTTGTAGTCGATGTCGTTGATACCATTTTGTTCTTTTATAAAGGTTTTAATAGCGTCAATATCTTCATCACTAATGTGATCGTCAATAGTTTTTACCGCCGCAACACCAATACTGCCAATCATTGCTCCTAGATAAAATGAAGCGGATAACGCTCCAACAATTGCGAGTTTTTCAGTCAACAACCCAGCCCCGATCAATTCGCCAACAGTTACCTGAGCCCCATATTTCTCAACGAGACCAGCAAGAGTAGATGCAATCCCCGTAATTGAAATTGCATTTCCATAAATACTTTCTGGTGCTGGAAGTCCCAACGCTTGCATGTTTTCTGTAAAGTGGCTCCCGAAATTAGACATAATTTCACCTTTGCTTTTTAATAAAGTTTACTGCTTCTTTAAGGCTTGATTTTTCAGCTGATCTATAGCAAATTAATGCTAAATAGTAGTTGCCAGATGTCGCAAGTTTTATTGCCCAATCTTTGCTCTCCATCCCTTTTTGCGGATACTCTCCCCTGTTTGTTTTTAATTTAATTAATATTATTTTTGCAATCGTTGATATTGCGATGAAGATTATTAAAAATAGAACTACGTATGCGTATATCATTTTTTGAAAGTTAAGTTAATCATTGAAATAAGTAGAGCCCAGTTCGCAATAGATTATTTATTGGCTGTAGTTTGCATATTGCCAATAAATATGTTATTTACTACCTCTCCCTCAAACTCTCCCGCCCAGCCCGTTCAATCGGACTAGCCAGAAACTCAATAATCCGCCGCCTACCCGTCTTGATCTCCGCCGTCACATTCATGCCGGGGCTTAAGGGAACGCGCTTGCCATCAATCAGCATGCTGCCCTTGGCCAGCGTCAGGGTTGCGGGGTAGTAGCTGCCTTTTTTCTCATCGGTAACGGCATCTGCTGTGACAGTCTGAACGGTGGCTTGGACCGTGCCGTACTTGGTATAGCTAAAGGTCTCCAGCTTGACCTCTGCCGCTTGGCCTTGGTTCACAAAGCCAATGTCTTGGTTGGCAATAGACACTTCCGCTGTGACCTCGGTGCTATCGGGCACGATGACCATCAGGGCTTGGGCGCTGGTAACAACACCACCCACGGAGTGAATCGCCAGTTGTTGCACCACACCGTCTACCGGGGCTGTAAGTTGGGTTTGCTTTTGTCGCTGGGCGGCTTTGCGTTGGTCAGCGCCCAACTGGCCTAGTTTTGTGCTGGCTTGGGCGTTGCGGTCACTCAAGGTGCGTTGGGTTTCGGCTTGGTAGGCGGCTTTGGCTTGGCGGGATTCATTGAAGCCCGCTTGGGCTTCAATGAGTTTGGCGCGTTGGGTGGCCAAGTCACGTTCTTGCTCAATGCGGTCTTTGGTTTTGTCTTGGGTGGCGTGGCCACTGATAAAACCTTGGTCTACCAGTTTGGTGTAGTCCGCCTCACGGCTTTGAGCTAAAGGCAGAGTAGCTTCCAGTTTCGCAATTGCCGCTTTGACCGTCGCTATCTCGGCTGTCTTGCGCTTGGCTTCTGCATCCAGCTTGCCCAGCTTGGCACTGATGTCTTGCCATTCGGCAATCAGTTGGTTCTTGGTTGGTACATCAGTCCCCAACGCAGTGGTGACTTGCGCAAGCTGCTTGGTGTTTTGTAAAAGAGCCAAGAGAGCTTGCGTGCGTGTGGCTTCGCTTTGGGCTGCGTGCAATTGTTCTTGCACGCTGGCTTGATCTGCATTGGCCATAGCCGCATCTAGCTCGACCAAGACTTGTCCCGCTTTCACATGGTCTCCATCTTTGACCCGCACGGCTTTGACCACGCTGGCTTCTAGCGGTTGGATGACCTTGGTGCGGTCTGAGACGATGATGCGCCCAGGTGCCACCGCCACGATGTCCACCTCACCCACGATAGCCCACACCAGTGCAATAACAAACAGGACCATCATGGTCCAAGCAATGCGCCTAGGTGCTGGATGCACCAGGGTTTCTTGCAAACTCAGGGCTGCGGGTAAGAAGGCTGCTTCATCTGCCAAACGGGCGGGGCCAGCCAGTTCAGTGCGATGTGCCCAAGCCAGTTGAAACACCGCTTTGTAGCGATTGATGAGTTCAAGCGTTGGGTGGATTTGTGGGCTTGGGGGCGCTGGCGTACTGGATGGAGTTTGTGGCGCAGTTGTTGTGCCTTGACCTTCCGCCTCAGTTGCTTGGCCTGCGGTGCTGACTTGGCTCATGCCTTGGCTCCATGTGCCGCTAGTGCGCCTTGGGCACCTTGCGGACCATCTGTCTCCAGCTGTCCACCGTCTTGCATGTTCCACAGGTAGGCATACATGCCTTGGGGCTTTTTGAGCAAGGTGTCGTGGTTGCCACTCTCCAAGATCTTGCCTTTTTCCATCACGATGATGGTGTTGGCTTGGCGCACGGCACTGAGGCGGTGGGCAATGATCAGTACGGTGCGGCCTTGGCATATGTGGGCCATGTTCTTTTGGATGATGGCCTCGGACTCATAGTCCAATGCACTGGTGGCTTCATCCAAGATCAGAATGCGCGGGTTGGTAAACAAAGCCCTGGCAATGGCGATGCGCTGGCGTTGGCCACCACTTAAAGCCCCACCTTGTTCACCGACCAAGGTGTCATAGCCTTCGGGCAGCTCGCTAATGAAAGCATGGGCACCGGCCATCTCAGCTACCCGCATGACAGCCTCAATGGGGGCTGCAGGGTCTGCAATGGCGATGTTCTCGCGCACAGAGCGGTTAAAGAGCAGGTTTTCTTGCAAGACCACACCGACTTGGCGGCGCAACTGAGCCGCATCGATCAAGCTGATGTCGATACCGTCGACCAACAAGCGCCCAGCCTCTGGGCTGTACAGGCGCTGCACCAGCTTGGTGAGTGTGCTTTTACCGGAGCCAGAACGACCTACGATGCCTATGACTTGGCCCGGCTGGATGTCTAGGCTCACTCCATTGAGTACGGGAGCGGCTTCTGGGCGGTAGCGGAAGGTGACCGCGTCTAAGGTGATGCGGCCTTTGATGGGGGGAAGTTGCGCGGCACTGGTGGGTGGTACTTCGGTGCGGGTGTTCAGGATGTCGCCCAAGCGCGCAACAGAAATACCCGTTTGCTGAAAGTCCGTCCATAACTGCGCCATGCGCATGATGGGTTGAGATACACGGCCAGCAAACATATTGAAGGCTACGAACTGACCTACGGTGAGTTCGTTGTCCATCACCAAGTGAGCCCCGTACCAGAGTGTGGCTGCGTTGACGAGTTTGCCTATGAGGTTGATACCTTCATTGGCTACGCTGGCAAGGTTCTGTGTACGAAAGCTGGCAGAGACGTAGGCAGCGAGTTGGTTGTCCCAGCGCTTGGCAAAGGATGGCTCTAAGGCACTGGCTTTGACGGTTTGGATACCGGTAACGGTTTCCACCAGCATGGCTTGGTTTTCTGCACTGCGGGCGAACTTGACGTCTAAGCGGGCACGCAGAATAGGAATGACGCTCAAGCTCAAGCCAAAGTACAGGGGTAGGCTCACCAGCACGATGAGGGTCAGAGGCACGCTGTAAAACAGCATGACCGCAATGAACACCAGACTGAAGAAAACATCTAACACCACGGTGATGGCGTTACCTGTGAGAAAGCTCCGGATGTTTTCTAACTCACGTACACGGGCGATGGAGTCCCCAACCCGGCGGGCTTGGAAGTAGGCCAAAGGCAGTTGCACTAAGTGGCGAAACAACCGGGCTCCTAGCTCCACATCAATGCGGCTGGTGGTGTGGCTAAACACATAGGAGCGCAAGGCGTTGAGCACACTCTCAAACACCACAACGACCACCAAGCCGATCACCAGCACGTCCAAGGTGGTCATGCCTTTGTGCACCAAGACTTTGTCCATCACCACCTGAAAGAACAAGGGTGACACCAAGCCAAAGAGCTGCAGCATGAAGCTAATCAGCAGCACCTCGCCCAAGAGCTTGCGGTACTTGATGAGACTGGGGATAAACCAAGTGAAGTCAAACTTGGCCAAGGTGCCTGCCAAGGCTGCACGGCTGGTGATGAGGATCAGCTCACCCGTCCAGTGTTGGGCAAAGACTTCTACGGGTTCGATCGTGGGGCGGCTTGCGGCCCCTGCTGGTGCTGTAGAACCAGCACCAGTGTCTTGGAACAGAACTCGCTTGCCGTCACTCTGGGCCAAGATGACCACGCGCAAGCTGCCGTCTTCAGTGCGCATGAGTGCCAGCGCGGGCAAGGGAGTGAGGGAGAGTCGCTCGACAGTAGTAACAGTGCGCTTGGCTTTAAGGCCCAAAGACTGTGCTGCACGCAACAGGTCTTCCACCGTGGGGGCATCGCTTTCTGACAAGCCCAACTGGTGGGCCAGTGTGGCGGGGTCAGCGGCAACCTGATGGAAACGCGCGATGGCGCACAGGGCACTTAAGGGTGCTTGGGCTTTTTCTGTCACTGTCTGAGATTGCTCTGTTTATGCTGCATACCAACGAATTGCAGGTATTCCAATTTGACTATTGGTCTACAGCATATAGCGAAAAACTATGGGACCCGCAGCCACACTCATCCACACAATGGAATTTCAGAACGTTTCAGGAATTTGTATCGGTGGAGCCGGAAAGCTGCATCGCTTATGACCCACAAGCCGCAGCCAACTTAGCGAAAACACCTAGCTGCAAATTACTTGACATCTAAAGGTTTAGGTCTAAACTAATTGCAAGATCCCACCCACAGCTGGAGTTGCAATGAATATCGTCTGCATTGGCGGAGGCCCTTCTGGCCTGTACTTCGCGCTTTTGATGAAGCGCCACAACCCCTCCCACGACATCACGGTGGTGGAGCGCAACAAACCGTATGACACCTTTGGCTGGGGCGTTGTGTTCTCCGATGCCACGATGGACAACATGCGCCAGTGGGACCCCGAGACTGCGGCTGAGATTCAGCAAGCGTTTAACCACTGGGACGATATTGAGCTGGGCTTTAAGGGCGAGACCATTCGCTCTGGCGGCCACGGTTTTGTGGGCATTGGCCGCAAAAAGCTGCTCAACATCTTGCAAGACCGCTGCGTGCAACTGGGCGTGAAGCTGGTGTTTGAAGTCGACGCCGAGTCAGACTTGCAGTACCCAGATGCCGACTTGGTCATTGCCAGCGATGGTATTAACTCCCGCATCCGCAGCCGCTACGAAGCCGTGTTCAAACCCGATGTGGTGGTGCGCCCCAACCGCTTCATTTGGTTGGGTACCCATAAGCTGTATGACGCATTCACCTTCTTGTTTGAGAAAACCGAGCACGGCTGGTTCCAAGCGCACATCTACAAGTTTGACGAAAACACCACCACCTTTATTGTGGAATGCCCCGAGCATGTGTGGCTGGCGCACGGCCTGGACAAGGCCGACCAAGAACAATCCATCGCTTTCTGTGAGAAGGTATTTGCCGACAACTTACAAGGCGCCAAGCTCATGACCAACGCGCGCCATTTGCGCGGCTCGGCATGGCTGAACTTCCAGCGCGTGAAGTGCGAAGAGTGGTCCCACTTTAACGGCCGCAGCCATGTGGTGCTGATGGGCGACGCCGTACACACCGCGCACTTTGCCATTGGCTCGGGCACCAAGTTGGCTATTGAAGACGCCATTGAACTCACCCGCCAGTTCATTGAGCTGGGCGACAGTGCAGAGCAAATTCCTAAAGTGCTAGCCCGCTACCAAGCGCTGCGCAATGTAGATGTGCTGCGTTTGCAAAACGCGGCTTGGAATGCGATGGAGTGGTTTGAGGTGTGCGGTGAGCGCTACTGCGACCAGCTGGAAGCGCCGCAATTCATGTACTCCATGCTCACCCGCAGCCAACGCATCAGCCACGAAAACCTGCGCTTGCGCGATGCCAAATGGCTGGGCGGCTTTGAGTCCTGGTTTGCCAAGCGTGCGGGCATGCACATTGCCGATGGCAAGGCGGCCCCACCGCCCATGTTTACCCCCTACACCGTGCGTGGCCTCACACTCAAAAACCGCGTCGTCGTGTCGCCCATGGCGCAGTACTCTGCAGTAGACGGCGTGGCGGGTGACTACCACTTGGTGCACCTGGGCGCACGCGCCATGGGTGGTGCGGCCATGGTGTTTGCCGAGATGACCTGCGTGAGCCCTGAAGGCCGCATCACCCCCGGCTGCCCCGGTATGTATGCACCAGCCCACACCGTGGCGTGGAAGCGCATAGTGGATTGGGTGCACGCCAATACCGACGCCAAGTTCGCCATGCAAATTGGCCACGCAGGCGCAAAAGCGTCGACCCGCTTGGCGTGGGAAGGCATCGACAAACCCTTGGCGTCAGGCAACTGGCCTTTGCTGTCGGCCTCCGAGCAGCAGTACCTGCCCGGTGTGAGCCAAACCGCCAAAGCCATGACGCAAGCAGACATGGACCTGGTGCTGGCCCAGTTTGTCACCAGCACCAAGGCAGCGGCTGAGATTGGCGTGGACTGGCTGGAGCTGCACTGCGCACACGGCTACTTGCTCTCCAGCTTTATCTCGCCACTCACCAACCAGCGCACCGACCAATATGGCGGCAGCTTAGAAAACCGCCTGCGCTTCCCACTGCAGGTGTTTACCGCCGTGCGCGCGGCCTGGCCCGCAGACCGCCCCATGTCGGTACGTATTTCTGCGCACGACTGGGTGGAAGGCGGCATCACCCCGAGCGACGCGGTAGAAGTCGCCCGCGCCTTCAAGGCCGCTGGTGCAGACCTGATTGACTGCTCGTCCGGCCAGGTGAGCAAGCAAGAAAAGCCGGTGTATGGCCGTATGTTCCAAACCCCGTTTGCAGACCGCATCCGCCAAGAGGCTGGCATTGCCACCATTGCGGTGGGCGCGATCAGCGAGGCAGACCATGTGAACAGCATTATTTCTGCTGGCCGCGCCGACCTGTGCGCAGTGGCCCGCCCCCACTTGGCCAACCCCGCATGGACCATGACCGAAGCCGCCAAGATTGGCTACACCGGCTTGGCCTGGCCTAAGCAATATGTGTCCGGCAAAGGGCAGATGGAAGCCAACTTCCAGCGTGAAAAAGCCCAAGCAGCCTTGGCAGCGCAGTCCCCTGTGCGCGCAGCAGAAGCGTGAACAGCATGCCCAACTCACGCACCCTAGAAGGCAAGCACGCCCTGGTAACCGGCGGTGGGCGCGGCATTGGTGCCGCCATTGCCCGCCAACTGGTCGCTGCCGGTGCGCATGTCACCGTGCTGGGCCGCAGGCTGGACGTGGTGCAAGCCCTCGCCGATGAACTGCCTGAGCAAGTGCATGCTGTGGCGGCAGATGTGGCAAATGCCGAACAGGTTCATGCAGCGTTTGAAGCTGCACGGGCACGGTTTGGTGCCATCTCCATCTTGGTGAACAACGCGGGCCAAGCGCACAGCGCGCCCTTTCTCAAAACCGATGCCGCGCTGTGGAACCAGATGCTGAGCGTGAACCTCACGGGCAGCTTTTTGTGCACCCAAGCAGCGCTGCCCGATATGGTGCAAGCGCGCTGGGGCCGCATAGTGAATGTAGCCAGCACCGCTGGGCTTGCGGGCTACGCCTATGTGGCGGCCTACTGCGCGGCCAAACATGGCGTGATTGGCATGACACGTGCATTGGCTCTGGAAGTGGCTAAGAAGGGCATCACCGTGAACGCGGTCTGCCCCGGCTACACCGAGACCGATATTTTGAAAGACAGCATTGCCAACGTGATGGCCAAGACCGGACGCACCGAAGCCCAGGCACGCGAAGAGTTCACCGCAGGTAACCCCCAAGGGCGCTTGGTGCAGCCCGATGAAGTGGCCGATGCGGTGCTCTGGCTCTGCGCGACTAGCGCGGCGTCCATCACAGGGCAGTCGATTGCCGTTTGCGGCGGAGAGGTAATGGTATGAAGGCAGACCCCAGTCGCACGCTGCTCAATGAGGCCGATGAGCTAGGCCACGAGGCCCGCTCAGACCGCAAAGACCATGCGGCGCTCAAGCTGTGGCTGCGCATGCTCTCCTGCACCACACAGATCGAAGACGAGATTCGCCGCCGCCTGCGCAGCCGCTTTGACATCTCGCTGCCACGCTTTGACTACATGGCCCAGCTGTACCGCCAGCCCGACGGGCTGAAGATGAGCGAGCTGTCACGCTTTTTGATGGTGACCGGCGGCAACGTCACGGGCGTCACCGACGAACTGGAGCGCGAAGGCATGGTGTCCCGCTCCAACAGCCCTACCGACCGCCGCTCGTGGATTGTTTGCTTGACGCCCCAAGGCCGCGAGACCTTTGAAGCCATGGCCCAAGAGCATGAGCAGTGGATTTTGGAGCTGTTCTCCGGCATGGACGCCAGCACCGTACAACACCTTTACAGCCAGCTTGGCGCCCTGCGCGTGCAGCTGGTGCGCAAGCAAGAACAAAACCTCAAGGACAGCAAATGAGCGAGACCACCGCCCACAAAGAACTCGACCCCGCCTTGGCCGCTGGCAACCACAAGTTGCTCGCTGGCTATGTGGCCCAACATTTTCAATGGCAGTGTGTGGATGGCGTAGCCACCATCACCCTGAACCGCCCAGAGCGCAAAAACCCGCTGACGTTTGACTCGTATGTGGAATTGCGTGACCTGTTTGGCCAACTGAAATACGCGCAAGACGTGCACGCGGTGGTGGTGACCGGCGCTGGCAGCAATTTTTGCTCGGGCGGTGATGTGCATGAAATCATTGGCCCGCTGATCAACTTGCCTGCACCTGAACTGTTGATGTTCACGCGCATGACCGGTGATTTGGTTCGGGCCATGCGTGCGTGCCCTCAGCCCATCATCAGCGCGATTGACGGCGTGTGCGCCGGTGCAGGTGCCATCATTGCCATGGCCTCCGACATGCGTTTGGGCACCGCCCGCAGCAAAACCGCGTTCTTGTTCAACCGCGTAGGCCTTGCCGGCTGCGACATGGGCGCGTGCGCCATTCTGCCGCGCATCATTGGGCAAGGGCGCGCCAGTGAATGGCTGTTTACCGGTCGCTCGATTGGTGGCGAAGAGGCGGAGCGCAGCGGCTTTTTCAACCGCCTGTGCGACCCGGAAAACGTGCTGGACGCCGCAGTAGCGCTTGCGCGTGACCTGCGCGCCGGCCCCACCTTTGCCAATGGCATGACCAAGACCATGTTGCACCAAGAGTGGTCTATGTCAGTGGACCAAGCCATTGAAGCCGAAGCGCAAGCCCAAGCCATTTGCATGCTGACCCAAGACTACAAGCGTGCCTATGACGCTTTTGTGGTGAAGCAACGCCCTGTGTTCCAAGGCAACTAACCCTAGAACGAGCGAACCATGAGTGACACCAACTACCTCAGCTGGCCGTTCTTTGAAGGCCACCACGACACCCTGGCCCGCACCCTGGATGCTTGGGCCACCAGCCACATTTCCCAAGCGCATGGGCACGATGTGGATGCCGAATGCAAAGCCCTGGTCAAAACCCTGGGCGCAGCGGGCTGGTTGAAGTACGCCGTGGGCGGCAGCGCCTATGGGGGTGCCAGCGATGTCATCGACACCCGCAGTATTTGCCTGATCCGTGAAACCTTGGCCCGCCATTCCGGCCTGGCCGACTTCGCCTTTGCCATGCAAGGCTTGGGCAGTGGTGCCATCAGCTTGGCGGGCACCGAAGACCAAAAGCAAGGTTACTTGGGCCGGGTGGCACGCGGCGAAGCGATTGCAGCGTTTGCACTGAGCGAGCCCGATGCGGGCTCCGATGTGGCGGCGATGCAGTGCAGCGCGCGGGTGGAGGGCGACTATGCCATTTTGAACGGCAGCAAAACCTGGATTTCCAACGGAGGCATTGCCGACTTTTACGTGGTGTTTGCCCGCAGCGGTGAAGCGCCCGGTGCACGCGGCATTAGCGCCTTCATTGTGGACAGCAACACACCCGGCTTTGAGATTGCCGAGCGCATTGATGTGATTGCTCCGCACCCCTTGGCTACCTTGCGCTTTACCGAATGCCGCATTCCTTTGAGCCAGCGCGTGGGCGCAGGCGGCGAAGGCTTTAAGGTGGCGATGCGCACCCTGGACGTGTTTCGCACCTCGGTGGCGGCGGCCTCTTTGGGCTTTGCGCGCCGCGCCATGGACGAAGCGCTGCACCGCGCTAGCACCCGCAAGATGTTCAACCAAACGCTGGCCGACTTCCAGCTCACCCAAGCCAAGCTCGCTCAAATGGCCACCACCATCGACAGCAGCGCTTTGCTCACCTACCGTGCTGCTTGGCAGCGCGACCAAGGCAAGTCGGTGACGCGTGAGGCAGCCATGGCCAAGATGAGTGCCACCGAGGGCGCGCAACAAGTCATTGACGCTGCGGTGCAGATTTGGGGCGGCATGGGGGTGGTCAGCGGACACATCGTTGAGCGCCTGTACCGCGAGATCCGCTCGCTGCGCATTTACGAAGGTGCCACCGAAGTACAGCAACTCATCATCGCGCGCGAGTTGCTCAAAGACACGCCTGCGCCGCGGCTTTCCTAAGCACCGTATTGCACTCGCCCCACCTCATCCCTGTTTAACCACCCACAGAGAATCGCCATGCCCAGTGCCCACATTGACACCTTTGCGCGCGACAACTTGCCGCCTGCCGAGCAGCAGCCTGTGTTTCTGTTTGAGCTGCCAGAGCTGCAGTTTCCTGAGCAACTCAATTGCGCCAGCGAACTGCTAGACAAGCATGTGGCCGAGGGGCGCGGGGGACGCATCTGCATTCGCTCGCCCAAGGTGCAGTGGACCTATGCGGACTTGCAAGACAAGGCCAACCGCATTGCCCAGGTCTTGGTGCGCGACATGGGGGTGGTGCCAGGCAACCGCGTGCTGCTGCACGCCCCTAACAACCCCATGATGGTGGCCTGCTGGTTTGCCGTGGTGAAGGCGGGTGCCATTGCCGTGGCCACCATGCCCTTGCTGCGCGCCAAGGAACTCAAGGCGGTGATCGACAAAGCGGAGATTCGCCACGCACTGTGCGACGCCAGCTTGTCGGCCGAGATGCAATCTGCCGCGCTGCAGTGCCCGGTGCTGGAAAAAATCCGCCACTTCAACTACGAAGGGCCTGACAGCCTAGAAGCCGCCATGGTGCGGCAAAGCCCGGAATTCACCAACGTCAACACGGCAGCGGACGACACCTGCATCATCGCGTTCACCTCAGGCACCACGGGCATCCCTAAAGCCACCATGCATTTCCATCGCGATGTGATGGCCATTTGTGCATGCTGGCCGCGCCATGTACTGCGCCCCACCCAAGACGATGTATTTATTGGCAGCCCCCCCTTAGCCTTTACCTTTGGCCTAGGTGGCTTGGTGCTGTTCCCCATGTCGGTGGGCGCGTCTACCGTGCTCTTGGAAAAGGCAGGCCCGCCTCAGCTCTTGGATGGCGTTCAAGAGTTTGGCGCCACCGTATTGGTCACTGCGCCTACCTCTTACCGCACGCTGGCACCACGCGGCATTGAACTGCGCAAAACCGGCCTCAGGCTGTGTGTGTCCGCTGGTGAAGCCTTGCCCGCATCCACCCGCACCCTGTGGCGCGAAGCCACGGGCATCGAGCTGATCGATGGCATTGGTGCCACGGAAATGCTGCACATCTTTATCTCGGCAGATGCAGCCCACGCCAAGCCGGGGGCTACGGGCACGGTGGTACCGGGCTACCAAGCCTGCATCATGGATGACCAAGGCAATCCCGTGCCACCCGGTACCGTGGGCAAGCTCGCGGTGCGCGGCCCCACGGGCTGCCGCTACCTGGCCGATGCCCGCCAAACCAGCTACGTGCGCAAGGGCTGGAACTTCACGGGCGATGCCTACTTGATGGACGCCGACGGCTACTTCTTCTACCAAGCCCGCACCGACGACATGATTGTCTCGGCCGGCTACAACATTGCCAGCCCGGAGGTGGAAGAAGCGCTGATGCTGCACCCCGCGGTGGCCGAATGCGCGGTCATTGGCAGCGCTGACGAAGAGCGCGGCCAGATCGTGCACGCCTATGTGGCGCTGCGCCCAGGCCACGAAGGCAACGATGCCATGAAGAAGACTTTGCAGGACTTTGTGAAGGCCACGATTGCGCCTTACAAGTACCCCAGAGCCATTGATTTTGTCGCTATGCTTCCTCGCACCCAGACCGGCAAATTGCAGCGTTTCAAGCTGCGAGACACCGCCTGAGCCATTCCCCCTGACCATAAATCTACAAGGACCCTGAGTGATGACAAAACAAACAACTTTCTTCAAAACACTGCTGGCTACTGCCGCTGCAGTGACTGCCTTAACCGCAGCCGCCCAGTCCAATGAGCCCGTCAAAGTGGGCATGCTGAGCACCTTGTCAGGCCCCGGCGCTGGCCTAGGCATTGACATCCGTGACGGCTTTGCACTGGCCGTCAAACTCGGTGGTGGCAAGCTGGGCGGGCGCACCGCCGAAGTCATCGTGGCCGATGACCAAGCCAGCCCTGATGTGGGCCGCCAAACTGCGGACCGCTTGGTCAAGCGCGACAAGGTGGACTTTATGACGGGCGTGGTGTTTTCCAACGTCATGCTGGCCGTGGGCGCACCCACCTTCCAGTCCAAGACTTTCTATGTCAGCGCCAACGCGGGCCCGTCACAGTACGCGGGCGAGCAATGCAACCCCTACTTCTTTAGTGCCTCATGGCAAAACGACAACCTGCACGAAGCTGTGGGCAAGACCGTGGCCGACAAGGGCTTCAAGCGTGTCGCACTCATAGCCCCCAACTACCCTGCGGGCAAAGACGCGCTGACTGGCTTCAAGCGCTTCTACAAAGGTGAAGTAGCGTCTGAAACCTACACCCAACTCAACCAGTTGGACTATGGCGCGGAGTTGTCCCAGCTGCGCGCCACCAAGCCCGACGCGGTCTATATCTTCTTGCCCGGTGGCTTGGGCATTAACTTCATCAAACAGTTTGTCGGTGCCGGCCTGTCCAAAGACATGACCTTGTTTGGACCAGGATTCTCAGCCGACGAAGACGTGATCAAGGCAGTGGGAGAACCCATGCTGGGCATGTTCAACACCTCGCAGTGGGCGCATGACTTGGACAACGCGGCCAACAAGAAGTTTGTGGCGGAGTTTGAAAAGGAATATGGCCGCCTGCCATCGCTGTACGCAGCCCAAGGCTACGACGCTGCCAAGTTGATTGATGCGGCCGTGCGCGACACCAAGGGCAAGCTCGACGACAAAGCCGCCGTGCGCAAGGCCTTGGAAGCGGCCAAGTTTGACTCGGTGCGCGGCGCGTTCAAGTTCAACACCAACCACTTCCCGATTCAAGACTACTACTTGCGCGTCATCACCAAAAACGGCAAAGGCCAAGTGACCAACCGCACGCTGGGTACGGTATTGAAAGGCCATGCAGACGCCTATGCTGGCAGCTGCAAGATGCCTAGCTAAGTCTTAGCAACTGCGATCTAGGAAGAGCTCCCACCATGAACGGAATTTTGATCCTTGAGCAAATGCTCAACGGCCTGCAGTTCGGCTTGATGCTGTTTTTGCTGGCCGCTGGCCTGACGCTTGTGTTTGGCATCATGGACATGATCAACCTGGCCCACGGTTCGCTGTACATGGTGGGCGCGTACTTGATTGCGACCATCTCGGCGGCCACTGGCTCCTTCTGGTGGGGCTTAGGCCTGGGCATTGTGGGTGCAGCCGTGTTTGGCATGCTGCTGGAGCTAACCATTCTGCGGCGCTTGTACCAACGCGACCATGTGTCGCAGGTCTTGGGAACCTTTGCCATTTTGCTCATGTGCAATGAGGGGGTACGCCTGATCTGGGGCTCACAGCCTCTGTCGCTGAATCCACCCGCTTCTTTGGCGGGGCCTGTCGAGCTCATGGCTGGCTTTTCTTACCCTGCCTACCGGCTGTTCATCATTGGCGTCGGGCTGGTGGTGGCTGGGCTGTTGTATGTGCTGATTGTGCACACCCGCGTTGGCATGCAGGTGCGGGCCGGGGCGTCCAATCGCGAGATGGCCATGGCCATGGGCACCAATGTACGCACCTTGTTTACCGCCGTTTTCGGCGTGGGCGCGGCCCTGTGCGCGGTCGCCGGAGGCATGATGGGGCCCCTGCTGGCCGTCCAGGTAGGCATGGGCGAGAGCATTCTCATCTTGGCCTTTGTCGTGATTGTGATTGGTGGTATCGGCTCGATACGCGGTGCGCTGTTGGGTGCCTTGTTGGTGGGCGTTGTAGACACTGCCGGGCGCACCTTGATTCCTCTGTTCCTTAACGCGGCAGTAGGTCCTCAGGCTGCCTCGAATGCAGGCCCGGCCTTGGCGTCTATCTTGATTTACATCCTGATGGCTGGGGTCTTGTTCTTCAAGCCCCGTGGCCTGTTTCCCACCCATGGTTGATATGTCTTCCTCTCCCACCATGTCACACAGTACCTCTACCCCCAAGACGGCCACCAGCATCTTGGACCATTCGCTGCAGTTGCGTTGGTCACTACCTGCCTTGGCCGTGCTCTTGGCCTTGCCCGCCTTGGCAGCTTGGGCCGGCGATACGTTTTATGTAGGCTTGGCCACCCGTGTGCTGATCTTTGCATTGGCCGCTACCAGCCTCAACCTGATTTTGGGTTTTGGTGGCATGGTGAGCTTCGGGCATGCCGCCTTTGTAGGCGTTGGCGCTTACTGCGTTGCGGTCCTGATGCAATCTGGCGTGGTGTCCGCGTGGGTCGCTTGGCCGCTCGCCGTGGGCCTGAGTGCCCTGATCGCCTTGCTCGTCGGATTTGTGAGCCTGCGCACCCAAGGTGTTTACTTCATCATGATCACGCTGGCATTTGCACAGATGCTGTACTACCTGGTGATTTCACTCAAGGCCTATGGCGGTGACGATGGCTTGTCCTTGGCAAGTCGCTCCACTGTGGGCATGGGCTTGGACCTGGGGGACGACACCCACTTTTACTACCTCACCTTGGGCATCTTGGTGCTGGCCTTGGTGGGTGTTACGCGCTTGCTCAACGCGCGCTTCGGGCATGCCTTGCAAGCCATTCGAGAGAATGAAGTGCGTATGACAGCCATCGGTTTCCCTGTGTTTCGCTACAAGCTGGTGGCGTTCACCATTGCCGGTGCGCTGGCAGGCTTGGCGGGCGCTTTGTTTGCCAATGTAGGCAGTTTCGTGAGCCCCGCCATGATGCAGTGGAGCCAGTCGGGCATGCTGATGATCATGGTGATTTTGGGAGGTGTCGGCCACTTGTACGGGGGCGTGATGGGTGCCATCGTGTTTCTTTTGTTAGAAGAGCTTCTTAGCCACTACACCATCCACTGGCAACTGGGCTTGGGTGCTGTGTTGCTGGGGGTTGTATTGCTTGCGCCCAATGGCATTAGCAGCTTTCTGCGCCGCAAGGAGGGTGTATGAGTACCGCCGTATTGAAGGTCGACAAGCTCGTCAAGCGCTTTGGCGGGCTGACCGCTACCGACCACGCCTGCGTGAGCGTGGGCCAAGGTGAAATTCATGCCTTGATTGGCCCCAACGGTGCTGGCAAGACTACGCTGATTCACCAAATATCGGGCGCCTTGCACTCTGACTCTGGCAGCATCCATTTTTGCGGCCAGGACGTCACCACCTTGCCCATGCATGAGCGGGCACTTTTGGGCTTGGTGCGCTCCTACCAGATCACCAGTATTTTTGGTCGCTTGTCGGTGCTGGACAACATTGCCTTGGCCGTACAAGCCGTTGAGGGCAGCAGCTTCAGGTTTTGGACCAGCTCCCGCTCCGACAAAGAACGCTACGCCAAAGCCCAAGCCGTGGCCGAACGCGTAGGCTTGGGTCAGCACCTGCACCGCTTGGCCAATGCCTTGTCGCATGGCGAGCAGCGACAGCTGGAAGTCGGCTTGGCGCTGGCAACCCGCCCCAAGCTGCTGCTCTTGGATGAACCTATGGCCGGCATGGGGCCCGACGAGTCGGAGCGCATGGTGGGTCTGCTGCAAAGCTTGCGCGGTGAAACCACTATCTTGCTGGTGGAGCACGACATGGATGCGGTGTTCCGCTTGGCCGACACCATCTCGGTGCTGGTGTTCGGCAAGGTCATCGCCTGCGGCGACGCACAGCACATCAAAGACAACCCAGAGGTCAAACGGGCGTACCTGGGCGACGAAGCCCATCCCACGGGTCCCGCACAGGAGGCCGCATGAGCGCGCTGCTAGAAGTCAAACAATTGCAAACGGCCTACGGCGCAAGCCAAGTGCTGTTTGATATCAGTCTTGCGATCAAAGAGGGCGGTGTGTCCACCTTGTTGGGCCGCAACGGCATGGGCAAAACCACGACCGTGCGCTCCATCTTGGGCTTGACCCGTGCGCACGGTGGCACGGTCCACTTTCGCGGCGAACGCATCGACCAACTCAGCGCGGACCGCATCGCCCGCATGGGCATGGCGGTGGTGCCAGAAGGGCGCATGATTTTCCCAACGCTGTCGGTCGCTGAAAACTTGCGCGCCTTTGCGGCCAAGCGCAACGCCAGCAAAGACCCGTGGACGCTGGACCGCGTGTACGCGCTATTCCCGCGCTTGGCGGAACGGGCGCGCAATATGGGCAACCAACTCTCAGGCGGTGAGCAGCAAATGCTGGCCATTGGCCGGGCGTTGATGACCAACCCGCACCTGCTCATCTTGGACGAAGCCACGGAAGGCTTGGCCCCCCTCATTCGCGAAGACATTTGGAACTGCTTGGCCACGCTGCGTGCGCAGGGCCAAAGCATTTTGGTGATTGATAAATACGTGCAGCGCTTGGTGCAGCTGGCAGACCAGCACACCATCATTGAACGCGGCAAGGTGGTGTGGAGTGGCGACTCCGCGCAGCTGGGGGCAGACCCTAGCCTGTGGCAACGCTACATCGGGGTGTAGGCATGCAAACACTGCACCCGACCGAAGCAGTGGGCACCACCAGCGGGGGGCTGTACAGCAACAGCTATGCCATACGCTTTTCGCACTGCGACCCGGCGGGCATCGTGTTTTACCCGCAGTATTTCGTCTTGATCAATGGCCTGGTTGAAGACTGGTTCACGCTGGGCTTGAAGATCAACTACGCCGACCTGATTGGCCAGCGCAAAGTGGGCCTGCCCACCGTCTCACTGCACTGTGACTTTGTGGCGCCCAGCCGCATGGGTGAAGACGTGGCTTTCCATTTGCGCACCTCAAGGGTAGGCAAGCGATCTATCACCCTAGACATTACCGCGACCGGACTCGACGGCCAGCGCCTCAAGCTGCAGCAAACCCTGGTCACGACCTCTTTAGAAACCCATAAGTCGATCAACATCCCCACGGATGTATTGAACGCCATCACCCACTGGCACAACACCACAGGAGTTCCCCTATGAAAATACTACAACCCGCCCACTGGGCGCGCCCGCGCGGCTATTCCAATGGCGTGATGGCACGCGGCCAAACCGTGTGCGTAGCCGGCATGATTGGCTGGGACGCCCAGTGCCAGTTCCAAACCGATGACTTTGCCGGCCAAGTGCGCCAAGCCTTGGAAAACGTGGTTGCGGTGCTCACCGAAGCCGGTGCCAAGCCGGAACACATTGTGCGCATGACCTGGTATGTGACCGACAAAAAAGAATACCTGGCTGCCTCACGCGAAGTGGGCCAAGCGTTTCGCGAAGTCATTGGCAGCTTCAACGCGGCCATGACTGCGGTGCAAGTGTCGGCACTCATTGAAGACCGTGCCAAGGTGGAGATTGAAGTCACCGCCATCATCCCCGACTGAGCAGGCACACCGCCCCACCCTATTCAACTTACCCAAGACGCACTATGTCCACATCTTCCAAAGCCACCTTCAACTGGCAAGACCCCTTCCTCCTAGACGCCCAACTCAGCGATGACGAGCGCATGGTGCGTGACGCGGCGGCTGCCTACTGCCAAGACAAGCTCCAGCCCCGCGTGCTGGACGCCTTTCGCGCGGAAAAGACCGACCCCGCCATCTTTCGCGAGATGGGTGAGTTGGGCCTCTTGGGCCCCACCATCCCCGAGCAGTACGGCGGCCCTGGATTGAACTACGTGGCCTATGGCCTGATCGCCCGCGAGGTGGAGCGCGTGGACAGTGGCTACCGCTCCATGATGAGCGTGCAAAGCAGCTTGGTCATGGTGCCTATCTATGAATTCGGCACCGAAGCCCAAAAACAAAAGTACCTGCCCAAGCTGGCCACCGGTGAGTGGATTGGCTGCTTTGGCCTGACCGAGCCCGACCATGGTTCCGACCCTGGCTCCATGGCCACCCGCGCCCACAAGGTGCCTGGCGGCTACAAGCTCACAGGCTCCAAAATGTGGATCTCTAACAGCCCCATTGCCGATGTGTTTGTGGTCTGGGCCAAAGAGGTAAGCGAAGGCGGGGCGGTAGGCCCTATCCGTGGTTTTATTCTGGACAAAGGCATGGCAGGTTTGTCAGCCCCTGCCATCCACGGCAAGGTGGGACTGCGTGCCAGCATCACCGGTGAAATCGTCATGGACGGCGTGCTCTGCCCCGAAGACAACGCATTTCCTGAAGTACAAGGCCTCAAAGGGCCATTTACTTGCCTCAACAGCGCACGCTACGGCATTGCCTGGGGCGCACTGGGTGCGGCGGAAGACTGCTGGCACCGTGCCCGCCAATATGTGCTGGACCGCAAACAGTTTGGCAAGCCCTTGGCGGCCAACCAGCTCATCCAAAAGAAGCTGGCCGACATGCAAACCGAAATCTCGCTGGGCCTGCAAGGCTGCTTGCGCTTAGGGCGCATGAAAGACGAAGGCACGGCGGCGGTAGAAATCACCTCCATCCTCAAACGCAACTCCTGCGGCAAGTCACTAGACATTGCCCGTGTCGCGCGCGACATGATGGGTGGCAACGGCATCAGCGACGAGTTTGGTGTGGCCCGCCACTTGGTGAACCTGGAGGTGGTGAACACCTACGAAGGCACCCACGACATCCATGCGCTGATTCTGGGCCGTGCGCAGACGGGGATTGCGGCGTTTTAAGCATGCAAGCCCTCTACCCGCCCTTTGAGACCCAGGCGCAAATCGATGCGCAGTACAACCCCTCGCTAGGGCTGGCTGACCCAGCGGAGCCCGGGCGCCACTATGTGCAAAAGGCGCAGCACGCACGCGACAGCTTGCGCTGCGTGCTGGATGTGCCCTTTGGGCCTACGGTGCATGAAACGCTGGATATTTTTCCGGCGGATGTGCCCAACGCGCCGGTGTTTGTGTTCATCCACGGCGGGTATTGGCGGGCACTGAGCAGCAAAGAGTTCAGCGGCGTTGCGCTGGGCTTGCAGCCCTTGGGCATTACCACCGTGGTCATCAACTACGCGCTGTGCCCGTTTGTCTCGATTGACGAGATCACACGGCAATGCCGTGCCGCTGTGGCCTGGACTGTGCGCAATATTGCGCAGTACGGTGGCGACCCCAGCCGGGTGTCCCTGGGTGGGCACTCCGCGGGCGGCCACCTCACGGCCATGTGCTTGCAAACCGAATGGGCACGCGACTACGGCTTGGCGCCAGACCCCATCCACAGCGCCATCTTGGTCAGCGGCTTGTACGACTTAGCGCCCCTGCGCTACAGCTATCTGCAGCCCATGATCCAGCTGGACGACGGCGTGGTGAAGCGCAACTCCCCGGCCTACAACGTGCGGCCTTGCAAAACCCCGCTATGGATCACCTGGGGGGGCGCCGAGAGCACAGAGTTTGAACGCCAGTCCACCTTGCTGCACAGCGCGTGGCTGGCTGCGGGCAACCAAGCCGAGCTCAGCGCGCAGCCCGGCGCCAACCACTTCACCGCCATCCACGGTTTTGAAGACGCGCAAAGCCCGGTGAGCCAGTGGCTGGCCCAGCGCCTGCATAGCCAGACTCGCTAAATGGCAAAGGGCGGGCCAGCCTGCGCTGGCTCGCTAGCCCTTCTCCGTTTGGCGCTTGAGCACCTGGCGCAGCACCTCGCCCACACGCGGGTCCAAAGACTGCGCCACGTTAAAGCGTAAAAACCCGCGGGACGATTGGGCCAAGCTAAACGCATTGCCAGGCGCCAGCACCACGTTGTGCGCCAAAGCGTCTTGGGCAATGGCAGAGGCGTCCAGGCCCTCGGGCAAGCGGCACCACAAAAACATGCCCGCTTGCGGCTCCAACCAGGGGACGATGCCCAGGCCTTGGAGCTGCTTGCTCACTTCGGGCATGGCCCGCGCTAGGCGCAGGCGCAGACCCTCCATATGCTTGCGGTAGCTGCCGTCGCTCAACACCCGGTAGACCAACTCTGCATTCAAGCGCCCACCGCCAAAGGTGGTGGCAATTTTCAAATCCGTGAGGCTGGCAATCCAATCTGGGCGGGCAGCAATAAAGCCCGTGCGCGCCGCGGCTGACAAGGTCTTGGAAAAGCTGCCGATGTACACCACGCGCTCCAAGCCGTCGTAGGCCGCCAAGCGCGGCGTAGGCGTGTGCTCAAAGTCACCAAAAATATCGTCTTCCACAATCGTCATGCCTGCTTGCTCGGCCAGCTTGAGCACCCGGTGGGCCGTCACGGGGGACAGCGTGGCCCCGGTAGGGTTATGGATGGCAGAGTTGGTGATGTACAGGCGGGGTTGGTGCTCGCTCAGCACTTTGGCAAAGGCTTCCAGATCGGGCCCGGTGGGGGTGTAGGGCACGCCCACAACCTTGGCCCGGTGGGCCCGCAAGAGCGCGTGGAAGTTGAAGTAACAGGGGTCATCTACCAGCACCACATCCCCCGGCGAGATCAACAGGCGGCACACCATGTCAATCGCTTGCGTGCCGGACTCGGTCAACACGATGTGGTCTGGTGGTGCCTCAATGCCATGCTCCGCCATGCGCCTGGAAAGCAGTTGCCGCAACGGCAGCAAACCCAGCGGTGTGCCGTACTCTGCCAAGGAGGCGTCGCCCTTGCGTGCCAAGGTGCGCAAGGCTTGGCGTATGCCGCCCTCGGCCAGCCACGCGGCAGGCAGCCAGCCGCAGCCGGGTTTGAGGGTGGCCGCATCGGCCTCTAAGGACTGGCGTGATATCCACAAAGGATCAATGGCCCGGTCTAGGCGCGGCTCCATGGCAGCCAGCGTCAAGGGCATGGGCGCCGCCGTCGATGGCCCAGCCACAAAGTAACCCGCCCCCGGGCGCGAGCGAATCAGCCCCTGCGCGGCCAAACGTTCATAAGCCTCCACCACGGTCGAGGTAGATACCTGCATGGTGGTCGCAAACGCGCGTAGCGAGGGCAGCTTGTCTCCACTCACCAAGCTTCGCGCGGCCATGCGCTGGTGGATGGCCTGCATCACTGCCGTGGTGCGGCTGCCGATGGGCGTGGCCGCCCGTGCCGCTGCGTCTAACTGTGTGGGTTTTGTAGGCATAACAGTTTGGGTTAACTGTGTTGAATTGTGCATGGACCTTTGCGCCGCTGCATGGGATAAACAAGGCTTATTTCTGAGGCCAAGTATGGACAAACAAACAAGCGGGTGGCTCAACGGGCTGTTGGGCGTGCTCATTTTTAGCGGCTCATTGCCAGCCACACGGGTGGCCGTGCAGGCGTTTGACCCGGTGTTTCTGACCGTGGCACGCGCAGCCATTGCGGGCTTGCTGGCCGCAGCCTTGTTGCTCATTGGCCAAGAAAAACGGCCCAGCCGTGCGCAAGTGCTGCCCTTGGTCTTGGTGTCGCTGTGCGTGGTGCTGGGGTTTCCGCTGCTGACCGCGCTGGCCCTGCGCCATGTGACCTCGGCGCACTCCATCGTGTTCATTGGCTTGCTGCCGCTGTCTACCGCCATCTTTGGCGTGCTACGCGGCGGTGAGCGCCCCAAGCCTGCGTTTTGGGTTTTCTCTTGCTTGGGTAGCGCCATGGTGGTGGGCTTTGCCGTGCTGCAAGGCATTAGTGCCTCGTTCGTGGGGGACGCGCTGATGCTGGCGGCCATCGTGGTGTGCGGCCTGGGCTATGCCGAGGGAGCGCGCCTGTCGCGCACCTTGGGTGGCTGGCAGGTGATCTCATGGGCCTTGGTGATTTCACTGCCCGTGATGCTGGCCCTGGCCCTCGCGCTGCAACCCGCCACGCTAGAGGGCGTGGGCACCGGCGCGTGGCTGGGCTTGGCCTATGTTTCGCTCTTTAGCATGCTCATTGGCTTTGTGTTTTGGTACCGCGGCTTGGCCCAGGGCGGCATTGCTGCCGTGGGGCAGCTCCAACTGCTGCAGCCCTTTTTTGGCTTGGCGCTGGCCGCCACCTTGCTGCATGAGTCGGTGAGTGCGTTGATGCTGCTGGCTACCGTGGGCATCATTGCCTGCGTGTTTGCGGCGCGCAGGTTTGCCAAGTAGCCCTTGGGGAGGCCTAGCCTAGGGACAAGGCCTGCAAGCCCACCAAGGCCGCATGCTGCAAGAGCATGATGGTCTTGCCGTCTTGAATGGCGCCTTGCTGCACCATGGCCAGGGCGTCTTGCAGGGGTAGTTCTAGCACCTCAATGTCTTCCCCCTCATGGGCATGGCCGCCCCCTTCGCTTAGGCGGTCTTGGGCTTCGTACTCAGCCGCAAAAAAGTGGAGCTTCTCGGTCACCGAGCCGGGGCTCATATACGCCTCAAACAACTTGCGCGGCGTGCGTATGTGGTAACCCGTTTCCTCCGCGGCCTCGCGGCGAATGCATGTTTCTGGGTCATCACCATCCAAGAGGCCGGCGCAAGCTTCGATCAGCATGCCGTCCTCACACCCATTCACAAAGGCAGGAAACCGAAACTGGCGCGTCAACACCACCCGCTGCGTGCGGGCATTGAAAAGCAGTAGCACTGCGCCGTTCCCCCGGTCATAGGTTTCGCGGTGCTGGCGTTGCCAGCTCCCATCGCGTCGCTGCAAGTCAAAACTGGTGGTCTTGAGCGTGTACCAGTTATCAGAGAGCAAGCGCTCTTCCACGATGCGCACGCGGGGGCTAGAGGTCGACATATACTTCACTCCATGCAATTTCGTGCAGTGTAATGCAACTTCGTGCAAACCGGTGCACGGATTCATATGCATCTTCGACAGATTCAAGCCCCTTTCGCCATGCTCACACGTCAACGCAAAAAACTCATCCTTGACCGCCTAGCCCGAGATGGCCAAGTGCAGGCCACTCCGCTCAGCCAAGAGCTAGGGGTGTCTGAAGACACGATTCGCCGAGACTTACGAGAACTCGCCAGCAGCGGGCATTTGCAACGGGTACACGGGGGTGCGCTTCCGGCCTCATCGGCCTTGGCGGATCTCCCCACCCGGGCCCAGATAGCACCTGCCGAGAAACAAGCCCTGGCGCGCGCAGGGGCGGCCATGGTGCTGCCGGGGCAACTCGTTTTTTTGGACGGAGGCACCACCGCGCTGCAACTCGCCCACCACCTAGACCCCGCACTCCAAGCCACCTTTGTGACCCACAGCCCCAGCGTCGCTTTGGCCTTGGCCCACAAGCCACGGCTGCAGATCATCATGCTGGGGGGCACGCTGTACCGACACTCCATGGTCAACGTAGGCGCGGCGGTGGTGGAGGCGGCCAACGCCTTCCGAGCAGACCTGTATTTCATGGGGGTCACCGGTGTGCACACCACCATGGGCTTGACCACCGGCGATTACGAAGAGGCTGCGGTCAAGCGGGCGTTGCACAAGAACGCGGCCGAAACGGTGGTGATGGCATCGCATGAAAAACTTGGCGCTGCGTCTGCTTTTCTCGTAACGCCTTTGCAGGACATTGCGACCTTGCTGGTGCATGGGACGCCCCAAGCCATTGACCCCATCGCTATTGCCCAACTGGGGGTGCAAGTCGTCCACGTGGACTAAGCCGCTCCGACGCTCGGTAGAAACCCTTGGACATCGCACGGGAATGCCGCTATAAAGACCTTACGTTGGAAAGGGAATTCACGTATGGCACATGGAACTTCCGCATCGGCAACCGCCCCTAGCACTTCGCAGCGTTTTCTGTGGGGTCCGGGTATGCGCCTTATGGGAACGGTGAACTTTCCGACCAAAGCGCTGCTGATCTCCCTGATATTTCTCGTACCCGTGGTGCTATTGGGTTACTACGTGTATGCCGCGCAAACGGAGCAAATTGCCTTCGCTAGCAAAGAACGCCAAGGCGTTGCGGCTCTGCAAGCAGCGGTGCCGGTGTCTAGCGCAGTGCTCAAGATTCGCAATGCCACGCGCGCTGGTATGGGCGGCTTAGATACCCAAGCGCAATTTCAGTCCGCAAAAGCGGAGGCAAGGGATGCAATCAAAGGCTTTCGCAGCTACCTCGCCCAGTCTGGCGATCCTTTAGACCTCACCACTAGCTTTGACAAGCTCGGTGCCGCGTGGGACAAAGCCGCAGAGTCGCCCACAGGGGTAGACGCGCAGGGCCGCACGGTATTTGGCCCCGTGACGGAAGGCTTGGTGGCACTGCAAGGTGCCATTGGTGACAACTCTAACTTGGTGCTTGATCCAGACATCGACAGCTACTACCTGTACACCACCATGGCGCTCATTCCCCAACTGGCCGAAGACATGGGGCAGCTCTGGGGTTGGGGCAGTTACCACTTAGCGCGCCAGGCCAGCAGCAAAAAAGTGCCGGAGACCAAAGACCTGACACGCTACGCCGTATGGTCTGCGGGTGTGAAGGGCCAAATTGCCCAAGCGCGTGGTTTTCTAGGCAAGGCGTTTGCCTATGAGCCAGCCATCCAAGCGCAACTTGATATGGCGGTGTTCGACGATGCCAGCAGCTTTCTCACAGTCGCCCAAGACCCGGAGGCCTTGCTGAAAGCGGCCCATATGACGCCCGCGCAGTACTTTGACCAAGGCCAAGCTGCCTTGGCACGTCTGCAATCGTTCTATACCAAGGGCCTGCCCGTGTTGGACGCATTGCTGGCAAAGCGCATCCACGCCTTACAGCACAAACTCACCGTTGCGGCCATCACCACGCTGCTGGTGCTGTTGGTGGCTGGCTACATGTTTTATAGCTTCTTCTTGGTGACCCATGGCGGGCTCAACGCCATCCAACGCCACCTCGAAGAGCTGTCGGTCGGCGATTTGGGCCATACCCCCGACACCCCCACCGCGCGGGACGAAACGGCGCAGGTGCTGCAGTCCCTGATCACCGTGCATCGCGTATTGGGCGCGTTTCAAACGGCCCAAGCCACCATGGCACGCCAGCATGATGCGGGCGACATGTCGCACTTCATGGAAACCGATGCACTGCCAGGCGCATTTGGTTCTTTGGCCCAAGGCGTGAACGCCATGGTGCAAGCCCATGTGCACACCAATGCGCGTGCGGTAGACCTCATGGACCAATACGCCAAAGGCGCGTTTGCGCAAACCATGGAAGCCCTGCCCGGCGAAAAGCGCCGCATCAGCGACGTGGTGAATGCGGCCCGCCAGCAAATGGCTGACGCGCATGCGGCAGCGGTAGTGAACGAGCGGGTGGTGCAAGCGCTGAACAAGGCCAGTACCAATGTGATGATTGCCGACGATCAGCACGTCATTCTGTACATGAACGAAACCATGACACAGATGATGCAGCGCAATGAGCATGAGCTCCGAAAGCTGTTGCCGCAATTCAACGCAGGCGCACTCATAGGGCAATCTATGGACGTGTTCCACCGCCAACCCCAGCACCAACGTGACATGCTGACCCGGCTCACCAGCTCCCACAAAACACAGATCCAAGTGGGGGAGCTGTACTTCAGTCTGACCGCCAACCCCATCGTCAACACCGATGGAAAACGCCTAGGCACGGTAGTGGAGTGGGCGGATCGTACGGCGGAGGTGGGCATAGAAAAAGAGATTGCGTCCGTAGTGCAAGCGGCTTCCCATGGTGAATTCAGCCAACGCCTGACGCTAGAGGGGAAAACCGGCTTTTATGCGGGCTTAAGCGCTGGCATGAATGAGATCATGACCACCAGCGAACAGGGCCTTACCGATGTGGCCGACTTGCTGGCTGCCTTTGCCGAGGGTGACCTGACCCGCCGCATTGAGCGAGACTACGAGGGTCTGTTTGCCCAAGTGAAGGACAGCGCCAACAGCACCGCGGACAACCTCACACGCGTCATGCGCGATGTAGGGGCCGCCGCCGACGCGCTCACCGGAGCCGCTAGCCAAGTGAGTGCAACAGCCCAGTCCATCAGCCAAGCGGCCAGTGAGCAAGCCTCTAGCGTAGAAGAAACCAGCGCCCAAATTGAGGTGATGTCAGCCTCTATTAGCCAAAACAGCGACAACGCCAAAGTGACGGACAACATGGCCACCAGCGCCAGCCGGGAAGCCTCAGAAGGCGGAGACGCTGTGACCCAAACCGTGGCGGCGATGAAGCTGATTGCCAGCAAGATCGGCATCGTGGATGACATTGCCTACCAGACCAACCTCTTGGCACTGAACGCAGCCATTGAAGCCGCCCGTGCGGGCGAACACGGCAAGGGCTTTGCGGTGGTGGCTGCAGAAGTACGCAAACTGGCAGAACGCAGCCAAGAGGCGGCGAAGGAAATTGGCGACCTCGCGGTCCACAGCGTCTCCACGGCCGAACGGGCTGGCAAGCTGTTGGACCAAATGGTGCCCAGCATCCAAAGAACCAGTGAATTGGTGCAAGAAATAACGGCTTCGAGTACGGAGCAAAGTGAGTCTGTGGTGCAAATTGGCGGGGCCATGGGGCAGCTGTCCAAGGCCACCCAGCAAAACGCCTCGGCCTCGGAGGAGCTAGCCGCCACCAGCGAAGAGCTGTCTGGCCAGGCGGAGCAGTTGCAACAGTCCGTGGCATTTTTCAAGACCGGTGAAGAGCGCTATGTGGTCCCGGACCGGCATGCCCGCATCCCGACAGATCGCCGCAGCCCCGCCGCCGCGCGCATGGGCCACACGCTCACCCCGGCACCTGTCAGAGGCAGTGGCGGTGGCGGTGGCAAAGGCAACTTCAAGCCTTACTAGTCCGCAGCCCCGCTCCATGGGCGGGGCCTTACGCGTAAGGTTTACGCGGACAATGCCTACCTATGTCCGACGAATCCCAAATTGAAATCCCCCAGTCCTTCATCGCTTTGTTTGTGGAGCCGGGGCGCACCAAGCCCAACGCCTCGCGCGAGCACATTGCCGCGCGCTACGAACTGTGTGAAGACCTGGCCAACCTGCTCACGCAAACCGCAGGCACCATGCAGTTCAGCCTAGGAATCACCGAGCGTGATGTGCTGGAGCGCTGCCAGCAAGGCCTGCTCTTAGAAGATTCAGTGGTGACCCCCACCGAGGCGCAGTGGGTAATTTGCCGTTTGGCAGAACTCATGCAGTGGCCAATGCCTGCCGCTCTGACGGTGACGGGCCCTCAAGCTTAGCAAGCGCGTTACTACAAAAATAATAGCTAGCTGCGCATGCCCCATGCGCGCCAGAGGCATATTTAGCGGTGGATTCAAGTAAAAAGTGCAACGGAATGCAGGGTAAGAGGTCTTACGGGTAGCTTGTAGAAGACCTCATGTGGGGTACGGTAGCCTAGGTACTTGCGCGGCTGGTGATTGAGTAGGTAGGCGGTCACTGACTTGCTGGGGTGAGAGGCTCAAGCGCAGATACAGCTCAACGAGCTGCCACTGCTGTGGATCGAACTGGCGGGCGTTGCGACGCTGCCTCTGTCGCGCTGTGGCTCTTTCTTGGGCCAGTGCAGCTTGGTAGCCACGGGTGCTTGCATTGCGCCGCAGCTCACGGCTGATCGTCGAAGTGCTGCGCTCCAGTTCTGAGGCAATTTGCGACAGATGTATGCCTTGGCGATTGAGCTTGTGGATTTGGTATCGTTTTTTCTTGGGCCAAGTGTGTATAGGTCATGGTGCAACGATTGAGACTGGCCGGTCACAAAAGTGCATCCTATTCACTCTTGGCCCAACCCGTTTCTAAAACGTGGCACTTCGTACTTGAATCCGCTGCTTAAATAAAGCAGCTTGCATGAGTCGCCTCCGCTTGGGCGCAGCAACGCCCGGAACGGTATGTGTTTGAGGCTAATGAATTTGTTTATCAACAAACCCAGGCTTGCATTGCGGTGCTTCAAACTGCTTTTGCCATGGGGTGGGGGGGCTGCCGAAATCCCCCCAGCACTTGCCATCTTGAATGGGCCAGTTTTCAAAATCTAGGCTATTGACAATGCGCCAGCCCACAGGGGTTTTATTCAAAAACCATACGATGCGCCCCCTTCCCTCTGGCAGCGGTAAATGACGCAAATCCGTGATGACTTCGACAGCGGCTACATCGCCCTCAACCACTGGGGTAGCGATTTTGGTGGGTAGGGCGGTGTCCTGCATATCACGTAGGAGTTCGCTGCTACCAACTGTGTAACGTCCACTTTTTTGGCATGGTTTCTTTTTATCTTGCGAAACCAATAAAGACGCATCAAAAAACTGAGATTGCAACTTGCACAATCGACTCAGGTCATATTTGCCATTGAATTCAGCGAACTCAAAATTGTTAATGGAGTACGAATACATCTTCGTCATGAGCTGCTTGACCGCCTTCTGATCCTCCCTCAGCGTGGCCGCCCATCCATGGGTGAGCATCAGACCCAACACACACGCAGCGAGGCCACGCAAAGCCTTGATAGATAACTTCATTTCAGGTTCGCCTTTCGTTTCTCTTCGTCCAAATACTGGTTAAACAAACCCATAACGTAAGCCAAATCCATAGGCTTGCCTTCTGCCGTTTTGCGTTCTGCGTTTTCTATGCCACCGGGAAGACAGCGCCACTCGCCGGGCAAGGTGGTGTCGGTAATGGCCTTCTCGATGTCCCCCTTTCGGATGAAGTTCAACGCCCCCCGGTCATACAGTTTCATGACGGCAATGCGGTGCTGTACCTCGGGGCTAAATTTGTCTTTGCCTGCAGGCACAACAATCAAGCCGAGATCAAACTTCTCCTTCCAGGTACCGTACAGAATTTGGTACGCACCTGCGGCGGTAGAGCCTTTCTCAGAATTGCCGTTGCCCTCCCAGGGGTGGCTCTTGTAGGAGGCAAAGCGCCGTGAACTGGGGTTGCTCGGCAGGGCCGTGTTGAGCATGTTGTAGCGTTTGGAGTCATCAGGCTCTTAGGTGCATTCAAAGTCCAGCAAGCAGTGCAAGAAGGCCTTGATGTAAATCGTCGGCATGGGGTCAAACACTTTGCGGTAAATGCGGATGTTGGTGTAGTCCGTCCAGTTCGGGCGACCAGATTCAGGAATGAAATCGCTGATGTACGACGCATAGCTACGAATATCGATATGCCCGTGGTTGGGCATGGTCGGGGCTTTCTTATTGGCTTTGCGGCTCCCCCAAGCCCGGTCTGACCACGCATACACGATCACATCGCCCGCCGCTGCCCAACGGGCATCGGGGAGTTCAGAGGTTACGTCTCTGAAGCCCATTTTTGCTAGCTCAGACCCTGACTATTTCTTTAGATACTTTGAAACTTCGTCAACACAGAGCGGATGAACCCATTTCAATTGCCAGGGTTCGATATCGTTCAGAATTTCAATCATCGCGCAGTAAGTGTGTGAATTTTTTTCGCCGGAAATATTAAAGGCGGACGCATTTACTATCTTCCATTGATTGTTGAATTTTCGAAGAAAGTAATTAACACTACCAAAATTCGTGGTTTCAGCGGTGAATGTTCCTTTATCTCCATCCGCCTGAATGCCATATATTTTCAAGCCTTTGATTGCCCCTTTTTCTCCATATAAATCAAAATCATAAGAACCAAGTTTAGGATAACGCAAATATCCTACTCCTGCAACTTCACAACTACGCCATTTTTTATCCTCTGGTGTTAATAAACCATCTATAAAAAAGATCTTCAATATTCTGCAGTTTCTGGCCCCATCTTGCTTTCCATTAAACAAAGCTCCCTCAAACTCATTTGCACTATACGAATACATCCTATCGGCAAACTCCTTCACTTCAGTTTGCGCTGACGTCAAACTGCCTGCAAACACACTTATAGAAAGCGCACAACATGCAATGGCAATAGATATAAATTTCTTCATCATTTGATATTTCCCCTCGCCTTTTCTTCTGTCACATACTTATTAAATTGGCTCATGAAACAAGCCATATCCATAGGCCGTCCGTCGGGGAATTTGCGTTTAGCGTTCTCTGTGGAGCCAGGCAGGCTGGTCCAAGTCGTTTGCAATGCCTTCACTGCATCTTCGATTTGATTCTTGCGAATCAGTGGGAGCGCCTTTATGGAGCTTTTTAGCGGCCTCGTTTCAAGTAAGCGAACAGCCACTCTGTCTTGCACGGCAGCGCTGAACAAATCATCCTGAGCGGTCAAATCAGTTAAACCTTCCTTGATCGCTTCTTGCCAAGTGGCCTGCTGAATTTGGTACGCACCCGCTGCCGATTTACTATTGTTGGCTGCAAATACCTTCACCGCTTCCTGCCAAGGGTGGGTTTTGTAACTGCTAAACCGGCGTGAGTTAGGGTTGCTCGGTAGCGCCGTGTTTAGCATGTTGTAGCGTTTGGAGTCATCCGGCTCTTCGGTGCATTCAAAGTCCCGCAAGCAGCGCAAGAAAGCCTTGATGTAAATCGTCGGCATGGGGTCAAACACTTTGCGGTAGATGCGGATGTTGGTGTAGTCCGTCCAGTTCGGGCGACCAGATTCAGGAATGAAGTCGCTGATGTAGGTCTCATAGCTACGAATATCGATATGCCCGTGGTTGGGCATGGTGAGGGCTTTCTTCTTGGCTTTGCGGCTCTCCCAAGCCCGGTCTGACCATGCATAGACGATCACATCGCCCGCCGCTGCCCAACGGGCATCGGGGAGTTCGGCGGTTACGTCCCTGAAGCCCTTGCGCTTGAGCGGCTCGTCCGCATTGCTGGCGGATTCCTGCTCTGTGTATGTCCCGTCGTCGGCCAGAAAGCCCTGTGTCACCACCGTGCGCGCCAAGGCCAGCCGCACCCATTGGTAGCAGCGACCGGGGCCAACGCGAGGCCTCTCTCTTTCCCCCTTCTTGTGCTTGAACGTGCCATTCTTCATCTGCGCGTAGATGGTGGCCGTGCCTTCGCTTTTGGCGTAGTCATAGGTCACCTGTTCCTCCGCAAAATCTATCAACGCCTGTACCTGCTTTTGCATACCCCCAATATGGGTCACCTGTTTGTTGGCCCCAGTACCCGATGACTGGCTTTGTGCGTGGGCACTAGTAAGCCACGCAAACGACCAGCTCCCCCACCAGTCCTTGACTTTCTCGGCATACACCATCAGCGGGTTGCCTTGGGCATCGCGCCCTGTTTGGAGGGGCGCTTGGGCCCCGGTCTTGGGGGCTGTGGCGCGGGCAGGGTCGGGTTGTTTCTGGGTGGCGAGTTGCTTGGCCGGGCCTGGCTTTGCTGGTGCGGGCGGCTTGGGATGGTTGCGCCCCTCGTCCCGATACGCATCACTGACTGGCGGCTCTGCTTGGGCTGCCGCCACGAGTTCCAGCACACCCATGTCATCATCACTCCATCGCGGAATCTGGCTCTCTGCTTGCCCAGGCTCTCCTTGGTGCAGTTCAGTGGTGACTTCAAACACCATGCTCGGGCTGGTGTACGTCCAGTTGCTGGGGGTGGCCGGCGTGATGCACTGGTCAATGCGCTTGTAGCTGCCATCCAAGCGCTGGACTTCAATCTCCACGTCTTTATCGGGAGGGGCGAGCAGCTGCGGTATGAAGCCGGTGTCGTCAGTTGGGTAGATGGTGGCTGTGCCGTCTATCGTGATGCGCACGGTCAAGCCTGCAATGGGCAAACCGTCGAGCCCTATGAATTGCACGGTGGTGGCTACGACCGGGGCAGGGGTTGCAGCGGCGGGGGTGGCGGTGCTGGTGTCTTGGGTGTCTGTGGCGGTCGTCATGCTGTGAATCTTTGGTGTTTTGTTGTGCGGGTGTTCGGTGGAGGCGTTCAGTCATGCTGTGTGTCTGTCGTTTTGCCCCACTGTCCATCGCCCAGCACGAGGCGCAGTTTCTCGGCCTTGCCAGCGTAGATGGTGGGGGTGTTGCCCTTGGCATCCAGACCGCCAGCAGCAATCAATTCACCGGAAGCGGTGTAAGCCCGCACGGGCAGCGATGCCACCACGTTACGGCTGATTGCGTCCACGCCCAACACGGAAGCAAGGTTCAGCCGTGCGCTGTACGGCTTGGGCAGGTTCTCCGGCACAAAAGGCAAACTCGGCATGCTCACACTCCCCGCCTTGCCCGGTGCCAGCCCGTGGTAGGCCGCATGCGCCACATGGCTGCCGGCTGTTTGGCTGTGGATGCCGGCTGCACTCCACACCGTTTGGCTGCCGCCGCCGTTGATGACCAGCCGCTCTTTGGCCATGATGCTGACCCGGTTGGCGGTGACGGTGATGTCCAGCTTGGAGAGCAGGTTCACGCTCTTTTGCAGGGCTTGGATGTCGATGTCTGCTTTGGCGCTTACGAGTTTGATGCCGCTGTGGTTCGGGTCTTTTTTACCTTTGCCGTAGGCAAACAGTTTGATGGCTTCTTTGGCACTCAAGAGCCAGCTCTTGGCGGTAGACGTACTCACATGGCCCCCTGCGCTGATGGCATGGTGTTCTTGGCTGTGCTGGTGGGTGGAGCCTGCGGTGGTGCTCTCAATACCGGCTGGGCTGGCTAAGACAAGGTGAGGCTCGGTGAGTTCTGGGTGCATTCCTTCTTTACCCTTGATGGCCTCGTTTTGCACCTGGAGTGCGCTGGCGACTTCGCCCTGGTCTGCGTTGTCTCCCGCGTCTTGGGCCTGGTGCTGAGCGGCCAAGTTCCCCAAGCTGTGGTGTTGCTCTTGCGCTTGGCTTAGACGCGCAGCGGTTTCACTCAGGGCTTTGACATGGCCTTGGGCGTTGGGCCTGCCTTCGGTAGTGATGAGCAGGCCGTCTTGGGCGCGGATAGCGCCGTGGCCATCCGTGCGCAGCTCAAAGCCTTCGCCCCGGTGTTCTTGGCGGCCTGCCCTGCTCTCTATGCGGGTGATGTGGCCTAGGCTCAAGCTGCTGTGCTGGTGGTCGCTCTTGGCCTGCACCTGGATTTGATCTGCGGTGTCGTCCAAGAGCACATGGTTGCTTCTTCCTGCGGCGGCGTTGCCTTGGCCTGCGGTGAGCTCGCGGCTACGCATACCACTTAAGGCTTGTTGGCCGGGCAGCTCCCAGGGAGGCTGGTTGTTCTGGTTGTAGACAGAGGCGATAACGATGGGTTTGTCCGGGTCGCCGCCTTCAAAGCTCACCAGCACTTCTTGCCCGATGCGGGGAATGTGGATGGCCCCTAGCTGGTTGCCCGCCCAAGGGCTTGCCACCCGCACCCAGCAGCTGCTGCGTTGGTCGCGCGCGTCGTGCCTATCCCAGGGGAAGTGCACCTTGACGCGGCTGAGGTAGTCGGTGTGGTGGTTGGCCCCTGCGGGGCCGACTACCAAGGCGCTCAAGGGGCCGGGGATCAGGGGTTTGCTCTGTGTGCCGTCAGGGCGCAGGGCGATGGTGCTGGGCTGGACCTCGAATTCGGTGTGGACGCGCCACTTTCCTTGGGTGGTGTCTTGGGTGTTGGTGCTACCTGTTTTGTGCTCACTCGGGTTTTCTATGTCGAGTGTGGTGTGCAAGACGATGTATTCGGTGTTGGCGCTGGTCTGGGGGTGCTCGGCCAGGGTGAAGCTGCTGCCGGGCACGATGCCGCGGATGTGGCCGGCACCTCGGGCGCGTAAGGCCCCCTGGCGCAGGGCTTGCAGGCGCAAGCGAGCTAGGTGTTGGCCTTGGGGTTCGGTCTGGTTGGCGGCACTGTTTGCGCCTGCATTGGGCTGGCTGTAGTCGGAGGAAGAGAGGGAGGTGTTTGCTCCACCACCTGCTCCACTGTTCACTCCGCTGTTCCCTCCCCGCCAGAGGTAGATCTGGTGGGCCGGGTGATTGCCTGCATGGTCGCTGCTGGCTTGCACCGCCAGGCTGGCCTGGGGGCGGGTGTAGTCGTAGTCGGCACTGGCGTAGGCGCTGGCAGTCAGGCGCTGCACCGGGCTGAAGCGGTGGATGTACTCGCGGTCGGTCTTGTGCCCCAGCGGGTAGTAGGGGATGGTGTGGTAGGGGTTGAGGCCGGGATCAGCGCTGTTTTGTTGCAGGTCTTGTTGCCGGATTTGGAAGGCGCCGTTGTGGTCGCTCCAGATGAGGCGGTGGGCCTCGCCGCTGTGCTCGAAGTGGTAGTTGATGCCCCACTCTTGCATGAGCCGGGTGATGAATTGCAGGTCGGTTTCGTTGTACTGCACGCAGTAGTCGCGCACGGGGTAGCTCTCTAGGAGCCTCTTGGTACTGGGCTGGGGGTAGTTGGCCAGCACGTGTTCGATCACGTCGACCGGGCTCATGTCTTGGAAGACTTTGCAGTCGCTCTTGAGCCGGGCCTGGGCCAGCCAGGGCTCCAGGGTGAGTTGGTAGACGCGCTGGCGCGGGGTTTCTTGAATGAGGGTGGCTGCGGTGATGAGGGCGCTGATTTGGCGCTCTCCGCTGCCTTGGTGGGGGGTGGCGAGTTGGCCCTTGACGACCCCACCGATGCTGCCCGCCTCAAACGTGCCCATGCCTTCGAGCTGGATGTGGCAGCTAATGGCCTGGCCCATGAGGGCTTGGAGGTCCAGCTCTACCAGGCCACCCGGGACCGAGGTGTCCGGGGTTTGCAGGGTGAGTTGGTAGCGAAAGAGTTGGTTGATGCCTTCGTGGCCTTCCAAGCGCACGGCTTGAAGTTGGGCGTGACCGGCTTGGGCCTCTAGGCTGGCGCTGCTAATGGTGAGGATGCGCTCTGCGGGGATGAGGGTGGTGGTGGGCATGGCTTAGCTCCGTGGCTTATCCGTGGTGGACCGGGCCAAGGTTGCGCAAGTGAATGCGCGTTGAGTCGTTCGTTGCATCGTTAGCCCCTTCATTCAAATACCGCACGCGGTAAAAAGTAGCCACCGCCCTCGCGCCGCCCGCTGATGCCGATGGCTTTGGCTTTGGCTTTGGCCTTGACCCAGATTTGCAGCAAACCTAGGTCTTCATCGCGCATCACCGGATGCAGGTCGCAGCGGCTCTGTCGCAATGAGCCATTGTGAGGACGATGACGGCGTGTCTTTGTAAAAACGGCTTTGCAATTGCTGTTGAGTGCTTTGCTATGTGTGCGCCCGCTGGTACGCAGCTTGCCCCTTGCGCTTTCGCCATTTGGAAGAAATGATGCAAGCTACGAGCTGTGCGAAGACCTGGCCAACCTACTCACGCAGACCGCAGGCACCATGCAGTTCAGCCTAGGAATCACCGAGCATGATGTGCTGGAGCGCTGCCAGCAAGGCCTGCTCTTAGAAGATTCAGTGGTGACCCCCACCGAGGCGCAGTGGGTGATTTGCCGTTTGGCAGAACTCATGCAGTGGCCAATGCCTGCCGCCCTGACGGGAGCTGAGCACCAAGCCAGTTGAGATGAAGCAACGGCTGGCTCCTTGACGTGCATTGGCGCCAGCCCATGATTTCCCGCTAAGAGAAGCGGCTGAGTAAAGAAAGAACCCAATTAACTTTGGATGCAGTCCGCGCTGAATAAATCAGTGATCAGCCTGCGAACCGGAATTGGCTTTGCGGTAGTGGATAAAACCTTTATTGCTCCGTCGCCGAAATGTGATGCTGTTGCCTTGGCTGCAACATCGCTCTATTTCATGCTTATTTTCAAAAACATTGGACCGTGCTCGGCCCATGCTTTGATACTCAGAATGGTCGTTTCACCCAACTTTTCCGAACTAAAACTTCTCCTGCTTTAAATCGATGTCTCTCACATTACCATCAGCATTGAGTCGAACCATCAAGTGCGATTTGCAACGAGCATCTGAGTTAACTTGTATATATTCAAAATATCCATGTGAATTTCTAGCGGGAGGGCGTCTAGTGGCGGAATCAAGGGTTTCTAGATTCGGGGGAATAAACCCTTTACCGAAAGGATCAGCACCAACAATATACGGACCTAGTTCTCTCTCTACCAACTCAAAGTTAAATCCGGAGTTTTGCAATTGTGAAACATAGTGAATATTTCCACTCCACCAATTTTTCTCCTCTGTGCGAAAGCTGATGGTCCCAGCAAGCGCACTGTCTGGCGCAAACTCCGTCTTCATCCATTTAGAGTCGTCCGGGACTTTGAATGGCCAGGTTTGCTTGAGCGGCGTGGACGCAAATAGTCGGTCAAGTTCGACGGTCACTGCAAAAGAAGGCTCTAGCAAGAGAAATTTATCATGGATTAGTTTGATAAATTTTACCAACTCAGTTGGCGTTGAGATAGCCGACAATTGCTTGAATTTATCTTTGACTTTTGCATTAGCAACAACGTCACACTCCTTGGATTTTCGTGCAACCATCGAATCCAAGATAATTTGCGCCTGCACCGCCCCCTCAATCGGTAAAAAACAAAAGAAAAATACTAGATTTTTTAAATACAATTTAAAAACCATCTTGGTATTTATATACAAAATATTATCCAACTTCCAAAACAATATACACCTTTATTTTGAAGTTATTTTAAATCAGCGCCTCACCTACTTCTCAAGCGCTTGCGTCCAAACCTCTCGGTCGGACTGATAAGGAATTCCATATTCCGCCGCTTGCCCCTCTGGATTCTCGCTGCCGCATTCATGCCAGCCAAGGTTTACATGCGTATTGCTACAGACATAGTAGCCCTACGCGCATACCCCATGCGCGCCACAGGCACTTTTAGCCAAAAACACAGGGCAATACGCCACGCACACCGGGTTTGAGCACAAAGGCGTGACCCGCCAGCGGTTCTTTGGCGAGTTGCTCAGCGCTCAAGCCATTGCGCGCGCTGGTGACCAAGAGCGTGTCGAGATCAGGGCCGCCAAACGCCATGCTGGTGATTTGGCTGGCGGGCAGCTCTATCTTGCGCAGCAAGCGCCCATCGGGTGTGAACTGGCGAATGCAGCTACCGCCCCAAAACGCGAGCCACACATGGCCGTCCGCGTCCACGGTCATGCCATCGGGCGTGCCCTCTTGCGCGGTAAATCGGCGCCATACGGTCTTGTTGACCAGCTTGCCCTCAGGCGTCATGTCATAGCGGTAGGTGGTGTCCAAGAGCGAGTCGGTATGCAGCATCCACTGGCCGTTGCTGGCAATGGCGGGGCCATTGCATATGTGGATGCCGCGCTCCACCACCTCAAAACTGCCATTGCTGTCCAAGCGCGTGAGTTGGCCGTCAGGCTGCTGGGGCGTGTCGTTGTTCATAGACCCCGCCCAGATATGGCCCCAGGGGTCGGCCTTGGCGTCGTTCAGGCGCACCGCTGGGTTGTGCGCATGCGGGTTGGCCACCAACTCCAAACGTAACTGTGGCTCCAGCCACAGGCGGTAAAAGCCGGACTGCAAGCCCGCCATAAAGCCGTCGCCGTCGCGCCTGGGAATCAACCAGCCAATGCGCTCAGGCGTGGCCCACTGCTGGTGCACATCCGTTTCTGGATTCCAGGCATGGATGGTGCGGCCGTGAATATCCACACAGAAAAACCGCCCCGAGGCCGCATGCCACAAAGGGCCTTCGCCCAAGTCCATGGGCGCGGCAATCACCACCGAATAGCCGGGCATGCTCAGTTCCAACCTGCGTCAATGATGAAGTCTTGCGCTGTCACCATGCGGCTGTCGTCCGCCGACAAGAACAAAGCCAAGTTGGCCACGTCATTGCCGACGATGCGACCGGGTAGGCATTGGTTTTCATTCATGGCACGCTCGCCGGCCTCGTCCACCCACATGGTGAGCTGCTTCTCGGTCATGATCCAGCCGGGGGTCAGGGTGTTCACCCGAATTTTGAACTCGCCCAACTCCTTGGCCAAGCTTCGGGTCAAGCCCACGGTGGCCGATTTGCAGGTGGCGTACACGGGGTAGCCCTTGCTTTTGCCAATCCAGCTGGTGGAACCCAGGTTCACGATGGCACCGCCACCCAAGCGCTTCATGCCCTCCACCACCGCCTGCGCGGCAAAAAAGTGGGGCCGCAAGTTGATGGCTACACGCCAGTCAAAGTCTTCTTCGGTCACGGCCATGAGGTCATGCCGTTGGTCATTAGCCACGTTGTTCACCAACACGGCGATGTCACCCAAGGTCTCTGCGGTCGTGCGTATGGCCTGTTGCAGTGCTGGCACGTCGGTCGCGTCGCTTTGCAAAAACAGGGGTGTTGGCCCCACTGCACTGGCGCGCGCCACCACGTCGGCCGCCGACTGTGCATTGCGCCCTGTAAAGCCCACTTTGGCCCCTTGTCGGGCAAAGGCCACCACGATGTCGCCCCCAATGCCAGAGCTGCCTCCGGTCACAAACACGGTACGGCCAGCCAGGCTAGGGTAGTGGGCAAAATTTTTCGCGTCTTGGGTAGTGTGGGTAGTCATGTCGATCACAGGTGCGGGTCAGTAAAGGTCGGTAGCAAGGGGCACGGTGCAGGCAGGCCCTCAGGTTTGTAGCTCCAAGGTCAGCACCAAGGCCGATTCTGGGTTCATATTGGCAAGCGGCAGGCCCACGCAGCGCAGCTCGGAGGCGCTGCACAGCAGCCCCTCGTGCGCAAATGCCTCAAGGCCCGCCGACATAGCATCGCCCCGCGCACGCTCGTGGCCGGCTTGCGCCACCAAGCGCACGCGCCACAGATGCTCTGTCTTAAAGGAAGGCAAGGTCAACGGCGCATGGTGGTTGAATGCCGGCGCGGTATCGGTAAACACGCCCAACACGCACTGGGTGGCGGTTTGCACCAGCCACCACACGCCATGGGCGGTGCGCCCTTGGCTGAAGGTTCCGGTGTGCAACACATGACGCCAGGCTTTGTAGAGTGCGATCCAGCGCGATAGGCTTGCCTGGTCTGCCGCATTCAGGTGGCGCACATCGGCCTCCACCCCCATATGCCCGAACAAGGCAACCGCACCGCGGAAGTCCATGCTTTGCGCACGCCCCGTAGAGTGCGCGGGCGCGGGCCCCACATGGGCACCCAAGACTTCTAGCGGGAACACCCGCGCCGCGCCACTTTGGATCGCAACGCGAGAAAGTGCATCGTTGTTGTCGCTGGTCCAAAAGCGTTGGGTGTGGCGCAGCACCCCCAGGTCCATGCGTCCACCACCGGAGGCGCAGCTTTCGATTTCTACGTGGGGATGGGCTTGGCGCAAACGCGCCAGCAGCGCATACAAGGCATGCACCTGCGCACCATAGGCCATGCGCCCCTGGGCGTTTTGGGCCTGGGCTAAGTCACGGTTCATGTCCCACTTGAAGTAGGCGATGGCGTTGTCACGTAAGAGCGTACTGAGCTTGTCAAACAAGTAGTCGCTCACCTCTGGGCGGGCAATGTCCAGCACCAATTGGTTGCGGCCTAAGCTCAAGGGGTAGCCCGAAGCCTGCAGTGCCCAGTCTGGGTGCGCGCGAAACAGCGCACTGTCGGGGTTGACCATCTCAGGCTCTACCCACAGGCCAAACTCCATGCCCAAGCGGTGCACATGGGCAATCAAGGGGCCCAAGCCCTCGGGGTATTTGGCTGCGTCAGGCCACCAGTCCCCCAAGCCACTGCGGTCGTTGGGTCGGCCAGGAAACCAGCCGTCGTCCAGTACAAAGCGCTCTACGCCCACCGCAGCTGCGCGCGTGGCCAAGTCTTGTAGAACCAGCAAGTCATGGTCAAAGTACACCGCTTCCCAGGTGTTGAGATGCACGGGGCGTGGCCGCATGGCACCACCGTGCCACTGGAGCACGGTTTGGCGTGTGTATTGGTGCAGCTGCTGCGAGGCCCCATTCAAGCCCTGGTCCGACCAACTGAGGTGCAAGGCGGGAGAGGCATAGCTCTCACCCGCGCCTAGACGCAACTCGCCCGGTGCCAGCCACTCACCGGCTTGCAGCATCCAAGCCCCGTCGTCGCTGCGGTTCAACGCAAAGTGGTGGTTGCCACTCCACGCCAAATGGGCGGCAACGACGGCACCAGTGTGCTCGTCAGCATTGGGAGCCATCACAAAGCAAGTGGGCGGGGATTCGTGCGAGCTGCGGCCATGCTGGTTGAGCTGGGCCCAGCCTGCAGGGCTGACCCCATGGCGTTGCCACTGGTATTCATGGGCCCACTGGCCTGTGAAATAGCCGACATCTTGCAAGGCAGCGGGCATAGCCACAGTGCCGGCGGCCAGTGCGTCAATTTGCAGCGCTGCGGTGCCCGTATTGCGCAAGGTGGTACGCAGGGTGAGGACGTCACTGGGAACATGCATGTCCATGCGCAGGGTCACTTCCAGAGCAGCCGCTTCTTGCGTGCTGCTGTCGTGCAGCACGAACACGACACTGTGCGTGTCCCCGTTGTTCTCTAGGGAGAAAGACCGTGCCACCAGCGACTGGATGCCCTGCAGCCCATCACGGTGGCTGCGCAGCGCCGCTGCGTGGGGCTGCGCATGGCCAAAGCAAGGCAGTATGGGCGCGCCTAACAAGGTGTCCATACTGCCCGGTGGCAAGCGTCGCAATGCAGGGGTGGACCACGCACTGAGCAAAGGGGTAGAACCCAAGCGCGCACCGTAGTGGCGCCAAGTGGGCATATGGCCCACCGCAAACTCAATCACCAGTGCGCTGTGGGTGCCATCGAGGCGAATCAGTTGGTGCATAGTGGGATAGAAATGCAGGGCGCAGCTAGCCCTTGGTAGCGCCAAATGTCAGACCGGCGATGAAGTGCTTTTGCATGAGAAAGAAGATCAATACCGGCGGCATAGCCGCCACGATAGAGCCAGCCGACACCAAGTGCCACTGGGCAACCCAGATGCCGTTGAGTGACTTCAAGCCGCCTGTGACGGGCATGGCGTGGCTACCTTGAATCAAGACCGTGGCCCAGAAGTAGTCATTCCAGATGAAGGTAAAGATCAGCACGGACAGCGCCGCGACCGCCGGGCGCACCAAGGGCAACACCACCTTAAAGAAAATCTGGATTTCAGACGCTCCCTCTACGCGGGCCGCTTCAATCAACTCGCGTGGCAATTCACGGATGAAGTTGCGCATAAAGAAGGTGCAAAACCCCGTTTGGAACGCGATGTGGAACAAGACCAGGCCGGTGATGGTGTCGTACAAGCCCAGCCGCAGGCTGAGGTCACGCACAGGCACCATCAAGATTTGAAAGGGAATGAAGTTCCCGCCCACAAAGATGAAGAACACCAGCAGGTTGAACTTAAACCGGTACACCCCCAGCGCAAAGCCCGCCATACAGGCCAACGTCAGCGCACCAATCACGGTGGGAATGGTGACCAAGAAGCTGTTCAAGATATAGGTGGCCAGCGGCGTGTTGTTGAACACGGCCGAGTAGTTTTCAATAATCCGCCAGTCAGTCGGCAGACCCCAGTAGTTGCCACTGGAAAGATCGCCTAAACCTCGGACCGAGGTGAACGCTACCGCAATGATGGGCAGCAACCACACCAGCAGGGCCACGGGCAAGCCCACTTTGTAGAGCAGGCGGGTGGGCAGCGAGGTGTTCGCAATAGGGGTGGGGAACATTTAATCGGTCTCCTGTTCCTGTTTGTACACACGGTACAGGACAAAAATAATATAGACGAGCATGAGCAAAAACAGCACCGTGGCAATGGCCGTGCCGTAGCCCATGCGGTAGCCGTACTCGCTGAGCGCTTTTTCGTACATGTAGTAGGCCAACACCCGCGACTGCCCGTAGGGTCCGCCTTGGGTCATGATGGAGATCATGTCAAAGCTACGCAGTGAGCCAATGATGGTCACCACGACGGCGATGAAGGTCGCGGGGCGCAATTGCGGCAGTACGATCTTGAACAACATGGTCCAGCCCTTGGCACCTTCTAGCCGCGCGGCTTCAATCAGGTCAGGGCGCAGGTTATTCAAACCCGTTAAATACAAAATCATGCAATAGGCAGTCTGCGGATACAGGCCCGCCACCACAATGCCGTACGTCACCAGACGATCGTCGGACAAAATGGCCACAGGGTCCATGCCCAGTGCCGCCATCACATGGAGCAGCAGGCCATTGGTGGGGTCATAAAACCAGCTGAACACCAAGCCAATCACCACTTGGGAAATGACAAACGGGAAGAAGAACAGGGACTTGGCCAAGCGAATGCCAAAGACCTGTTGGTTGAGCAAGAGCGCCAAGCCCAAGCCCATAGGAATAGAGAGCAAGAAGCCAAAGAACCAGATGACATTGTTCTTGAGCGACACCATGAAGTCGGGGTCACCCATGAGCTCGATGTAGTTGCCCAAGCCAATGAATTTGGGGGTTCCCAATCCGTCCCAGTCGTAGAAGCTAATCGCAATGGACTCAAAAATCGGCGCGATCACGTAGACCATGAACATCAGCATGGCGGGGGTGAGGAAGAGCCATGGCACCAAAGCCATTTGGTGGCGCGACCACCAGCCGGGCTTGGCCAGGCTGTCAGGGCTTGTAGCGCTGGAAGAAGTCATAAAAATCGTCTCGGTAGCTAAGCAAAAACCGCGGGGTCAAAAACACTGCCAGTGCCCCACGTGGGGAAGCCACGCCACATCGGTGCAAAGCTCAGGACCGGGCTGACCTTGCGTGGCAGGGCTGTTAAACATGGAATACAGACTGGCAGGTTTCTTTTCGTGGGGAGGTCCGTGGTGGCACTGTCTCCCGCCAGTGCCACGGCTGTCCTTTGCCCTTACTTGTAAACGCGCTGGCGCACGGTTTCCAGGCGCTCCAGAATCGCGGTGCGGTTCTGTGGCTTGAGCATGTACTCTTGGAATCCGTCCATGCCGGCCTTGGCCATTTCTGCCGGTGCGTCACGGTCATAGAACTGACCCAGTGCATACGCGTTAGACAACATCGAGAAACCAGCCTTCAGGTAGGTGTCTTGTGGCATCTTGGCGTTTTTGTTGACCGGCAATTGACCCAAGGTCGCGTTCATTTCTGACTGAACTTCCGGCTTGGCCATGTACGCGAGGAAGCGACGTGCGTCCACCTTGTTCTTGGCTTTTGACGGAATGTGCAGAGTGTCGGTGGGCGCATCTTCTGCTTTTGGCACACCCTTGGTGATTTCAGGGAACTGCATAAAGCCCAGTTGCTCCTCTTTCAGGCCCGCTTCTTTCATAGGCGCGACCGCAAAGTTGCCCATGAGGTACATCGCGGCGTCACCCTTGACGAAAGCCGGCAGTGCTTCTTGCCATTGGTAAGACGGGTGGTTTGCCAAGTAGTAGCCAGGCTTGACCAGGTCGTCCCACTTGTCAAACACCGCTTGCACGCGTTTGTCGGTGTAAGGCACTTTGCCAGCGGTCAGGTCCATATGGAACTCATAGCCGTTGACGCGCATGTTCAGATAGTCAAACCAGCCGCCTGTGGTCCACGTGGCTTTGGTGCCGATGGCGAACGGCACAATGCTGTTCGCCTTCAGTGTGGCGGATGCTTTCACCAAGTCGTCCCAACTCTTGGGTTCAGCGATCTTCAGCTTGGCGAAGATGTCTTTGCGGTAGTACACGCCCCATTGGTAGTAGGTGTAAGGCAAGCCCCACTTCTTTCCATTGATGGTCATGGATGCGGCGGCTGACTTGAATGAATCGTTCAAGCCTTCCTTAGCCCACAGATCAGACACGTCTTCAAACAAACCGGCATTGACAAATGGAGCCATGCGGTTGCCTGCGTACCACGTCGCCAAGTCAGGTGCTTCCGCGCCCAAGAAGTTGCGAATGGAGGTTTTGTAGCCTTCGTGGTCAAAGGTGTTGACCTTGACTTTAACGTCTGGGTTTGCCTTTTCAAAGCCCTTGACCAATGCCTCAAACGCTGCCTTAGGTGCAGGGTCTGACGCATCGGTGTTGATCACCAAGTCGCCCGCAAAGGCGCTCAGGCCGCAAGCCATCAGCACCGCTGTGGCCAAAGTGCGTTGCACAAGTTTGAATCGCATGTCTTCTATCTCCTAGTTGTACGTCGGGGGACGCGTTATGCGGAAGCTTGCAGCTTCCAGATGGCCAGGCCCTGGGGGGCCAATTCACGCGCACCCAGTAGGCAGTGCGCGCTGTTGCTTGGTGAAAACTCCACCGGGGAACTCGAAAAATTCTGAACAAACAAGCAGTCACCGTTGCGTGTGATGCGTACATCCGTTGGCAGCGTGTGGGTGACCAAGCCCGCGGCTTGCGCCACTTGGCCTAGCAACTGGTTCCAGCCCTCGGCATCGGGCCAGCCCGCGCTGTACCAGCTGTTGCCATTGCGCAGCACGGCAGGCTTTCCATCGGCAAAACTAGCGAGGGCAGTTGCGCCCTGGCTGGCGACGTCTTCGCGCCAGTGGGTGTTGCTGCTGGTCGCGCCATTGGCCCACTGCACCAGGTCATGGACGCCCGGCGGCAGAGATTCCACGCGCTGCACCTGCAGACCCGCCAAGGGGGCAAAGGCCCCTGGCGGCATGCCAGCGGCAAAGGCGAGCGCTTGGTTTTTGGCACCACTGCGCGGCCCCAACACGACCTGGGCCTGGCTTTCCGCCAAGCGTTTCGCCAAGTGGGCGTCCTCACGCATATGCGCCGGCAAGACGACCATGCGGTAAGCACTGAGGTCCGCCTTGCTGGACACCATGTCCACATCCAGCCCCATGGCGCGCAGCGCGCTGTAGGCGCGGAACGTGATTTCCATGGCGTTGAAGTCGGCACCCTGGGGTTGGATTTGTGCCATCCAGATACTGGGGTAATCAAAAACAATAGCAGTCTGCGCAGTACGCATGGGCGCTAGCGGCATATTTGCACCCAAATCCTTCAACTCCTGTGCGACTTGCGTGGCCTCTAAGCCCCCTTGGTCGATGGTGCGGTCTGGGCGGTTTAAGCCCGCATGCATTTGCTCTTGGGCAAACGGTGCTTGGCGCCAGCGAAAGTAACTGACGACTTCTGCGCCGTGGGCAAACGCTTGCCAAGTCCACAAGCGTACGATGCCGTCTAGCGGAGCGGGGTTCCACTGCGCCCAGTTCACGGGGCCCGGTTGCTGCTCCATCACCCACCAGCGCCCTTTGCACATGCCACGGTAGAGGTCATGGTGAAAGGCCGGAATGTCGGGGTGGCCGGTGCGCGCATAGCGGCGCTTTTCGTCTGGGCTTAAAAAGAAGTCTTGGGTAAAGCCCAGCGGGTAGCTGTCATGGGTGGCCACGTCCAGGTCTTGCGACACGTCATGGTGGTCAAACTCCGTGAAGAAACCCATGAAGTTGTGGGTGATGTCACGCCCCGGCGAGTGGGCGCGCAGGATGTCGGTCTGGATGCGGTTGAACGCCACCACTTCGTCAGACGCAAAGCGCCGGTAGTCCAAGCGGTGCGCGGGGTTGGCTTCGGTCACCGTGCCCACAGGCGCGTCTATTTCGTCAAAGCTTGCGTATTCTTGGCTCCAGAACACATTGCCCCACGCAGTGTTGAGCGCGTCCACCGTGCCATAGCGCTTTTGCAGCCAAGCACGGAAGGCTTGCTGGGCTGCATCGCTGTAGCTGAGCACCGTGAGATGGCAGCCATACTCGTTGTCGGTCTGCCACGCTGCGACCGCAGGGTGTTTGCCATAGCGCTCTGCCACAGCCAGTGAGATGCGTGCACTCTGCGCACGGTAGCTCTGGCTGGAGAAGCAGTAGTGGCGGCGCGAGCCAAATTTGCGCGGCTGCCCCGAGGCATCGACCGCCAGCATGGTGGGGTCGCTGTCGACCAACCATTTGGGAGGCGTAGCGGTGGGCGTGCACATCACGACTTTGAGCCCTGCCGCGTGCAAGGTTTCAATGGCCTGGTCCAGCCAAGACCATTCGAAGTGCCCGGGCCTTGGCTCGATGCGGCTCCAAGCAAACTCCGCAATACGCACATAGCGTATGCCCATCTGCACCATGCGTTGGGCATCATCCTCCCACCACGCTTGGGGCCACTGTTCAGGGTAGTAACAAACACCGAGTTCCATCGCCATGTCCTTTAGGCAAACGCGGGGCTTGCGGGGGCTTGCACGGGCGCAGACAAAGACAGCTCTTCGTTTGCAATAGTGCGTGGCAAGGCCAAGCCATCGGCATCAAACAGATGCAGGTGCTGCGGCGGCATGCTCAAGGCGACGCGCTCACCGGCCCGCGCAAAGCTGTTGCCTGGGGCTTTGACCACACACGGGTCGCTGGGCGCTCCGCTGTCGAGGTAGAGGTAGGTGGACTCACCCAAACGCTCTTGCCACTGGACGGTACGCAGCACATGCTGGCTGGCGGTCCCCACTTCCGCGTCCTCTGGGCGCAGCCCTAGGGTGACCTTCGCACCTGCGCTCAAGCGGCTGGCGTTGACCCGTGCTTGCACGGTTTCACCCGTGTTGAGCACCACGGTCGCCAGGTCAGCCGTGGCGGCTTGCAAGGTACCGTCAATAAAGTTCATCTTGGGTGAACCAATGAAACCCGCCACAAACTTATTGACGGGGCGGTGGTAGAGCTCTAGCGGCGCGCCAAACTGTGCCACGCTTCCGTCGCGCGCCACTGCGGGGCCCGAGTTCAAGAGCACGATGCGGTCTGCCAAGGTCATGGCCTCCACCTGGTCGTGGGTCACATAGACGGTGCTGGCTTTGCCGAAGTCGCGGTGGATTTTTGCAATCTCGAAACGGGTTTGCACGCGCAGTGCTGCGTCCAAGTTAGACAGCGGCTCATCAAACAAAAACACCCCGGGTTGGCGCACGATCGCGCGGCCAATCGCTACCCGCTGCCGCTGTCCGCCCGACAGGGCTTTGGGCAAGCGCTGTAGCAGTGGCTCTAACTGCAGAATGCGCGCAGCATCGCCCACGCGGCGCTGAATGCTGGCTTCGTCCACCTTAGACAGCCGCAAACCAAAAGCCATGTTTTCATACACGGTCATGTGCGGGAACAAGGCGTAGCTTTGGAACACCATGGCGACACCACGCTGCGCGGGTGCGACGTCGTTCATCACGCGCTCACCAATGCGCAGTTCGCCACTGTTGATGGTCTCTAGACCGGCCACCATGCGCAGCAAGGTGGATTTGCCGCAGCCCGAGGGGCCTACAAACACACAAAATTCGTTGGTGCCAATGTCTAGATTGACATCACGAATGACCGGGGGGTGGTCACCATAGGCCTTGAAGACCTTTTTCAGTTCGATACGCGCCATGTTGTCGTGTTCCTTGCCTGGGGCTTAGTGGGATTCGCGGGGCACAGCGTCACCGCGGCAACCCACTAAAAAATCGAGGTCCGCGCCTTGGTCGGCCTGCATCACATGGCGGTGATAGAGCCGCACGTAGCCCGAAGCAGGCTCTGGCGGTGCCTGCCACTCGGCTCGGCGTTGCGCGAGCTCTTCGTCGCTGATCAGGAGCTGCAGCTTGCGCTGGGCCACATCGAGCTCAATCATGTCGCCGTCCTTCACCAAAGCAAGGGGACCGCCTGCTGCCGCCTCTGGCGCCACATGCAAAACGACCGTGCCAAAGGCTGTGCCGCTCATACGGGCGTCTGAAATGCGCACCATGTCTGTCACCCCCAACTTCAGCAACTTGGCGGGCAAGCCCATGTTGCCTACTTCGGCCATGCCGGGGTAGCCGCGTGGGCCACAGTTCTTGAGCACCATGACTGAGTTGGCATCAATATCCAAATCAGGGTCTTCGATGCGTGTCTTGTAGTGTTCAATGTCTTCAAACACCACCGCTTTGCCAGTGTGCTTGAGCAGGCTAGCCGTGGCAGCCGAGGGCTTGATGACCGCACCGTTAGGCGCCAGGTTGCCGCGCAAAACGGCCAAGCCTCCTTGGTCCACCAAGGGCTTGTCGAGGGGGCGAATCACATCGTCGTTAAAGCATTCTGCGTCGGCCACGTTTTGGGCAATGGTTTGGCCGTTCACGGTCATGGCTTCACCGTGGAGCTTTCCGGCGTCCAGCAGGCGCTTCATCACGACAGGCAGGCCACCGGCGTAATAAAAGTCTTCCATCAGGTACTTGCCGGAGGGCATCAGGTTGACGATGGTGGGCATGTCGCGCCCCAATCGGTCCCAATCGTCCAAGGTCAGCGGAACCCCCATGCGCCCTGCGATGGCCAAGAGGTGAATCACCGCATTCGTGGAGCCCCCGATGGCACCACACACGCGAATGGCGTTTTCAAATGCTTCGCGGGTCAGAATCTGCGACAGGCGGACATCCCGATTCACCAAGTCCACGATGTGGCGGCCTGCGCGCTGCGCCAGTTCGTAGCGGCGTGCATCCACCGCTGGAATAGCCGCATTGGTGGGCAGCGCCACGCCCAGCGCTTCTACTAAGCTAGCCATGGTGGAGGCAGTCCCCATGGTCATGCAAGACCCCGCAGAACGTGACATGGAGCTTTCGGCCTGCATGAACTGCGGCAGCGTCATAGTGCCCGCATTGACCGCTTCCGAGAACTTCCAGACATGGGTGCCTGAGCCAATGGCTTGGCCGCGGTAGTTGCCATTGAGCATGCCGCCGCCAGACACTACGACCGTGGGCAGGTCCACACTGGCAGCACCCATCAGCGTAGCGGGGGTGGTTTTGTCACAGCCCGCCAGCAGCACCACGCCATCGAGCGGGTGGGCGCGCAGCGCCTCTTCAACATCCATGCTCGCCAAGTTGCGGTACAGCATGGCCGTGGGGCGCATGAGGGTTTCACCCAGACTGGAGACGGGAAACTCCACAGGAAACCCACCCGCTTGCATCACACCATGCTTGACCCGCTGGGCCAGCTCACGGAAGGTTTGGTTACATGGGGTGAGCTCACTCCATGTGTTGCAAATACCGATGACGGGGCGGCCGTCAAAGCTGTCTGCTGGCAGTCCCTCGCTTTTCATCCAGCTGCGGTGGATGAAATTGTCTTTACTGGTGCCGCCAAACCAATGTTGGGAACGGCGAAGCTTGTCTTTGGGGTCGGTCATGGCTTTGCGAGCAATTGCTGTGTTTCTTGGTTTTAATTGTCATACAAATAAACCGTAAGAAAACTAGGGTTTTCCCGCGCGCACGCGAAAAGACCCCTCGCAAACGCAAAAGACCCCAAAGACTAGAAGGCGACCCGCTTCATCAACGCCCGGGTCTCCGAAAGCATGCCCGCCATGCGGTGCAGAGCACTTTGGGTGTCGGCACTTTCAATGGCCGCATACACTTTTTGATGGTCCGATAGCCCCCGCTTGAAGTCGCCTGCACCCCGGGCGGTGACCCCCAACAACGACTCCAAAGCGCTGCCGATAATGGCCGCCAACGGCATGAGCAAAGGGTTGTTGGTGGCTTTCAAGATGGCGGTGTGGAATTCCAAATCTGCCTCCACCCATTGGCCGATATCACGGGCGTTTTCCATGTTGTGCAGCGCAGCGCCAATGGCCTCCAACTGCTCTGGCGTGCGGCTGCTGGCCGCTAGCGACGCAGCTGCAGGCTCAATGATTTCGCGTAGTTCCGTCAAGTGCCGCAAAAACTCGGCATCCGCCCCCGTGGCACACCGCCACGCCAAAATATCGGGGTCCAACAGGTTCCACAACTCTTTGGCGCGCACACGCGTTCCGATGCGGGGGCGTGATTCGAGCAAGCCCTTGGCGGCCAACACCTTGACCGCTTCTCGCAACGCCGTGCGACTAACCGCCAACTCTTGGCACAGCTGCTCCTCATTGGGCAGCACCGCACCCGCGAGGTATGCCCCGCCCACAATGCGCTTACCCAATTCCCCCACGACCTGTCCATGCAAATTGCGCCCCGTGTAAGCGGAGGCGGGTGGACTGAGTTGAGGCTTCATACGGCAGACGGGTGAGGTTAAAACGCCGAATGGCGCGAGTTTTGCGATTTAATCATCATATGTTTAAATCGCGCAATCTCCTATTTTAAAAACTATGGAAACCACTTTGCACATCCCTCTCGTCGGAATTGACTGGGGCACCACCCACCGCCGCGCCTATGCCATCACAGCCCAAGGCACGTGCACCCAAGAAATGGCCGATGACCAGGGCGCACTCGCTAGCCAAGGAAACTTCGAAGCCGCCTTAAAGCAAGCGCTTGGCGCGCTCAACACCGACACGGACTGCGTGATCATGGCGGGCATGGTGGGCAGCGCGCTGGGCTGGCACGAGGTGCCTTACGCCGACCAAGAGCTCGCACTGGAAGATCTGGGTAAGCACCTGTTTGCCGTGCCTGCCGGTACCACTGCCCCACCACGTTTTATTGTGCCGGGATACCGTGTGCGCAACGCGTGGGGGCAGCCTGACGTGATGCGCGGCGAAGAAACTCAACTTTTGGGCGCGGTCGTACAAGGGCACAGCGACGGTTGGTTTGTACTGCCCGGCACGCATAGCAAGTGGGTAGAGCTGCAAGACGGACGGGTGCGCCAACTGCGAACCTATATGACGGGGGAGTTGTTTGACCTCTTGGGGCGCCACGGCACATTGGCAGCCGCTGCGGGCGTGGGCACCCCTGTCTGGGATGCCACCGCGTTTGCAAATGGAGTACGGGTGTCAGGGCAGCGCGCACTCAGCCATATGCTGTTTGCCAGTCGGGCCTTGGTGGTCTGCGGCGACATGCCAGCGGCCAGCACGCGGTCGTACTTGAGCGGATTGCTCATTGGCACGGAACTCAAAGACGTCATGCACAGCCATGCCAGCACGGGCACCGGCGCACTGTCACCGAGCCAGCAGCGCTTTCAGCTCATCGGCTCGCCTGAATTGGCACGCCACTACCAAACCGCAGCAGATTTGTTAAGTCTGCAATTCAACATCTTGGACCCCAAGGCCGCCTTTTTGGCCGCCGTCAGCCATTTGTACCAGCACGCACAGAAAAACACATGACCCCTACCGACATCACACCCGCCCATCGCCTAGTTGCAAATGCCCGCACCATGCCCTTGGTTGCCATTTTGCGTGGCCTCACACCAGAAACCGCTGTGGACATTGGCCACGCTTTGGTGAACGCAGGGTTTCGCACCCTGGAAGTGCCGCTCAACCGGCCGGGCGCTCTGCGCTGCATTGAACTGTTAGTGCAGCATTTGCCAGCAGATACGCTGGTCGGTGGAGGCACCATGTTGACCCCAAGTGATGTGCAAGCGGTTTACGACGCCGGTGGGCGGCTGATGGTGTCGCCTAACTGTGCACCTGCCGTGATTCGGCATGCGGTTGGCCTGGGCATGCTGTGCGCGCCGGGTGTAGCCACCCCAACTGAAGCATTTGCTGCCCTAGAAGCTGGGGCACATGCGCTCAAATTGTTCCCCGCAGAGATGGTGGGGCATGGTGGCCTCAAAGCGCTGAAGTCGGTGTTACCTGCGGGAACCGATTTGTGGCCCGTTGGAGGCATCACCCCCGAGAGCATGGGCGCATGGCGCGCAGCAGGCGCTACCGGCTTTGGGATTGGGGGGCAATTGTTTTCACCGGGTAGCCAAGCCGCGGACGTTGGGGTGCGTGCAGCAGCCTATGTGCAGGCTTGGCAAGCGCTGACCGCTGCTTAGCTGCAAAAACCCTCAGTCACCCTCAGATGCCGCGGCCTTGAGCACAAGCGCTTGCTCATACAAGGCATTGCGAGGCTCGCCGGTGATGTCAGCCGCTAGCTTGACCGCCACTTTGACCGGCAATTGCTCCAGCAGCAGCTTGAGCACCCGCACACCCTGCCCCATTTGGGCCTGGGCGCGCGCGGGATGTAGCACCAAGGCAAACTCGCCGCGAACCCGATTGGCATCTGCTGCAAGCCACGCGGTGAGGTCTTGCGCAGCCACCGTTGCTATTTCTTCGAACTGCTTGGTGAGCTCGCGCCCTACGGTCACACGGCGCGTGCCCAACGCGCCCAGGGCTGCTGCCAGTGCTTCAATGCGATGCGGTGCCTCCAAAAGCACCACGGCCCGCTCTTGGGACGCTAGCGCCTGTACTGCGAAGCTGCGCTCGGTGGCCTTGGATGGCAAGAAGCCCACAAACATAAAACCACCGCTGTCGCCGCCCTCATCGACCAGTCCAGCAGCAGACACCGCCGTAATCACACTGCTCGCACCCGGCAAAGGCATCGCGCGCAGCCCCTGGGCTTGCACCGCAGCCACCAAGCGCGCACCGGGATCACTCACCCCGGGTGTGCCCGCGTCACTCACATAGGCAATGCGCTTGCCTTGGCGCAGCAAGTCAATCACACCTTGTGCGGCTTGCGCCTCGTTGTGCTGGTGCAAGGCCAGCAATTGGTTGCTGGGTTTGTCAATGCCGTAGGCGCGCAGCAATGCTTGGGTATGGCGCGTGTCCTCGCAAGCTACAGCATCCACCAACCCCAGCACATGCAAGGCGCGCAAGGTAATGTCGGCCAAGTTGCCGATGGGCGTCGCCACGACATACAAGGTGCCGGCAGGATAATGCTGCTCAGACGCCGCATCGTGCGCTGCGCGCAAAGCGTTGGCATAGGTTGAAATCAATGGTTTTTCCTTTTCGCAAATCTGACACAGACACCACCAAACAGCGCGGCGATGCAGCAGAAGACATGGCCTTACGTTTTTTACAAAATGAAAAACTGCGTCTGCTGGAGCGCAATTATCGAACGCCGGGGCGTGGCGGTGGGGAAATTGACCTCATCATGCGCGCACCTGACGGCACGGTCGTGTTCGTCGAGGTGCGCCAACGCAAAAATGCCGCCTTCGGGGGCGCTGCAGCGAGCGTGACCAGCACCAAACAACGGCGCATTGTGTTCGCCGCCCGGCACTATCTGATGCGTTTGGCCACACAGCCCCCGTGCCGGTTTGACATTGTGTCCATAGAACAAGGCCAGATCGACTGGCTGCCCGGAGCCTTTGATGCCCATTGACCGTCGACAGCACCCCCGCAACGAAGCTGTAACAGTGCCCACATTGGGCGCAGGTATCATTGGAAGCATGCTCGAACAACGAATTCAACAGCACTTTATTGACAGTGCTGACCTTAAGTACCAATCAGCGCAAGCGCTCAGCATCCCCATTGCCGCTGCTGTTCAGGCCGTGTTGGCCTGCGTCACCAGCGGTGGAAAAGTGCTGGCCTGCGGCAATGGTGGCTCAGCCGCCGACGCACAACACTTTGCCGCCGAGTTTGTAGGGCGCTTTGAACGGGAACGCCCCGAACTAGGTGCCATCGCACTCACCACCGACAGCTCCATCCTCACGGCAATTGCCAACGACTACGATTTCAACGCCATCTTCTCGCGCCAAGTGCGGGCCCTTGGCCAACCGGGTGACGTGCTGTTGGCCATCTCCACCAGCGGCAACTCGGGCAATGTCCTCAGCGCCATTGAAGCTGCGCATGAGCGCGAGATGGTGGTGATCGGACTGACCGGACGCGGCGGCGGCAAGATGGGCCAGTTGCTACGCGACACGGATGTGCATATTTGCGTTCCGCATGAGCGCACCGCACGCATTCAAGAAGTACATATTTTGACCCTGCATTGCATTTGTGATGCAGTTGACTCCCAGCTACTGGGCGACCTGGAAAGCAACCCATGAACATGACACCCTTGATCCGTAAAACTACTTTAGGCCTGCTCTTGGCAGGCAGTCTGGCTGCTTTGAGCGGCTGCTTCCCCCTGATGGTGGGCGGCGCTGTGATGGGCGGCATGGTGGCGTCAGACCGCCGCACCTCGGGAACCGTGGTGGAAGACAACGCCATCGAACTCAAAGCGGCCAACCGTATTCGAGAAAACTTGGGCGAGCGTGTGCACGTCAATGTGACGAGCTACAACCGCCAAGTGCTATTGACGGGTGAAGTACCCAACGCCCAAGACAAGCAGTTGGTCGAGCAGATCGTGTCTCGCGTGGAAAACGCACGCTCCATCGTGAACGAGCTTGCAATCATGGGCAATGCCACACTGACCCAGCGCTCATCGGACGCCTTGGTGACTGGCCGTGTCAAGGCGGCCATTGTCGACGCGAAAGACCTGTTTGCCAATGCTTTCAAGATCACGACCGAGCGTGGTACGGTGTATGTGATGGGCCGCGTCACCCAGCGCGAAGGTAAACGCGCTACCGATGTCATCAGCAGTACCTCTGGCGTGCAGAAAGTGGTGCGCTTGCTGGAGTACATCTCCGAAGATGAATTGGCCGCCATGATGCCCAAGCCGGAAGCAGCGGACGCCAACAAAAAGTCCACGACACAGCCCTAAGGCTTAGCGGCGCTTGACCCAAGCGACCGCCACCAAACAAAAGGCCTGCAGCGCTTACGTGCTGCAGGCCTTTTGTCATTTCGGGGCACAAGCCCCGTTAGCGCTTCACTTTAACCGTTTGATCAGGCTAGACGTATCCCAGCGCTTCCCGCCCATGTGCTGCACATCACCATAGAACTGGTCCACCAAGGCGGTGACAGGCAGACGCGCGCCGTTGCGCTTGGCCTCGTCCAACACCAGCCCCAGGTCTTTGCGCATCCAATCCACCGCAAAGCCAAAGTCGAACTTGTCGGCCACCATGGTTTTTCCGCGGTTGTCGAGCTGCCAGCTCTGGGCTGCGCCTTTGCCAATGACGTCGAGGACCTGGTTCATGTCGAGCCCTGCTTTTTGGCCAAAGGCAATCGCTTCGCTCAAACCTTGCACCAGGCCAGCAATGCAAATTTGGTTGACCATTTTGGCCAACTGGCCGGCACCGCTTTCCCCCAAGTGGGTGAAGGCACGGGAAAAGGCCATGGCAATCGGCTTGGCCAGTGCAAAGGCTGCTTCATCGCCGCCACACATCACCGTGAGCATCCCGTTTTGCGCTCCCGCTTGGCCACCCGACACAGGGGCGTCCACAAACTGCAAGCCCAAGGCAAGCGCAGCGGCGCTGAGCTCACGCGCCACACTGGCGGACGCCGTGGTGTGGTCCACAAACACGGCACCAGGCTTCATGCCTGCAAAGGCACCATCAGGCCCGAGGACGACGCTGCGCAAATCATCATCATTGCCCACGCAGCAAAACACGACATCCGCACCTTGCGCCGCGAGTTTGGGCGTGAGGGCATGGAAATTAACGATCTTTTCGCCGGCAGCGCCCGCGAAATCTGCACACCATGCTATCGATTTTGCAGTGGTGCGGTTGTAGACCGTCACGGGATGGCCCGCGCGCGCCAAGTGCCCGGCCATGGGGTAGCCCATGACACCCAAACCCAAAAATGCCACGCTGGTGGGCGTGCTGGGCTCATAGGTCTTGGCGTTAATGGCTGTGGAGGTATAGGGTGTAGTCATGACAAAGCCAGTCGGTTAAACAATGGAGAAGCCTTCAGTGCCCGCGCTCAAGTCGCTAGAGCGGCCACGCTGGCTGTTGAGTTTGATCTGCAAGCGCAAGTCATTGACCGAGTCTGCATTGCGCAGCGCGTCTTCATAGGTAATGCCATGCGCCTCGTACAAGTCATACAGCGCTTGGTCAAAGGTCTGCATGCCCATGTTGCGGCTCTTCTTCATCACCTCTTTGATTTCGGCGACCTCGCCCTTGAAAATCATGTCGGAGATCAGCGGCGAATTGATCATGATTTCTACTGCCGCTACACGGCCCTTGCCATCTTGCTTGGGGATTAAGCGCTGAGAGACCAAGGCCTTGAGATTCAAAGACAAGTCCATCAAGAGCTGAGAACGCCGCTCTTCGGGGAAGAAGTTGATGATGCGGTCCAGCGCCTGGTTGGCGCTGTTCGCATGCAGCGTGGCCAAGCACAGGTGGCCCGTTTCGGCAAAGGCAACGGCGTGCTCCATGGTTTCTCGGTCACGGATCTCGCCCATCAAAATCACGTCCGGCGCTTGCCGCAGGGTGTTTTTCAATGCAGCTTCCCAGCTGTCGGTATCCAAGCCCACTTCCCGCTGCGTGACCACGCAGTTCTTGTGCATGTGCACAAACTCCACCGGGTCTTCCACCGTGATGATGTGCCCGTAAGAGTTTTCGTTGCGCCAGTCCACCATGGCCGCCAAGGTGGTGGATTTGCCCGAGCCCGTTGCCCCCACCATGATGCACAGGCCCCGCTTGGACTGCGAAATCTCTTTGAGCACGTGGGGCACACCCAAGCCGTCAATCGTAGGGGGTATGCCCGGAATCACCCGCAACACCATGCCCACTTTGCCCTGTTGCACAAAAGCATTCACGCGAAACCGGCCAATACCTGCGGGCGAAATGGCGAAGTTGCCTTCTTTGGTGCGCTCAAACTCGGCCACTTGCTTGTCGCTCATGATGGAACGGGCCAGGGCCAAGGTGTGCGCTGTATTCAGGGGTTGCGGTGAGACCTTGGTGACCTTGCCATCGACCTTGATCGCAGGCGGAAAGTCCGCCGTAATAAACAAATCGCTGCCATTGCGACTGACCATCAGCTTCAACAGGTCATTGATAAATTTCGTTGCTTGATCGCGCTCCATGAGAGCACCTACCTTTCTTTAATTCAACCCGGAGTGCGCCAGGCCCTCACATATCAGGAATGCCGTGGAACCGGCTCTGCCGGGCCACTGGCATTGCCCCCTGCAAGGGGGAAAGCGGCTACACGCAGTGAGCAAGCCGGGGGGGGTGCCATGATTTCCCGCCGGGCCGCCCCAAGGGAAATCGCGCCCCCCTTGGGGGGCAGCGACCACACGAAGTGCGGGAGCGTGGGGGCCATGCTCACCCAGGAAAGTTTTCTGGAATCTTGGCCTTGGTGCGGGCTTCAGCCGCGCTGATGACATTGCGGCGCACCAAGTCGGTCAAGTTTTGGTCCAAGGTTTGCATGCCCACGGCATTGCCGGTTTGGATGCTGGAATACATCTGCGCCACTTTGGCTTCGCGAATCAAATTGCGAATCGCGCTGGTGCCCAACATGATTTCGTGAGCGGCCACCCGGCCTTGGCCGTCTTTGGTTTTACACAGCGTTTGGGAAATCACCGCCTGCAGTGACTCCGACAGCATGGCACGCACCATCTCTTTTTCGTCCGCAGGGAACACGTCAATGATCCGGTCAATGGTCTTGGCCGCACTAGAAGTGTGCAAGGTGCCAAACACCAAATGACCTGTTTCCGCAGCCGTCATGGCCAAGCGAATGGTTTCCAGGTCACGCATTTCCCCCACCAAAATGGCGTCGGGATCTTCCCGCAGTGCCGATTTGAGCGCCGCCGCAAAGCTCATGGTGTGTGGCCCCACCTCGCGCTGGTTGATCAGGCACTTCTTGGACTCGTGCACAAACTCAATCGGGTCTTCCACCGTCAAAATGTGGCCAAACTCGGTCTCATTGAGGTAGTTGACCATGGCAGCTAGGGTGGTGGACTTGCCGGAGCCGGTAGGCCCAGTCACCAGCACCATGCCGCGTGGTTTCAGGGCCAGCTCGCCAAAAATCTTGGGCGCGTTGAGCTGCTCTAGAGACAAAATCTTGCTAGGAATGGTTCGAAACACCGCACCGGCACCCCGGTTGTGGTTGAAGGCATTCACCCGGAAGCGGGCCAAGCCGTCAATTTCGAACGAAAAGTCGATTTCCAAGAACTCTTCGTAATGCTTGCGCTGCCCGTCGTTCATGATGTCGTACACCATGGCGTGCACTTGTTTGTGGTCCAGCGGCTCCACGTTGATGCGGCGCACATCGCCATGCACACGGATCATGGGCGGCAAGCCAGCCGAAAGGTGCAAGTCGGACGCCTTGTTTTTAACGCTAAATGCGAGTAATTGGGTAATGTCCACGGAGGCCTCGTTCTGGGAGTTCGTTGCTAGTTTGGTACGCTCGCACGATTATGACCACGATTGCCGAGAAGCTCCACCAAGTTCGCGCCGACATTGCAACCGCCTGTACACAGGCTGGGCGCCCCGCCCATGCCGTTACGCTATTGGCCGTATCCAAAACATTTGGCCCTGACGCGGTCGCCCAAGCCCATGCCGCCGGGCAAACCGCATTTGGCGAAAACTACATCCAAGAGGCGGTGGAGAAAATTGCAGCACTCCAGCACTTGCCGCTAGAGTGGCATTGCATAGGGCCTATCCAAAGCAACAAAACACGTTTGGTGGCCGAGCACTTTGACTGGGTGCACACGGTAGACCGCCTCAAAATTGCGCAACGACTGAGCGAGCAGCGCCCACCGCACCTAGGGCCACTCAATATCTGCATTCAGATCAATGTGGACGGTGGGCCCACCAAATCCGGCGTGCCCCCAGAGGAAGCGCTAGCGTTGGCCCAGGCAGTCGCTCAACTCCCCCACCTAAGGTTGCGAGGCCTCATGTGCATTCCAGAACCCGCTCCTGATTTTGAAGCAGCTTGCGCAGTGTTTACAAGGGCCACCGCCTTGTTTGGCACCCTTAACGCCCAAAAACTTGGCTTAGACACTTTGTCCATGGGCATGAGTGCCGATATGGCGGCAGCCATTCGCGCGGGCAGCACCATGGTGCGGGTGGGCAGCGCCATCTTTGGCGGACGCCCCGCCAAACCGTCCACGAACTGATGCGCTAACGGGTCGCGGGTTTCGCGAAGTCGCTTTCCACCCACGCAAGCGCGCTGGCGCGGTTGAGCTTGAAGCTAGGCGCAACACGCAGCTCGGCCAACAGCGCATCGCCATCGTCTTTGGCACTCAGTGTTGCGTACGGGTTGTCTTCATCGGGCACGATGTCCAGCCGCACCGTCACCCGGGCGCTTAGACCAGAACCCTGGGCGACCGTCACCACAATGCTCTGGTGCAAGCTGGCGTGCAGCTGCTGCTCATGGCGGCGCACAAACTCAGACGCGGTTTTTACCAAGGTGCTAAACGCAGTGCTATCCAAGGGCTTGGGGTTCTTTTTGTCGCGCCCCATGGTCCAAGGCCCCACCAGAGCGGGTTCTGGCTCGCCATCTTTGACCATGGCCACTGCCCATCCATCGTCATCTTCGTTCTTGATCACGCGGGCGGTCCACCCGTTGTCGCGCCACAGGCGGGCTTCTTGTATTTTTGGGGATTCTTCAGTCACAACGTCGCTTTGCATCACGCGCACGGCAGGTACAGCCGCCGCAAAGCGATGAGTATCGCACCCTAGCGCGCAAGCCCTGGCCACGACCAAGGCCCTATAGTGAAGCAGCACCCTGTCAACGTGGCAGTGGCGCAAATCGTTTCAAGCGTACGCCACGGGGCGCGGTGTCCCACTCTTAGAAAGTCCTACAGCACATATGCATCCCATACCGAAACTCTTGTTGTCCTTGCTCGCAGCCCAAAGCCTTTGGGTGGGGGCAGCGCATGCAGGCAACAGTGAATCCAACTACTCAGCTGCAGCCAGCGCGGTCATTGTTTTGCTGCCAGTGTATGTGTCGGTCGAAGGGTCCACTGCGGTAGGTAACTCATTTGGCAATGTGTCCAATGCGCTGAACCAAGAAACCCGCTGGACAGTCACCGGCTTGGAAGCCCAAGGGGACACAACCCATATGACGCTCAAGAGCCAAGACAACAAAGCAACACTCACGCTGGCGGTACCCACCAAGCAAATCGAAAAAGCCAATGTACGGCTCAACCAAATCGTAGACGCCAAGCGCCTGGGCCAGCACAGCTTTGCCATCGCGTCCAACAACACACCCTTGGGTGTGGTCACCGACAGCCAAGCGGGCTTGGTGCGATCCAAGAAGTTGAACTAGTGCGCGCCGCGTTGACCATTCGCCAGCGCTGGGCTGGGCTGTACCTGCTGGCATGCCTGTGCACCAGCGGCGCAGCGTGGGCGGGCCGCCCTTGTGAAGAGGCCGCCCCCAACGTAGAAGCGACCATCAAAGCCACCCAAATGGCCGAGCGCACGCTAGAAAAGTTAGACGCCTTACCTGACCAACTCGTGCTTATCGGGCGCGCGGGCCAAGACCTAAGCACGTACGGCCTGGACTATTCCCATATGGCCTTTGCGGTGCGCCAAGCGGACGGTGGTTGGAGTGTAGTGCACGAACTCAACACCTGTGGCACCGCGCAATCCGCCCTGTACGAGCAAGGCATGGTGGACTTTTTCTCGGACACCCCCTTTAAGTACCAAGCAGGTATTTGGCGCGTGCAGGCGGCGGTGCAAGAGCGCTTGTTAAGAGCGATCAACGGCAAAACGGCCAAACGTTTGCACGAAGCCAAGTACAACATGCTGGCCTACCCGTTCAGCACCAAGTACCAAAACTCCAATGCCTGGGTACTGGAGGTATTGGCCTACGGTCTTGCTAATGAAGACGAGGTCGCGACACGTACTGACGCGCAAGCGTGGCTCAAGACTGCGGGCTTTGTCCCCACCACGCTCACCATCGACGCCATGACCCGCTTGGGCGCACGGATCTCACGCGCCAATATCGCATTTGACGACCACCCCGACGAGCTACGTTGGAACGGAAAGATCAACACGGTGACCGTGGCCTCTGTCATTGGCTTTCTGGGAAAGACCGCAAAGGCCTGTGCTGATGCGCGCTGCGCAGAGGAAACTGTGACCTTGGAGCCTTAACTCGCAAACGCAGGCCAGGGCTTAGCGAAAGCGGCTCGCTGCGTATGGGCCTAGGTCCATAGTGCTGGATCGCCCGGCCACCAAATCAGCCACCACCGTGCCGGAGAGCCCGCCCAGGGTAAGGCCAATGTGCTGGTGGCCAAATGCGTAAATCACCCGCGCACTCTTGCTGGCACGGCCAAGCACCGGCAAACCGTCAGGCAAGGTGGGGCGGTAACCCAGCCACTGTTCCGTGGGCGTGCCCAAACCATGGATAGCGCGCTGCGAGCTGTGTGTAAGCAGCTGCAAAAGGCCGGGATGCTTGCGGGTATTGAGTCCGGCCAGTTCTACCGTGCCTGCCACTCGGATGCCGCGCGCCATGGGGGTCATGTAAAACCCACGCTCTGCCCAACCCACGGGCCGTGAAATGAGGTCGCTCACGCCGGGGTAGAGAAGGTGGTAACCCCGCTCTGTGTCCAGCGGCACCTTGTCCCCGCACTGCGCGGCCAAGCCGCGGGAGAATGCCCCTGCGCAAATCGCCACATGGTCATAGGCCTCGGGGCCGCTGGTGCTATCCACCACCACGTGCTGCGCTTGGGGGCTGAGGGTGCGCACAGCCTCTGCACGCAACTGCATGCCGCCGCGTGCAAGCCAGGCCGACAAGCTCATCAGAAACCCAGCAGGATCGGTCAAATGCCAGGAGCCAGGAAACAGCACGCCACGGTCAAAAAGGGGATTGAGCTGCGGCTCTAGCGCCTGCACCTCTTGCCTGTCCACGACGCGGGTAGGCACACCCAAGCTTTCGCGCAAAGCCAAGGTTCCTTGAGAGGCCTTGAAGGCCGCAGCCCCAGAGTACAAGTACAAGCATTCTTTCTGTCGGATGAAGCTCGCCAAACCCGCTTGCTGCACCATGGCCGTATAGCCGTCTTGGGCGCGCCCTAGCAGGGCTGCTAAGGCGGTGGCGCTATGGGTGTAGCGCGAGGGAGTGGAGTGCCACAGAAACTGTGCCAGCCAAGGAGCCAGCATGGGCAGGTAAGACCAGCGCACGCGCAGCGGGCTTTGGCTGGAGAGCAAATACCGCGGCAAGTCGCGAAACACCGACGGGTTGTTGACAGGGATGCAGGCGTAGTTGGCAAAAGTACCCGCATTGCCATAGGACGCGCCGCCTGTGTTGGCACCCACGCCTTGGGGGTCAAACACCGTCACATCGTGACCGTCTTGCATCAGCCAGTAGGCACTCGACAGACCCACAAATCCCGCACCAACTACCGCGACCTTTGCCATTCATACTCCCCAATCCTGTTGTGATATCTCGCACTGCGGGTGCGACTGCAAGGGCGCACCCGCACACAAAAAAGGGCAGTCTACGCTGCCCTTGTGGATGTCAAACCAAACGCGGACTTATTCTGCCCGCGCCCGATGAAGTGCTAGTTGGTAGACAAAGGCACAGGAGCCCCGCCCTTAAATGAGTAGAAAGTAATCGGCGCTTTTTTCAGGTTGCCTTTCTCATCGTAGGCGTAAGTACTGGCAATGCCTTTGTAGCTCCCCTTGTACAACTCATCGCCGATTTTTTGGGCGTCCAGTGAGCCGGTCTTCTGCATGGCTTGCACAATAAACATGACTTGGTCGTAGAAGGACGCAGCGTAGGCGTCAGGGTCTTGGTTAAAGCGCTTCTTGTACTTGGCTTTGAACGCAGGGCCGTCGGCCACTTTGTCCAAGATCGCACCACCTTGCGCGCAATACACCGTATCCGTCACAGCGTCGCCGCCGAGCTTGCCCATCTCACCCGTACAAATCGCGTCCCCACCCAAGAGCTTTTGGCTCATGCCCAGCTGCTTCATTTGGCGCGTCATGGGGGCCGCTTGCGGTGTGTAGCCACCGAAGAAGATCACATCAGGTTTTTTGCCCTTGAGATTGGTCAAAATGGCGTTGAAGTCGGTCGCCTTGTCGGTGGTGTATTCGCGCCCCAACACTTTCATGCCCAGCTTGTCCGCCTCTTTGATGAATTCTTCAGCCAAGCCTTGGCCAAAGGCGGTGCGGTCATCAATCACTGCCACTGTTTTGGCCTTGAGATTCTTAGCCGCATAGTTGGCCATGGCTCCGCCGATCAAGTCATCGCCTGCAATGATGCGAAACAGGTTCTTGTAGCCCCCCATGGTGACTTTGGGATTGCTGCCCACGGTGGACAAAATGGCACCCCCTTCGCTGTAAATGCGTGAAGCAGGAATGGCGACGCCTGAGCAGTAAGGGCCCATCACAATTTTGACGCCTTCGTCCACCAGCTTTTGTGCCACGCTGACGCCTGCTTTGGGATCGCACTGGTCGTCTTCCGACTGCAATTCAAACTTGAGAGTTTTGCCTGCTACGGTGATCTTCTTGGTGTTGAGCTCTTCAATCGCCAAGCGCACACCGTTTTCATTGTCTTTGCCCGCAAACGCGTTGGGGCCAGACATGGGGCCGGTGTGGCCGATTTTGAATACCTGCTCTTGCGCAAATGCGTTGGCAGCAAAGGCCAAAGACACCGCACCAAGCACCGGGAGAAGAGGGAAATTTGTTCGCATATCAGTCTCTTTCATTGCAAGTAGAGGAAGGGCCAAGCCATGGTACTGCGCAACCGCCGCCGAGTGCTGAATTGGCCGATGCATGTCCAACCCAGACAAGCGGGTGTCGCATTCCGCTTAGACAACCCCGCCTGCGCGCGGGTTTCCACGCGGCATTGGCGAAGTTTTCGCGGAGTCTGAAACGCACCACGCCGCCTACCCCACTCGGTAGCGAGTGTGGGGTCTCACACCCCACCCGCTTAGGGTTTGGTGAGTGGTGCAGCCGTCTCGCGCGCATGCGCAATCAAACGGTCAAACATGGTACTCAGCTGTGCCTGCTCGGGCTCGCTCAAGCAGCCGAAAATACCTTGGTTGCGCTGTTGAATCAGCGACATGGTGCGCCGCCATGCTGTACGGCCCTTATCGGACAAGGTCAGCACCACTCCGCGGCCGTCGTTGGGGCAGTCCTCTTTGAGCAACAAACCCATCCCCACCAAAGACTGGGCCGCCCGACTGGCTTGGGCTTTGTCTAGCAATGCGCGCCGCGCCAAGTCGTTCACCGACAGGGGCTCAAAAGCGCCAACTGCGCCCAAGCAACGGCTATCACTCAGGCTCAGCCCTGACCCCGCCAAATACGCGCGCTGACTCTCTTGGTCCGTGAGCTTGTGCAGCAAATGCAATCGATAGCTCAATGCCCGCTCAAGATCGGGCTTTGGCTTACTCGACTTTGATGCCATTGGTCTTGATGACGGAGGCCCACTTCACACGCTCACTTGCGGCGTAGTCAGCCATCTGGCGGGGGCTACTGGAGGTGGACTCCAAGCCCAAGGTCTGAAAGCGCGCCTTGAGCGCGGTGGAGTCCATGGCCGTCAGCAGGGCTTGGTTGAGTTTGGCGACAACATCTGCCGGTGTTCCAGCGGGGACTGCCAAGCCTTGCCATGCAAACGCTTCAAACCCTTTGAGGCCTTGTTCCGCCAGGGTAGGAATATCTTCAAAGTTTTTGACGCGCTTTAAGCTTGCAATCCCTAGCGCGCGCAGCTTGCCGGCGGCAATGAATTGGTAGCCCGCAGCGGTGTCCACAAACATAAACGGCACTTGGCCGCCCACCACATCTTGCACCGCCGGCGCGGCACCACGGTAGGGCACATGGGTGGCTTTCAGGCCCGCTTTCTCGCGGAACATCTCTGTAGTCAGATGGTGCGGGCTACCCGCACCGGGCGAAGCGTAATTGGCACCGTCTTGCGTTTTGGCCCAAGCAACAAACTCCTTCAGGTTCTTTGCTGGCACGCTGGGGTTGACCACAAGAATCAATGGAAACCGCACGCTCAGCCCGACGGGTGCGAGGTCTTTCTCGGCGCTGTACGTCAACTTGCTGTACAGCGACGGGTTTGCGGCCAGCGTCGCGGTATCCGCAGACATCAGCACATAACCGTCCGCCTTGGCACGCGACACGTATTCAGCGCCGATATTGGTTGCTGCGCCTGGCTTGTTCGCAACAATGATGTTCTGGCCCAAGGTCTTGCCCATGGACTCGGCGAGCAAGCGTGCCACTACGTCCGTGCCTCCGCCGGGCGGATAGGGCACCACCCACTCAATGGGTTTGGACGGGTAGGTTTGTGCCGACGCGAGCGTTGCAGTGAACAAGGCAATGGTCAATGCCCGACGGGTCAAATGGTAGAGGGATGGCATAAGACTCCTAAGGTGGATGATGAGCAGCACAGTGCGACTTTGTCGGACCTGTTGGCCTGCTGTGTATGCCATCCAATATAGGCTAAGTAGTTGCATGCGCAACTACTTAGAAACCCGATGATGCCTCGGTAGTGCCCTGCTAAGTGCCTACCAGCACGGGCTATTCAACCCCACTACATATTGCGCCGGTACTGCCCGCCCACCTCAAACAAGGCACTGGTGATCTGGCCCAGCGAGCACACGCGGACCGCGTCCATCAGCACGTTGAAAACGTTCTGGTTGTCAATGACCGCCTGCTGCAACTTCTTGAGCATGGCCGGCGCCTCTGCGGCGTGCAGTGCGTGGAAGTCGGCCAATCGCTTGAGCTGGTTTTGCTTCTCGTCATCCGTACTGCGGGCCAACTCCAGCTTGTCCAGCACGGCATCGCCATGCGGGTTGCGGAAGGTGTTCACACCGATGATGGGCAGCTCGCCGGTGTGCTTGAGCATCTCGTAGTGCATGGACTCGTCTTGGATCTTGCCGCGCTGGTAGCCGGTTTCCATGGCACCCAATACGCCGCCACGGTCGGCAATGGCTTCAAACTCTTTGAGCACGGCCTCTTCGACCAGCTCGGTCAGCTCTTCGATGATAAAGGCGCCTTGGTTGGGGTTCTCGTTCTTGGCCAGGCCCCACTCGCGGTTGATGATGAGCTGGATGGCCATGGCGCGGCGCACCGAGTCTTCGGTGGGCGTGGTGATGGCTTCGTCAAACGCGTTGGTGTGCAGGCTGTTGCAGTTGTCGTAGATGGCGATCAAGGCCTGCAACGTGGTGCGGATGTCGTTGAACTGGATTTCCTGCGCGTGCAAGCTGCGGCCACTGGTTTGGATGTGGTATTTCAGCTTCTGGCTGCGTTCATTCGCGCCGTACTTTTCCTTCATGGCCACGGCCCAGATGCGGCGCGCCACGCGGCCCATCACGGTGTATTCGGGGTCCATGCCGTTGCTGAAAAAGAAGCTCAGGTTGGGCGCAAAGTCGTCAATGTGCATGCCCCGCGCCAGATACGCCTCCACAAAGGTGAAGCCGTTAGACAGCGTGAACGCCAACTGGCTAATCGGGTTGGCCCCGGCCTCGGCGATGTGGTACCCGCTGATGGACACGCTGTAGAAGTTGCGCACGTCGTGGTGTACAAAGTACTCGGCAATGTCACCCATCACCTTCAACGAGAACTCGGTGCTGAAAATACAGGTATTTTGGCCCTGGTCTTCTTTCAGGATGTCGGCCTGCACCGTGCCGCGCACATTGGCCAGCACCCATTCCTTGATCTTGGCGACTTCGGTATCGGTAGGCTCGCGGCCGTTGTCGGCTTTGAACTTGTCGATGTTCTGGTCCATAGCGGTGTTCATGAACATGGCCAGGATGCTTGGAGCCGGGCCGTTGATGGTCATGGAGACACTGGTGCTTGGGTTGCACAAGTCGAAGCCTCCGTAGAGCACCTTCATGTCGTCCAGCGTGGCAATGCTCACGCCGCTGTTACCCACTTTGCCGTAGATGTCCGGACGCGGGTCGGGGTCGTTGCCGTAGAGCGTGACCGAGTCAAACGCAGTGCTCAAGCGCTTGGCCGCCATGCCGCTGCTGAGCAGCTTGAAGCGGGTGTTGGTGCGGAAGGCATCACCTTCACCGGCAAACATGCGGGTCGGGTCCTCGCCCTCGCGCTTGAACGTAAAGGTACCTGCGGTGTAGGGGTAGCTGCCGGGCACGTTGTCCAGCATCAGCCACTTGAGAATCTCGCCATGGTCCTCGTACTGAGGCAGGGCCACTTTGCGGATGGTGGTGCCGCTGAGGGATTGGGTGGTGAGTGCGGTGCGGATTTCCTTGTCCCGGATCTTCACCACATACTCGTCACCGGCGTAGGCCTTTTGCATCTCGGGCCACTGGGCCAGCAGCTTGCGCTCTGCGGCACCCATGCGTTCTTCGCGCTGCTGGGCGAGGTCCGTCACCGCTTGCACCGCGTTCACCTTGTCAGGATTGGCGGCTTGCAGCATGCGCGCCGTGGCATGCAGCTGCTGGATTTCGCGGCCCAGCCTCGCTTGCTCTTTGGCGCGTTTTTTGTATCCGCGCACGGTGTCGCTGATCTCAGCCAAATAGCGGGTGCGCGCTGCAGGTACCACCGGCGTCTGGTTGGAACTGTGGCGTACGTTCACGCGCGGCAGGCTACCTTCTTGCAGTGGCACGCCCAAGGCCTTCAAACGCGGCAGCATGGCTTGGTAGAGCGCGGTCACACCATCGTCATTGAAGCGCGCGGCCATGGTGCCGAACACAGGCATCTGGTCGGTCGGTGTGTTCCATGCCTCCTTGTTGCGCTGGACTTGCTTGGACACATCGCGCAGTGCATCGCTCGCACCCTTGCGGTCGAACTTGTTGATGGCCACGAACTCCGCAAAGTCCAGCATGTCGATTTTTTCGAGTTGGCTAGCCGCGCCGAACTCAGGCGTCATCACATAGATGGGAACATCCACCAGCGGGGCAATCGCAGCATCGCCTTGACCGATGCCGGAGGTCTCCACCACGATCAGGTCGAAACCCGCCACCTTGCAAGCGGCGATCACATCGGGCAGTGCAGCGCTGATCTCAGACCCGAAGTCACGGGTCGCTAGCGAGCGCATGAAGACGCGGGAACCTTGTTGCCATGGCGAGATGGCATTCATCCGGATGCGGTCGCCCAGCAGCGCGCCCCCGCTCTTGCGGCGGCTCGGGTCGATGGAGATGACAGCGACGCGCAAGGCATCGTTCTGGTCGAGGCGCAAGCGGCGGATCAGCTCGTCCGTCAGACTGGACTTACCCGCACCCCCAGTGCCGGTGATGCCGATGGTCGCTATCTTTTTAGTAGCTGCTTGCGCACGTATTTCCTGCGCCAGGGCCGGATTCAGCTTGGAAGCCTCAATCGCAGTAAGTAACTGGGCCAGAGCACGCCAGCTGGCTTCGGTATGGCCCTGGATGGCTGACAAGTCAGAGGGAGCCAGTGCGGTGATGTCCTTGTCGCAACGCATCACCATCTCGCCGATCATGCCTTGCAGCCCCATGCGTTGGCCGTCTTCCGGGCTGTAGATGCGGGACACGCCATAGGCATGCAGCTCGCGGATTTCCGGCGGCACGATGACGCCACCACCACCACCAAACACCTGGATGTGCGCCCCGCCCCGGCTCTTGAGCAGGTCCACCATGTACTTGAAGTACTCCACATGTCCACCCTGGTAGGAGCTAATCGCAATGCCCTGCACGTCTTCCTGCAAAGCGGCGGTCACGACTTCGTCCACGCTGCGGTTGTGGCCCAGGTGGATGACTTCGGCACCCATGCCCTGCAAGATACGCCGCATGATGTTGATGGCAGCGTCGTGGCCGTCAAACAGGCTGGCCGCAGTGACAAAGCGCACCTTGTTCGTAGGGCGGTAGTTGGCCAAGGCTTTGAAGTCGGCAGACAAATCGGTCATGGTGGCATCCGTAAGAACAAAGTGAAACGATGGAAACGCGGAGTTGACGTTTACGTAAACGTCAACTGTAAACCATTTCCCGGACCATATGCCAGCACCTCGTCGCAACGGGGTCTGCACGGCCAATGGACTGGGGCAAAGGGCCCTCGCGTTGCAGTGTGTCAAAAACCGTTCATCGTATTGTCACGGTCGCGTGGCAGCACCCTTTGGAAACCTCTTATAGTTGTGGCTCTGTGAATCACCGCGCCAGCGCATCTGCGCACCCGACCGTTATGCAGCCCATTCAGCTTTTTGACCCTGCGTCCAGCACCTACACCTACGTACTGTTTGACGAACGCACGCGCGACGCGCTCATCATCGACCCCGTGGACGATCAGTTAGAGCGCGACTTGTCGGTGCTGCGCCAATACGGCTTGAAGCTGCAATGGACGGTGGAAACCCATGCCCACGCCGACCACATCACCAGCGCGGGGCACTTGGCCGAACACGCTGGGGCCAAAACCGCCGCGCCGCAAGGGTGTGGCATTACCACCGCGGCCTTGCAGTTGGCGCATGGCGATGTCTTGCGCTTTGGCGACCAAACCCTCACCGCCTTGCATACACCGGGCCACACCAGTGGCAGCATGAGCTTCACATGGAACAGCCACGTGTTTACCGGAGACACCCTGCTCATTGGCGGCTGTGGCCGCACCGATTTCCAAAGCGGTAGTGCCCAAGCGCTGTACCACAGCATCACCCACGTGCTATTTGCGCTGCCAGACACCACGACCGTGTGGCCGGGGCACGACTACCAAGGCCGCACCCACAGCAGCATTGGCATTGAAAAAAGCAGCAATGCCCGCATCGCAGGCAAGAGCGAGGCCGAGTTCGTTGCCATCATGGAAGCCCTCAACCTGCCCCGCCCCAAACGCATGGACGAGGCGGTGCCCGCCAACCTGACCTCCGGTGTTCGCCACGACGCAGACGGCGTAGGCAGCAATGCCGTGAAAGCTGCCAGCGGCTATGCAGGAGATGTGTCAGCCGCTCTCGCTTTCGCTTGGTGGCAAAGTGGCGACGCGGTACTGGTGGATGTGCGCACCGATGCAGAACGGGAGTGGGTCGGCTTTGTGCCCGGCGCTGTGGCGCTGGCTTGGAAACAATGGCCCGGCATGGCCATGAACCCTGACTTTGACGCGGGCTTGCAAGCCGCTGTGCCCGCTGGAAAAAAAGCTGTGCTGCTATGCCGCAGTGGCGTGCGCTCTGTGGCAGCGGCCAAACGTGCGACCGAGTTGGGGCTAGAGGCTTACAACATCTTAGAAGGCTTTGAAGGTGACCCCGACGCACAAGCGCACCGGGGCGTTAAAGGCGGCTGGCGCATGCGTGGCCTGCCCTGGCGTCAAGGCTAAAACATGGGTTTTCTCGCACTCGACATTGGCAACACCCGGCTCAAATGGGCCTTGTATGCGGCCCCCCATCCTGGCGCCGAACTCTTGGCAGAAGGCGCTGAGTTTTTGGAAAACATCGACAAACTCGCCGAGGGCCCATGGAGCGGCTTGGAGGCCCCGCAGCACATCTTGGGTTGCGTGGTGGCAGGCGATGCGGTCAAACGCCGCGTGCAAGAGCAAATGGAAATTTGGGACGTCACCCCGCAGTGGGTGGTGTCTAGCGAGTCGGAAGCGGGCCTGCGCAATGGTTACGACCACCCGACCCGTTTGGGGGCAGACCGCTGGGTGGCCATCATTGGCGGTTACCACCGCATGCTGTCCCAAGGCGCCCCACGCCCCATGGTGATTGTGATGGTAGGCACCGCTGTGACAGTGGAGGCCATAGACCCCGACGGCAAGTTTTTGGGTGGCTTGATCTTGCCCGGTCACGGCATCATGCTGCGCGCTCTGGAGTCCGGCACAGCGGGCTTGCATGTGCCCACGGGCGAGGTGCGCAAATTTCCCACCAACACCAGCGACGCGCTCACCAGTGGTGGCACGTTTGCCATCGCCGGCGCGGTAGAGCGCATGGTGCAGCATGTGGCGGCGCACTGCGGTGCGGCCCCCAAATGCATCATGACGGGTGGTGCGGGGTGGAAGATGGCCCCCAGCATGTCAGTACCCTTTGAGCTGGTGGACAACCTCATTTTTGAAGGCCTGCTGCAAATGGCGCAGCGCCGCTTTGCCCAGCACGCCTGAGGTTTAGGCGCTGGTCTGTGCCGGCGCCAACCACTGCTCGGACAAGCGCACCCAGTAGGTGGCGCCCAAAGGGATTAACGCATCGTTAAAGTCGTAACTGGGGTTGTGCAGCATGCAAGGCCCACCGCCATGGCCCATGGCGCGGTGGTCACCATCCCCATTGGAAATAAAGCTGTAGCAGCCCGGCTTGGCCATGAGCATGTAGGAAAAGTCTTCAGCCCCCATGGTGGGCTCTTGGTCCAAGACCTTGGCCTCACCTACGATGCTTGCCATCACCTTGCGCGCGAACTCTGCCTCCTTGGCTGAATTGATGGTGGGCGGGTAGTTGCGTTCGAACTCAAAGTCGCAGCGCACGCCAAACGCCGCTGCCGTGTGCTGCGCCACGTCGCGCATGCGCTGCTCAATCATGCCCAACACCTCCAGCGTAAACGTGCGCACCGTGCCCTGTAACTCGCAGCTATCAGGGATCACATTGGTGGCTTCGCCCGCATGGATCATGGTGACTGAAATCACACCAGCATCAATGGGCTTCTTGTTGCGGCTGATGATGGTTTGGAAAGCCTGCACCATCTGGCAGGCCACCACCACCGGGTCCATCGCGTTGTGGGGCATGGCGGCGTGCCCACCTTTACCGTGGATGGTGATCTTGAACTCGTTGCTAGACGCCATCACCGGGCCCGCACTGGCGGCAAATGTGCCGACCGCTGCGCCGGGCCAGTTATGCATGCCAAACACAGCCTCTACCGGGAACGTGTCAAACAAGCCGTCTTTGATCATTTCGCGGGCACCGCCGCCGCCTTCTTCGGCTGGCTGAAACACCAGGTACACCGTGCCATCAAAATTGCGCTCTTTGGCCAAGTGCTGCGCGGCAGCCAACAGCATGGCGACATGCCCGTCATGGCCGCATGCGTGCATCTTGCCGGCATGCTGGCTGGCGTGGGCAAAGGTGTTGAACTCTTGCATGGGCAGCGCATCCATATCCGCCCGCAGGGCAATAGCGCGTGACGACGTCCCCGCTTTCACAATCCCCACCACGCCCGTGGTGCCCAAGCCACGGTGAATAGGAATGCCCCACTCGGTGAGCTTTTGCGCCACCAAATCAGCCGTGCGAATTTCTTGAAAGCACAGCTCTGGGTGGGAGTGGATATCACGGCGCAGCGCCGCGATATCGGGCGCTTGGCTTACAAGAGAGTCAATCAAATTCATACATACAACGCACCTACAGTGCGCAATTAAGGTTTGTTGGCTTTCGCATCATCCAATGATTTCAAGGCCTGCATGGTCAGCTCCATATTGCCCTTGAGCTTGAGCTGGTCATACAACATGGCCTGTACCAAGAGGCGTTGGTCGGGTTCTAAATCTGTGCTTTGCACTGCGTTAAGTTGCTCGTCCAATGCGGCAGTTTCAGTGGCGGCGGCAGTTTTCCAGCGCCAGGTTTCGGTGGTGTCCCCCCTGCGAATGGTAAACACATAGGTTTGGTCTAGCTCCAACGCCGCGCGTGGAACGTGGATGGCCTCGCCCTTTTTGACGGCTTGCGTGAGCAAGGGTACGGTAGCACTCTCAGCCACTTTTTGAATGGTTAACTCTGCATCTAGCTCCGAGCGTTCTACCAAGAGCAAGCCATTGGCAGGCACATAGATTTTTTGTGCACGCTCAAAGCCTACGCTGCGCATATAGGCCGCTTGTTGGCGTTCGCGCCGGGTGGTCAGCTCAGACCACACCACATTGACTGAGCGCTCTTCCGCCCCCGGCGCTGGCAAAGCACTCACGCCACTTGCAGTAATGGGAATGAGCTTGGGTTTTCCGTCTTGCCCCACCCAACTGGCTTGCGCCTTGCCACTCACCAAGCGCAAGGCCGCGCAGTCCTTGGTCATGAACACTGGCGATTTTTCGCCCTCGGCCGCCGAGACCTTGGCATCCCTCGCGCCCAACACCATGCAGGTGGAACCGGCCGCCCAGGCCACTGTTTGGGTCAAAGTTGCCACGGCCAGCAGGCAACTCAGGGTGATGGTTTTCATGGCTAACTCCTTGAGGTAAAAGAAATCTGCGCGTCGGTTAATGCGCGCCCGCAAAAAACAAATGGTGCACAAACACCGCGGTTGGCAAAACGGTTTGTCCGCATAGGCTGGCGCCCGCCAATAGCACCTCAAAACCAGCGCGCAGCTTGCCAACTGGCGGCGTATTGTCGCCCCCCGACCGCCGTATGCGCGCAAACAGCATGCCCAAGGCCTGCTTAAGGCTACGCCAGTCTTCCAGCACCGGCTCCAAAAAACTCGCGTGCCACACATGTGACACCGTATGGTGCGCGCTGGACTCGGTCAAGCCCCAGTTCCACACAAACATCAAGGTTCCCATAACCACCACCACGGTTTCTGCGGAACCTATCCAGTACTGGGTATGGGCATGCAAGATGGCCAGTAACTCGGACACCAGGGTTACATGCAAAAACACAAGCAGGGCCAGTGCAATCGGCCACAGTCGCAGTTTCAAGAACCGGTGGCCGGGCAAGCTTGCCACCCACGGGTCCACATACGTGCCCATCAAGCCCTGCACCCAGTCGATCTGCAAACCAATCATAGACACCACCAGCCAAGCAACCAGCAACTGGACCAAGAAGGAGGACTGGTGCTCTCCGCGCTCCACCCCATCCAATACCGCCGCATGGAGTTGCACCCCATACCGCTCGCCCATGGGCGTATTGAGCAAATCGCTACTCCCCCAGGTGCCACCCACCACCACCCAGGTGGGGTCCAAGGCTGCAATGCTGGCGCCTAAGAGTGCCAAATCGCCTTGAAATGGCAGCACATTGCCCTGCTGCATGTAGTCGGGCGACATGAGCACAGTATGGCGCGCCAGCGCACCAGCCACAGCCGGTGATTCAGTTGGCAACAGGGAGCACCCCGCGTCGCCGCGCAGCGCCACATCCGATAAAGCGCCACCAAACTGCTGGGTGCTGAGCACATAGCCAAATTCGGTAGGCAAGTACGGCAAACCCATGCGCACGCCCGCACTGCACAAGGAGGTTCGCCAGGCTTTGCGCGTGGGGCTGTCGTCTTCAACCTTTCGCACAGGCTCCGCCAGTACCCAGCGCGCAGGCTGCTGCTTGAAAAATGCCAGCAGATCCTCTTGTGCATCACCAGGCACTGGGGACAAATCGAGGTCGAGCACGATGCCTTTAGCGTGTGGCGCACTGCTCGCCACCACATTCAACATGCGCTGCAGTTGCGAACGGTCTAAGGGTGACTTGCCGCCATAAAACGCGTCAAATCCGGTGTCATCGATGGCCACCACCAGCACCTTGGATGGTTCCACGTGGGCGCTCCAAGCGGCGGCCCTGCGCATGTCATGGGCTTGCATGCTGTTGCCCACGTACTTCCAAGCACCGGTGCCTGAAATCAACATCACCATTCCACCTACCAGCAATGACCCGCGCAGCGAGTGCAGCAAAACTTCATGCAAAAAATGGCTGGCAAATGCCTGCCAAAGGTGGCGCAGCCGGTGCATATTTACTCCATCAAACCAAATACCAAAGATGACAAGGGCAGGGCCGTTTGCGACAGCAAGCTAGCCAGCGCCAAGCCCCCTTCGCGAAGGGCTTGCAAGCGTGTCAGTGAAAAGCCTGGCTCACATCGTCCCCAGTTAGCAGGACGGCCCCCTATGCGCAATACGGCATGGTGCAGACTCAACACATCACTCTTCACAGGCCGTACCACCACATCGTCCCACGCTGCGGCAAAGTTGGGGTAGTGCACGGGTTGAATGCGTCCCATGTCCCAGGTGAGCAAAATCGTGCAGATCGAAAAGCTGGCAACACTCGCAGTGCTAATCCAGTACCCGGTGTAGGCATGCAGCACTGCCAGTAATTCTGAAAACCCCATGATGAGCAAAAACATGGAGATCAAAAACACCACCGGCCCGCCCGTCTGTTTGAAAAATGCATGGCCAGGCAAACTGGCAATGGGATGCCCGTCCATGCTGTCTACGCGCTCATAGAGAAAACCGCGCAGGGTCGAGAGCAATGACACGAACACCCAAATCACCACCAGCTCGACCCAGCTGGAGGCCAGCTTCTCTCCGTCCATATGGCCCGCTATGGCCGCAGCATGGACTTGCACGCCATAGCGCTCACCAAAGGGTGTGCCCAGCACATCCGACTGGCCCCATGCGCCACCAATCACGACCGCAGAAGGCTCCATGGCATCCAGCGCTGCGGCTAGTTGTGCAAGGTCGCCGCCAAAAGGCAAGGTGAGCCCAGCTTGCAAAGCGGCCCCTTGCAGCGGCATGGCTGTTCGCACCATGGGCGATGAGGGGTCCGCACACGGTAGCTGCACCGCGCTGGCCGCATGGGCCAAGCTGTTGACATATTGGTGCGTGACCACGGGGTAACCAAACTCCGTTGGCACGTAGGGCAAACCAAACCCCACGCCAGCCTGGCACAAACGACTGCGCCACACACGCTCGCGCTCTGTGGCTTCAGCCAAACCTGTTTGACTGGCAGGCAACACCCAGCGCTGGGGTTGCCGCTGCAAAAAGGCATCCAGCTCTTCTTGCCCCTCGGACGCACTGGGCGATGGCGAGAGGTCAATGTCCAACACGACCCGCGTAGTGGCGGGTGTGTGCTCAGCCACGGTTTGCAAGAGCGCACGCATTTGGCTGCGCGATACCGGCGAACGCCCCTGAAAGAACGTCGCGTACGCGGTGTCATCAATCAAAATGAGTAGCGGCTGAGAGATGTTGCTACGCTCTTGCGCCCAATGCGCACTGCGCTGCAAGTCATGGGCATACAAGGTGCTGGTGAAATACTGCCCGATCCCTGATGTGGCAAGCAGCCACCCCAGCCCCCCCCACAACAGCGAGAGCCGCAGAAACGAAAGCAAACCTTCCGCCAAAAAGGTCGCTTGAAAGTAGTGGAACAAGCGCTTCACGGCGCTACCTTGGCAACGCCGCGTTTTTCAAACAAAAAGTCGGCGCCCATTTCATGGCCCGCCGCAAGCGAGGCTCCGTATTGCGGTGTTTGCGGCAGCTCACTTTCTACGCCGATGCGCACGGCCTCAAACACCGTGCCGCCACTGGACCAACCGCTGACCTCGCGCATTTTTTGCATAAGGTTCCACGCGAACACCGAATGCCCCTCTTTGCCGGTATCCGCCACTGGTTCGTCGCCACCCGATGACATCATGGTCACCGCCCGCTTGACCAAAAGCTCATCAATGGCTTTAGACGTTTTATTGCCCGAAAACTTGCTCTCTGCCGTGAACCTGCCCGAGTAGCAACTGTCTGCAATCACCGCCATTTGGCGGCTCTTGGCACGTGCAAGCAGCTTGTTAATGTCCGAGTTCGACACCCAGCCATTGGGGTTATCAGCGACGCCGTCGCTCGGTATCCAGTAGCCCATCCCTGTGGAGTCGACCATTTCGCCATGGCCCGCGTAGTACACCAAGAGGCTATCGTTTTCGCCCAACTCGCTGGTCAACCCGTTCAGCGCCGCAAAGATTTCCGCTTTGCTAGGGTTGCTCAAGGTCACCGCGTCATAGCCTAGCTCTTCATCCAAGAGCGCGGTGACGGCACGCGCATCAGGCAATGCACCAACCAACTGGGGAATACGTTTATCACCATACTTGTTGATGCCAATCACCAAGGCCAGCTTGCGCGTTATTTTGGGCAAGGCGGCCAGCATCTTGCGCTTATCTACAGCCTTAGCTTTGGGCATCGAGACAGGCGTCACCTCTGGCTGTGACGCTTGGGCCAGGCATTTGCCAGCGACTGCTTCCGCAGCAGAACTGCACGAAGGCAAATCGGCAATGGCTGGGTCTTTGCGTAACAGCTGCACCGCATCTGAAAACAAAGCCTCTTTGTATTCACGCCGTGCGGTCAAGATTTGGTCTAGCTCGGCGGGGGCAACAGAGGCCACAGGCAGCACCCGGAAGTAAGAATTGGTTTTGTCTGAAACGATGTAACGGTAGCCAGGCATCGCTGCCGCCGCACTGGGCACTTGGGGCAAGTCCAAATCAGGGTTGGCGGCCACCACACGGGTGCCGGGCAGCCCCGTCACGGGAATGAAGTCCAAAATCGACCCGGAGGTTCCGCTGTAGTTGGCTTTCTTGAGCAAGCCGTCAGGCCGTGCGCTAGCATCATCATTCAACCCGCCCGCACCAGCCTTGCTTTTGCCTGCGAGTTCACGCACCGGAGGTTCGACCAAACTAAAGCCAGGCCATAAATCTGCAGGCGTGGAACTGCTTGTAGGCACCCCACCTGGCAAAGCCATGTTGGTGGTAACCAGCTGGACTTGTCCTGCTTGCACCTTGGTCGTTAGCCCCCAAGAGGTACTTGCCGCGTCAAAGCTCACGCTGTTGAAGTCACCAGATACGCTGCCAAAAGTTAGAGGGCTGAAACTCGCCCCAGCTTGAGGGACGAAGCCGCCCACTTGGCGAATCACTAGGTCACTGCCATTGAGCACATTGCCAGAGACGTTGAGCTGATCGTAACCACTTCCCGGGGTGGTGCCGCCAATATCAATTTGCAACGAACTACCCGGAAAGAGAGAGAGGTCGCCGTTGATCGTAATCGAGCCAATTCCTCCAACGCCCCCCGGGGCAATGCCATAGGTACTGGCAAGCGCGGTATTCCCATTGATGACGCCGGAACCGACTAGTGTTCCTCGCCCCGCGTTATTCATGGAGGCAAGGCTGTTCGCGTTCAGGTTGAGGGTGGTGTTCAGGCGTACGAATGCATTGGAAGATACCGCTCCAGTAAACAGAATGAGAAGCACCGAGTTAGGCCCGGTAAACGTCATGGGTTGATTCAGGTAGATGTCCCGTGCGGCATTCAGCTCAAAAAATACGTTGCCGCCCGTCAGATTCGCCGTGATAGGCGCCGCCACAGTAATGTCGCCCGCTTGCGTGCCAGGGCTTCCAACACCACCGGTGGCCACAGACACATTGGTTCCTGCAATCAAGGCTGTGGTGATGAGATCAACGCCTAACGTGGCAGTATTGCCGGCACCCGTATAAAAAGGGCCACCGCCGATATTGCTGCTACCGGCCCCCGCCACCAAGGTGATGTCGTACGGGTCAATCAACCATTTGCCAGCCTTACCAAAAGGCGCTGCAGCACTGGGTGCGCGCTGGATGTCCAGGGCGCCGTGGGTAGACGTTTCAATAAACCCACCATCGCCACGCGTCAGCCCGCCTCGCGCTGCGATCAATCCCTTGGTTCGCATCAAGTCATAGCCCCACAACACAATGCGTCCGCCGTCCCCTGAAGCCAGCGCATTGGCCGTCACCTCGCCTGTGTTACCCACCTCCAAGTTGGGCGCATGCATGTCAATGCTGCCTGCATTGCCACTAGGTGCACTGACATCTACCAGGCCACGGACCGCGATGGTGCCGTTGTCACTTTCCACCGTAACCTTGCCCCCTGCGGCACGGGTTTCGCTACCTGCGGTCAGATCCACATTGCCGCTAGCGCGCAGCACCATCTCACCTTGGGCATTGGTGCCCATACCGGTGGCGACCAAGCTGCCTTGCTGGTTCACCACCGCGCCATAAATATCAATGCGCCCTGCCGCTACCGAGCCACTGTTGCGCACCTGCCCTGCGGCCACGGGTACACGCATCGCCATGAAGGGCGTACCCGTGTCTACCAACTCCACTTGGGATGTAGCAAGCAAGGCCGACTGACCGCCGGGGGTTTCAATTGTGCCGCTGTTGTGTACGCTGGGCCCCATCAGCAGCACTTGCCCACCGTAGGGTGTCCGTATCGTGCCCTGGTTGATGACCGATGCGCTGTAAGCACTGGATTTCAACACGTAGTTGCCAGCCACAAAGTCACTAGGCTGCATGTGCAAGCTGGACGCCACCAGCCCCGCAACATCGATACGCGCCCCCGCACCAAACACCACCCCATTGGGGTTGAGCAGCCACACCTTGCCGTTGCTCTGCAAGCTGCCCAAGATGGTCGAGGGGTCTTGCCCCGTTACTTGGTTGAGCACTTGGCTGGTGCTGCTGGGCAGCTGAAACACGACTTTGTTAGATGCGCCAATGGAAAACTGCTGCCACTGCAACACTGCCTTGTCGCTGGCCACAATCTGCATGGCGCCTGCACCTTGGCTGCTGCTCGCCTGTCCATGCGCCACCGTCATGCCACTCGGCAGGGTTTGTGCTCCACTCGCCCAGGGCAACGCCATGGTGGCCACCCATATCCATACGGCCGCGCTCACTGGCCTAGTGAGTGTAATAAACGGGGGCCCTTGGTGGTGGTCTGTATAGGACATATCAAAAGCTATGGTTCATCGTGAAGTGCAAATACCAATTGCCTACTGCGGTGTCACCCAAGGCCAAGCCCGCACGGCCCACATCTGCGCGCAGATTGCTTTGCGCCGTGGGGCGCCAAGACAGACCGGTGCCCACACTCCAAATATCACACTGCGTGCGCCCTGTGGTGCATGCGGTACCGCGCTGGTTGCTCACCTGGGCGGCATCGGCAAACACCGCCACGGTGAGATTTGGTGCGGTGTCTTTGGCGTCTAGCCAACTCGCCACAGGTGTTCGTAGCTCCAGCGAGGCTGCAGCACCTGAGTCACCAAACAAGGCACGCTCTTGGTAACCGCGCACACTGCTGGCCCCGCCCGCACCAAACTGCTCGGCAGACACCAAGACCTGTGCCGACGCTTGGCCCTCCACGCGCCAAGCCAGGCTCCAACGCTCTGTCAGTCCTACAACGCCTTGCCCATTGGCTTTGAGATAGCCGTAGTCACTCTTGGCACCCGGGCGCACTGCCGCAAAGTGCGCGTCATCGCTGCCTGCCGGATCCAAGGGCAGGCTTTGCACCCATTGCACGGCACCCAGCCAAACGTTCGGCTTTTGTACGCCATAGCCCAAGGTCAATGGAAACACATCGACCGAGGCCGCAGCCGTTCCACAACCGGCAGCCCCAAAACTTCCCAAGCTACAGCTGTTTTTCGAGCGACGGCTCTCCACACCTACCGCCGCTTGTTGCTTGTACTCACCCAAGGTGGGCACCATCCAGATGGCGCGCACACCCATAGATGCGCCTTCGCCGGAGAAGCGCAGTTCCCCAGCAGGTGTGGTGTTGGGGCTGTTTTTGGTGTTAGACACCATGGCCGACCACTCTAGAAAGGTCTTGTAGTCGTACAAGGGCACGCGTAGCGACGCGCTCATCAAGCCCACTTGCGAGCTGTCAGTGGGCGAGGTCGTAGCCCGCACCGACAGCACAGAGTCGGTATCTGCCACATTGGGGTTTTGGTACGAGAGGGCCAAGCGGTAGCGACCTGTGGCGTCGTTACCCGTATTGTCTAAAGAGGTTTGCCATTTGAGGGGCATGTGCTCCTCCACAATGGCCAGCGCTTCAATCTCCCCGCGCTTCTCGCCGGGCTGAAACACCACGCGTGTGAATTTAGCCGGACTTTCGTTGGCCATGAGTAGTTCACGGTCCAGCGCATGCAGCTGTGGCGTGGCCTTGAGCTGCAAGGCCGGCAAGCTGCGCAAGATGTTGTCTTTGCCCAAGACGTTGAGACCCGTGACGTTCACATAGCTCAGTCGCCCCTCCACCACCTCGAGCTTGACCACACCTGCGCTCAAGTTTTGCTCGGGAATTTGCACGACCACTGCCCCGTAACCTGCTTGGCGGTAGGCCTCTTGCAGCAGCTGGGCTGACTTTTGGATATCTGCAAAACTCAGGGTTCCCGTGCGACTCGCCAAGACCGCATCGATGGACGCCTGGGGTAGCAGCGTGTTGTCCACCACACTGTACGCACGCACCTGGGCCACAGGCTGCGCTTGGGCCATGCTTACCATGCCACCCAAGATGGCGAGGCCTTGGCATGCACCAACGAGGGCACGCCTGAAACCAACAAGCTTTACATCCATGTGTAGCCGTCTCACTCGTTTTTTTGATGACCTCTTGTGAGTGCTAGCTCACCCAGAGGCGCCCTTGCTGGGCCGAATGTGAGCCATTCTATAGACAGCGTCGTGCTTTTACACATCTACTTACAAACCCGTATTCGCAACGGCGCAGATCGTCGCGTGCAAAAATGGGCCATCCGGATCACACACATTCCTTCGCTATGTCACCCTCTGCCAGCGCCGCAAGCCCGAATACCCACGAAGTCATCGGCGCCTGCCCCCATGACTGCCCTGACACCTGCTCCATGGTCGCCACCGTGCAAGACGGTGTGGTGACCAAAGTGCATGGCAACGCCCTGCACTTTCACACCCACGGGGCTTTGTGCACCAAGGTGTCGCGTTACCCCGAGCGCACCTACCACCCCGAGCGCCTGTTGCAACCCATGCGCCGCGTGGGCCCCAAAGGGTCTGGCCAATTTGAGCCCGTGAGCTGGGATACCGCCTTGGACGACATTGCCCATCGCCTCCAAACCATCTACGCCCGTGGACCAGAGGCCGCGCAAGCCATTCTTCCCTACAGCTACGCAGGCACCATGGGTTTGGTGCAAAGCGAGAGCATTGCGGCCCGTTTCTTCCACCAGTTGGGCGCCTCTCGCTTAGACCGCACCATCTGCGCCTCCGCAGGGGCAGAAGCCCTTACCCAAACCCTGGGCTCGCGGGTGGGCATGCGGGTGGAGTTTTTTGCCGAGTCCAAACTCATCCTCATTTGGGGCAGCAACTCCATTGGCAGCAACTTGCATTTTTGGCGCCATGTGCAAGTGGCCAAACGCAATGGTGCCAAGCTGATTTGCATAGACCCGCGCAAGACCGAGACCGCCGACAAATGCCATGAGCATCTGGCCCTCTTGCCCGGCACCGACGCCGCCCTGGCGCTGGGTTTGATGCACGAACTCATTGCCAACGACTGGCTAGACCACGACTACATTGAACAACACACCTTGGGCTGGGACGCACTGCGGGCGCGGGCGTTGGAGTGGACGCCTGAGCGCACCGCCGCCGTGTGCGGCCTCACCGAAGCGCAAGTGCGTTCCTTGGCGCGTGACTATGGAGAGGCGATGCAGCGCGGTGAGCCCGCCGCCATTCGCATGAACTACGGCCTGCAGCGCACGCGGGGTGGTGGCAATGCGGTGCGCGCTATTGCCTGCCTGCCTGCGCTCACAGGCGCTTGGCGTCACCGTGCGGGCGGCGTGCTGCTGTCTAGCTCGGGCACGTTTCCCACCAAGCGCAATGCGCTACAGCGCCCAGACTTGTTAGCAGGGCGCAACCCGCGCACCATCAATATGTCCACCATTGGTGACGACTTGCTGCGCCCCGCCAGCCCCAGCTTTGGCCCTGCTGTGGAGGCGCTGATTGTCTACAACAGCAACCCCGTGGCAGTAGCGCCCGACTCCAGCAAGGTGGTCCAAGGCTTTGCCCGCGAGGACTTGTTCACCGTGGTGCTAGAGCACTTTCAAACTGACACGGCTGACTACGCGGACTACCTGCTACCCGCCACGACGCAGCTGGAGCACTGGGACATCCACACCAGCTATGGCCACACCGATGTGTTGCTCAACCGCCCCTCGATTGCGCCCCTAGGCCAGGCCAAGCCCAACAGCCAAATCTTTCGCGAGCTGGCCCAGCGCATGGGGTTCACCGACCCCTGCTTTGCCGAAGACGATGAATCGCTGTGCCGCACCGCGTTTGGCGATGCCATTGACTTCCAGGCGCTGCTAGACCACGGGTTTTGCACCATCGCGCAACCCGAGGCACCTTTTGCACAAGGGGACTTTCCATCGGCCTCGGGCAAGTGCGAGTTTTTCAGCCAAAGCTTGGCGCAGCAAGGCCTAGACGGCCTGCCCAACTACATCCCCAACTGGGAGCCCATGGGAGCCCAGCCGGAGTATCCCTTGGCCATGATTTCGCCACCCGCGCGCAACTTTTTGAACTCCACGTTTGTGAACGTGAAAAGCCTGCGCGCGATAGAGGGCCAGCCCCTGCTGGAAATCGGCGCGGACGATGCGGCTACGCGCGGCATCGCCTCGGGCGATGTGGTGCGGGTGTTCAACACACGCGGAAGCTACCGCTGCGTGGCCGAGGTCAGCGCACGCGCCCGTGCAGGCGTGGTGCATGGCTTGGGCATTTGGTGGCGCAAACTGGGCATGGACGGCAGCAATGTGAACGAGCTCACCAGCCAAGCCCTGACCGACATGGGGCGGGCCCCCACGTTTTACGACTGCGCGGTGCAGGTGGAGCGCGATAGCGCCACCCCACACGCATCGAAGCAAGAAGCCTTGTCTGCCGCTTAGTTGGCGACAGTGAAGCGTTTTTGGATGTGCTGGGGCGTTTCCAGCTCATCCACAATCGCCACGGCCAAGTCTTGCACCGAGATGCTGCCTGGCGCGCCGCCTTCCGCCCACAAAGGCGCGTCCGCACCCACACGGTACTGGCCGGTGCGCACGCCGGGGTTCAGCAAAATGGGAGGGGACACAAAGGTCCAATCCAAGCTGCTTTCCTTTTGGATCAAAGTCAGTGCATCGCGTGCCGCAGTGGCGGCCACTTTGTACTCGGCGGGAAACTCGGGCGTGTCCACCAGCTGCACACCCGGGGCCACAAACAGGCTGCCTGCGCCGCCCACCATCACAAAGCGCTTCACGCCAGACTGTTTGACGCCCGCAAAAATCGCGTGCGTCGCTTGCAAAAAGATTTCGCCAATCTTGGGCTCCGTCCAGCCGGGGTTGTAGGCGCTGAGCACGGCGTCATGGCCTGCAGCAGCTTGGGCAATTTGGGCAGCGTCCAATGCATCAGCGGCCACCACGGTCAGGCCCGCTTGGGCGGGCAGTTTGCCGGGGTTACGGGCTAACACGGTGACCTGGTGGCCACGGCTTAACAACTCAGCCAACAGGGGGCTGCCAACAAAACCCGTAGCGCCAATCAATGCAACTTTCATCTCAATCTCCAAAACGGTGTGTGAAGCCTGTAGTTTGATTGCTTCACAAAGTCTTGAATAGACGGTAAATTTCGCTAACACTGTGAAGTAAAACTTCACAACCAACCGATTCACCACCGCACTCAACCCACACCAAGCCCGTATGGACCAACTCAAACGCATGGCGGTATTTGCCGAAGTGGTGGCCGCAGGGTCTCTGAGCGCTGCCGCACGCCAGCTGGGCATGACTCCGTCGGCCGTGAGCCAGCACTTGCGCCAGTTAGAGGCCGCCTTGGGCCTGGCCCTGATGCACCGCTCCACCCGCAAGCTCACGCTCACCGAGGCGGGTGCGCGCTATGTAGAAGGCTGCACCGCCATGGTGGCCGCCGCGCGCTCGGCGGACCAAGCCTTGGCCCGTCACCGGGACGAGCCTGAGGGCGAGTTGCGCATTGCCGCCCCCATTGGCTTTGGGGGCTTGCTGGCGCAAGCTTTGGCGCCGCTGCGCAGCCACCCCAAGCTCACGCTGCGCCTGTTTTTGGACGATGCGCTCATTGACCTGATTGAAGAGCGCATTGACATTGCTTTGCGCGCGGGCAGCATGCCCGACTCCAGTTTGGTCGCCCGCAAAATCGGGAGCATGGGCGCGCAACTCTGCGCGGCGCCCGCCTATTTGGCAGACCGGGGCTGGCCGCGCACACCGCAAGACCTGCTGGCCCATGACTGGTTGGGCGGCCGCCCATCGGGTGCCAGTGCCCAGACCCAACTCATGCTGCGCAACACGCACGGCGAGCAAGCCACGGTAACCGTCAGCAGCCGCGTGCAAGCCAGCCAAGTCACGGCCCTGCACTCGCTGTGTGAACAAGGTTGGGGCATCAGTGTGGTGGTGAGCGACGATGACCGCCGCGCCCTGGCAGACGGGCGTTTGGTGCCCGTCTGCCAGACTGGAAGCTACCTGACTACGCGGTCTTCGCCATCACCCCGCGCCGGGGCGAGCAGCCTGCCAAAGTACGCCACGCGCTAGCCCTGCTGGCCGCGCATTTTGACAAGATGCCACGCGCTTAGGACGCGCAAGCGCACTGCTCAAGGCAGGTTGGGGTCCATGCGGTACTTCAGCAAGATCTTGCGCCGCTCGCCGTCTTGCACCAGCCGCGCCAAGCCGGCATTGAACTCGCGCTGCAGCTTTTCCGCGTGGGGCCATGACTTGGGGAACGCGGCGTAGTACGGGCGCACCGGACCTATGGGGGTGGGGGAAAAATCAAGCCCATCAAACTTGGGCGCGTTGGATTTGATCAGATATTGGCACACACTGACCTCACACACAAAGATGTCGGCGGTTCCCAAGGTCAAGAGCCGCAAACCGGACAGTTCAGGCGAGCCGTCCCACACCTCCGCCGCGCTGGCAAAGCGCTTGTCCGCAATGGCCTGCTTGAAACTTGCGTCATACCCATAGCCACCGCTGCTGGCCATGCGCATGCCCTTGAGGTCCTCAAAGGTTTTCCAGTTCAGTGCGGTGGTCTTGCGCTTAAAAAACACGTCCCGCACCATGTTGATGGGGTCGCTAAACAGGTAGAGCCCCTCACGCTCCGGTGTTTTGGTCATGCTGTAGACCACCGCAAACGCGCCGCGCTCCGCACTTTGCTGCACCCTGGCCCACGGTTGCATTTTGATGTCTGGCACATAGCCTGCCCGGCGCAGCACGGCCTCCACGATCTCGGTGTCCGCGCCCATCATTTTGCCCTCCGCATCTTTGTACTCAAACGGAGGGAAATCCGACACGCCTACCGGCAGCACTTCGCTCGCATGCACACGGCACGCGCCCACCGTGAGCCAGGCAAGCCCTAGCGCCAGACGCCAGAGCACCCCGCGCTCACGCTGCGAGCAACTGGCGTAAGACATAGGGCAAGATGCCGCCTGCGCGGTAGTAGTCCACCTCAATCGGCGTGTCGATGCGCAGTAGCAAGGTGTGGGTGCTTTGGCTGCCGTCCGCACGGGTGATGACCAGACGGGCATCGCTTTGCGGTGTGAGCTTGGCGTCGGGCACGATGTCAATGCGCTCGTTGCCGGTGAGCCCCAAGCTGGCCCAACTGGTGCCCGCAGAGAACTGCAAAGGCAAAACGCCCATGCCCACCAAGTTGGAGCGGTGGATGCGCTCAAAGCTTTGCGCCACCACCGCCTTGATGCCCAAAAGCTGGGTGCCTTTGGCCGCCCAGTCGCGGCTGGAGCCGGTACCGTACTCTTCGCCCGCAAACACCACGGTGGGTACGCCTTCGGCTTGGTAGCGCATGGCGGCCTCGTAGATCGAGAGCTTTTCTGCGGAAGCCTCTGCGCCTTGGTACAGGGTGTAGCCACCTTCCTCCCGCGCGCCATCGGCTTTGGCAGGCAGCATGAGGTTTTTAATGCGCACGTTGGCAAAGGTGCCACGCACCATCACATCGTGGTTGCCACGGCGCGCACCGTAGGAGTTGAAGTCTGCCTTTTGCACACCATGGGCCAACAGCCATTGCCCGGCGGGCGAGCTTTCTTTGATAGAGCCTGCGGGCGAAATATGGTCGGTGGTGATGGAGTCGCCAAACAGCGCCATGATGCGCGCGCCCAGCACTTGCTCGCCACGGCTGGCACTCGTGTTTTTTGATGTTTTTTGGCCTGTACCGCCCGTGGATTGGGCGTTAGCAGCTTCACTTTCCATAGCAAACGCGTCAAAAAACGGAGGCTGCGCAATGTAGGTGCTGTGGGGCCAGCTGTAGGTGGCACCGGTCACGCCCTTGATTTTTTCCCACAGCTTGCCGGGGTCCGTTTCAATCAAACCGTAGTTCTTGCGGAAGGCCTTGCCATTCATCGCGAACTTGAGCAGCTTGTAGATTTCATCGCTGCTGGGCCAGATGTCGCCCAGGTACACATCGCGCGGGCGGCCTTTGCTGTCTTTGCCCCGGCCCACGGGTTGGGTCATCAGGTCGCGCGTCACGGTGCCGGCAATCGCGTAGGCCACCACCAAGGGCGGGCTGGCCAAGAAGTTGGCCTTGATGTTGGGGTGGATGCGCGCCTCAAAGTTGCGGTTGCCCGACAACACGGCCGCGCACACCAAGTCGTTGGCGGTGATCACTTCGTTGAGCTCAGGTGCCAAATCGCCTGCGTTGCCAATGCAGGTGGTGCAGCCATAGCCCGCCAAGGTAAAGCCCAGCTGCTCGAGGTAGGGCAGCAACCCGGTTTCGCTCAGGTACTCGGTCACGATGCGCGAGCCCGGCGCCAAGCTGGTTTTGATGTGGGGTGCCACCGTCAGCCCCGCCTTCACCGCCTTCTTGGCCAGCAAGCCAGCGGCCAGCAACACGCTGGGGTTGGAGGTGTTGGTGCAGCTGGTGATGGCGGCAATAAGCACGTCGCCGTTTTTCACCAGCAAGGGCGTGGTGTCTTTGGCCTTTTTGCCAGCAGACGCGGGCACCGGCGCGGGGTACAGCGTGTCCAAGGTGTCAGCGGCTTTGTCAAAACCATTGCGGGCGCTGGGCTGGCTAAACAGTGTGGTGAACTGCTCGGCCACATGGCCCAGCTCGATGCGGTCTTGCGGACGCTTGGGGCCCGCCAAGCTGGGCGTAACGTCACGCAGGTCGAGCTTGACCACACGGGTGTAGGCAATCTGTGCCATGCTCTTGGGCGCATCTGGCGTGCCGGGCACACCAAACAGGCCTTGCGCTTTGAAATAGGCTTCAAAGGCCTCAATCTCGGCCGTACTGCGGCCGGTGCCTTTGAAGTAGTCGATGGTGCGCTCATCCACCGGGAAGAAGCCCATGGTTGCCCCGTACTCGGGGGCCATATTGGCAATGGTGGCGCGGTCGGGCAAGGCGAGGTTTTGCGTGCCCTCGCCAAAGAACTCCACAAAGCTGCCCACCACTTTTTCGCGGCGCAAGATTTCGGTGACAGTGAGCACCAAATCAGTTGCCGTCACCCCTTCGCACAAGGCACCTGCGAGCTCAAAGCCCACCACATCAGGCGTCAAGAAGTACACCGGCTGGCCCAGCATGGCAGCCTCGGCCTCAATACCACCCACACCCCAGCCCACCACGCCAATGCCGTTGATCATGGTGGTGTGGCTGTCGGTACCCACCAAGGTGTCGGGGTAGTACAGAGGCTTGGTCTTGCTGCCGTCCGCCGCCTTGGGCTGCTTGGCTTTGTGCACGCCGCGCGCCAAATACTCCAGGTTCACCTGGTGCACGATGCCAAAGCCCGGGGGCACCACGCCAAAAGTGTCAAACGCCTGCATGCCCCACTTCATGAACTCGTAGCGCTCGCGGTTGCGCTGGAACTCCAGCTTCATGTTGAGGTCTAGCGAATTTTTCTTGCCGTAAGAGTCCACCATGACCGAGTGGTCCACCACCAGGTCCACCGGCACCAGGGGCTCAATGCGGCTGGGGTCCAGCCCCAGGCGCTGCGCGGTGCTGCGCATGGCGGCCAAATCCGCGAGTAATGGCACCCCGGTAAAGTCTTGCAGCACCACGCGGGACACCACAAACGGGATCTCCAAGCTGCGCTCGGCACGCGGCTGCCAATTGGCCAGCTGCGCCACATGGGCCTGCGTAAGCTTCTGGCCATCGCAGTTGCGCAGCACCGACTCCAGCACGATGCGCAAGGAAAGCGGCAGGCTCAGAATATTGGGGAATTGCTTGGCCAGCGCGGGCAGCGAATACAGCTGGCCGGTTTTGCCGGACGCGGTTTTGAAGGTCTTGAGCGTTGCGGGGTAGGCATGGGTCATCTCAAACTCCGGTGAAGCGTGGGTGCCGCATTCTGGCAGGAAGCCAAGGTTCTGTGTGCGTGAGCACCAAATATGCCATGGGTGTCCGGTGGATGTAGGTTGAAAGACACGCACCCCCACGCTGGCTGCGAGGTTTAGGGGGTTTTGTGATTCCGACGCACTTAAAGGCTAGGCACGTAGGGAGATCCATACGCACACACGCGATTGCGTCCCAGGTGTTTAGCAGCGTACAAGGCCTTATCGGCCTGGGCATAAAAAGTTTCATCGCCTCCAGCCTGTAACACAGACCAAGTGGCAACCCCCATACTGACGGTCACCACGGAAGCCGTGGGCGAAGCATCGTGTTCCAAAGCCAAGGTTGCCAAAGATTCCATGATTTTGTCCGCCATGGCTTTCGCACCGGCCTCATCGGTATCGGGCAAGATCAGGGCGAATTCTTCCCCCCCCACCCGGGCAGGTAAGTCTTGTCGCCGGCAAGAAGAACCCAGCAGGGCGCCAAATTGGCGCAACACGGCATCGCCTTGTGGATGACCGTAACGGTCGTTGTAACGCTTGAAATGGTCGATATCCAACAACAGCAACGACAGTGCGCCGGTACGGCGACCCAGCCGCGCCAATTCGTCGTCCAAGCGCAGGTCAAAGCGCCGCCGGTTGGAAATACCGGTCAGTGCATCGGTACTGGAGGTTTCTTCCAGCGCATCTACTTGTTTACGCAACACCGACAGTAGGCTGTTAATGCCTTGGGTGAGCGCACCAATTTCATCGGGGCGATCCACCACCAATGGCTTGTCCCAGCGCTTGGTATGACTAATTTTTGCCAGGGCGCGGCGCAGCCTGGAAACGGGATGCACCAACCACCAGTGCACAGTGAGTAACAGCACCAGCCCGGTGGCGAATGCCACGGTCGCCAGTTGGAACAGTACGTCTTGAATCACGTTGCGGCCATGGGTCATAAGCTCCCGCCCCATGTGGATTCGCACCTGTGCGAGTGGCTTTTCATTCAAGTCGTGCAGCAGGTACTGCATGGCAATGGCGTTGGCAGAAAACTGAGCGGGCAACTGCGTGTTTGACAAGTATGTAAGCGCCGGCAAGGTCCATGCGCCCTGCGCAGACACCGGCGTATGGTTAGCACCCAGTTGTTCTAATGTGAAGGTCGCACCGGCGAAGCGGGCTATGTCTTTAAGCGAATCGGCATCCAATTCCCGAGCCATGACCACCGTTCCCACCATGGGTCCTTGACCATTGCTTTGGAGTATGCCGGTCCAACATACGGCGCTCAGCACACGGGCCACACGCGCCAATCCGCATTCGGTACGCTGGGGCTGCACGGGCGACACAGTGAGGCGCTCTAGCAAGGGGACGGCAAGGTCTTGTACCTGAGCCTGCATGCCCCCGCTAAAAGCCCGGGAACCAAAGCCAGCCACCTGGTTACTTAGATCCAACAACAGGACGGCATGGTATTTGACGCTTTGCATGGCTTCCGGCCCGAAATTGCTGCGTTCAAATACGGGGTCAGCGCGTTGCAGGTGAAAGTACAGCTCATCCCAAAGAGCCCAATCACGGTTCATGTCCGCAAGAGAGCTCATGTGCTGCTCAAACCCGCTGACTACCCGCCACGCGCTTTGCAGGGCAACATCACGCTCCATGCGCTCAAAAGCAGGCAAAAGGCTATTGCGCATCAGCACCAAGCCCAAGCCTCCCATGCTTGAAAAAACCAAGGCAAAAATCAACACGATCCGGGGCCCAATCCCCAAACCTGCCAGCAGCATGCGAAGGGAATTCTTCACCATTTAGAACCCGAGGTTTTCATTGCGAGACAGGATAGCGCCATTGTCCATCGCGGTCCATCAAAGAAATGGGCTGACCTACGAATGCCTATTGCTAGGGGACGGGAATGCAATGGTGTAGTGCGCGCCAACGGTGCCAAGAGCGGTGGTCACGCACATCATCATGAAAAGCACGCGCTTGCGCGCTGCCCTATTGCGCAAACTGCTATTCAAAATGCAGCAAAAAAAGCCCTAGTGGCTCACTCGACCAAAGGGTAGGCGTCAGCGCTTGGCCTTGCCAAAGTTGAGCAAGCGCGTGGCTATCAGGGTCTCGGCCATAAAGCACACCAGCGCTAGCAAAAAGCTCCCCACACTGGCCAAAAAGCAGTTGATGGACACGCGCATCACCTGAATGTCCAGCGCTTCGCCCAGAAACAGAGAAATGATGGTCACGCCCACCAAGAACGCACACAAGATCAGCAAGCCAATGCTGGTGTTGGCCAGCAGGCCGCGTGTGCGCAGCTCGGCCAGCTCTTTGAGCGTGGCGATCACATCCAAGTCGCCCGCATTGGCCAGCATGCGCTCTTCCAGGGTGCGGGCGCGGTCAATGATGCGCGCCAAGCGCTGGGCCACGGTGCCAATCATTCCCGACACCGCAGTGAGCAAAAACACCGGCGCCACCGCCAGCTGAATGCCATGGGAAATAGTGTCTGAGTCCAGCGGTGTTGGCATAGCGAGGTCCTAATGGGAAAACAGTGGCGTGGCCTGCAAGCTTAAACCGAGATCGCCCACACGCCCCCTTTTTGCGCCGCCCTTGCGTTAGCGCAAGCGCCCTGAGGTTTCACCGCCAGGTGTGCAAGGTCACGGTGTGGCCGGCCGCTGAAACCAAGGCCAAGCTGCGACAATGGCACCATGAACCCACAGCAACAGCCCCCACTCACCGCTGCCAGTGCCGAAGCCACCTTTGGCGGCCTGCACAACGCCACTTTTTTGCGCGCCTGCCTGCGCCAAGCCACCGACTACACGCCGCTGTGGCTCATGCGCCAAGCGGGGCGCTACCTGCCCGAGTACCGCGCCAGCCGCGCCAAAGCAGGCAGCTTCATGGGCCTGGCCACCAACCGCGATTACGCCACCGAAGTCACCCTGCAGCCGCTAGACCGCTACCCGCTGGACGCCGCCATTTTGTTCAGCGACATCCTGACCGTGCCCGACGCCATGGGCTTGGGCCTGTCCTTTGCCATGGGCGAAGGCCCGCGCTTTGCCACCCCCGTGCGTGACGAAGCCGCTGTGGCCCAGCTGGAAGTGCCCGACATGGCCAAGCTGCAGTACGTGTTTGACGCCGTGAGCAGCATCCGCACCGCGCTCACCCAAGCGGACGGCAAAAGCCGCGTGCCGCTGATCGGCTTTTCTGGCAGCCCCTGGACCCTGGCTTGCTATATGGTGGAAGGCGCAGGCTCTGACGACTACCGCCTGGTCAAAACCATGCTGTACAGCCGCCCCGACCTCATGCACCGCATCTTGGCCGTGAACGCGGACGCCGTGGCCGCCTACCTCAACGCCCAAATTGACGCGGGCGCCCAAGCCGTGATGATTTTTGACAGCTGGGGCGGCGTGCTGTCAGACGGCGCGTTCCAAACCTTCTCCATGGCCTACACCGCGCGGGTGCTGGCCCAACTCAAGCGCCAAGGTCCCAAGGGTGAAACCATTCCCCGCATTGTGTTTACCAAGGGCGGCGGCCTGTGGCTGGACGAGATGGCCGCACTCGACTGCGACGTGCTGGGTGTGGACTGGACGGTCAACCTGGCCCGCGCGCGCGCTGCAGTGGGTGGCGTGGAGAACGGCCCCGGCAAAGCGCTGCAAGGCAATATCGACCCCAACATCTTGTTTGCCCCACCGGCCCACATCGCCACCGAAGTGCACCGCGTGTTGGACAGCTTTGGCCTGCCCTACCAAGGCAACGGTAGTGGCCCCACCCATATCTTCAACCTGGGCCACGGCATCAGCCAGCACACACCGCCTGAGCATGTGGCAGCCTTGGTGGAGGCGGTGCACCAGCACTCACGCGCCATGCGTGTGGCAGCCCGCTAAATGGGCCCGCACCAATTCCTAGCACTTTTTTGCGCCCGTTTATGTGCTGCGGTTTGTTACTTATGCACAAAATTTGGGCCCTAGGGAGTAACCCCTCCCCCATTCGGGGGAAGCCCGCTACAAAACAAATAGCGATCGTAAGTCCTTGATTTATATAGAGAATGCCCATGAGCTTAAAAAATGGGCAATGTAAAGAAAGCCTTGTTTTATGCGGGGTTGTGGGGGTCTCACCCCGCCTATCCACAAAGTTATCCACAGAAATCTTGGGTTTATCCCAAAAGTGATGTAAATCAAGCACTTAGCCAGCATTCCGACAATAAACATGAGAAAACCACGCTAATCCTCGTTTTTGCGTATCCACTCTCCACACCGCCCTATCCCCCACCCCATGACGCATTGGCTCAGCATTCTTGTGAACACCCCTGCCCACGCGCAACTGGGGCCGGTGCTGACCTACCAAAGTGAGCATGCACTCGCGCCCGGTACCCTGGTGCGCGTGCCCCTGGGCAAGCGTGAGACCTTGGGCGTGGTGTGGAACGTAGCGCCGTCGGACGCCACCGGTGAGCTCGATTCCGGCAAGATCCGGGCGATTGCGGGCACCCTGCAAGGTGTTGCGCCCCTGAGCAGTGCATGGCAACAACTCGTTACATTTGCTGCCAACTATTACCAGCGCTCCGTAGGTGAAGTGGCCTTGGCGGCCCTGCCCCCCCAACTGCGTGAACTCAGCCCCGAGCAAATGCAGCGCCGCTTGGCGCGCAAGCCCCAAGCAGCGAAGGCGCAAGAAGCCAGCGCACACCCAGCCCCCGCCCTGAGCCCTGAGCAAGCCACGGTCGTCGCGCAGATCGAGGCCGCCGCTGGCCCGTTTTTGCTGTTTGGCTCCACCGGTAGCGGCAAGACCGAGGTGTACCTGCACTGCGTGCAGCAAGTGCTGGCGCAAGACCCGCAGGCGCAGGCCTTGGTCATGGTGCCGGAGATCAACCTCACCCCGCAGCTCGAAGAGCGCTTCAAAACCCGCTTTGCCGCGCTCTATGGCGAAGACGCGGTGGTCTCGCTGCACAGCGGCATGACCAACCCGCAGCGCCTCAAAAGCTGGCTGGCCGCGCACAGCGGCGTGGCGCGCATTGTGTTGGGCACGCGCATGGCGGTGTTTGCCTCGCTGCCCAAGCTGCGCCTCATCGTGGTCGATGAAGAGCACGACCCCAGCTACAAAAGTGGCGAGGGCGCGCGCTACTCGGCCCGCGACCTGGCGGTGTACCGGGGCCGCTTAGACGGTGCCAAGGTGCTGCTGGGCTCGGCCACGCCGTCGCTAGAAAGCTGGCACCAGAGCCGCCCGGCGGACCAGGGCGGGCGCTATGTGCGCTTGCACATGCCCAGCCGCATTGGCGCGGTGGCCAACCCGGTGAACCGCCCCGGCGCGGTGTTGGGCTTGCCCCTGGTGCGCCGGGTGGACATGAACCACCAGCACCGCAAGGCCGTGTTTTCCATTCCCTTGCTAGACGCCATCAAAGAGCGCGTGCTGCGTGGCGAGCAATGCATGGTGTTTTTGAACCGGCGCGGCTATGCCCCGGTGCTGCACTGCGGCGAGTGCGACTGGAAGAGCGAATGCCCGCACTGCAGCGCGTTTCGGGTGTTCCACAAAATCGACCGCACGCTGCGCTGCCACCACTGCGGCTTTACCGAGCGCGTGCCCCGCGCCTGCCCCAAATGCGGCAACCCCGACATCACACCTTTGGGCCGAGGCACGGAACAAATTGAAGAGCACTTGGCCGAATTGCTGGCCGACATACGCCGCCCTCACTCGGTGTCAGCCGAGTTTCCCGAGGGCGAGCCGCCCCGCGTGGCCCGCATTGACGCTGACAGCACCCGCCTCAAAGGCGCGCTAGAGAGCCAGTTGGCCGCCGTGCATGCGGGCGATGTGGATGTGCTGGTCGGCACGCAAATGATTGCCAAGGGCCACGACTTTCGCCGCATCACGCTGGTGGCCGCCGTCAACCCCGACGGTGCCTTGTTCTCCAGCGACTTTCGAGCGCCGGAGCGCCTGTTCAGCCTGCTCATGCAAGCCGCAGGGCGGGCGGGGCGCGAGGCCAGTTTGGGTGCCACCAGTGAGGTGTGGATTCAAACCTTCCAGCCCGCGCACCCGCTGTACGCCGCGCTCAAGCAGTACGACTACCCCGCCTTTGCCGAGCAGCAGCTCCTAGAGCGCGAGCAAGCCGCCATGCCGCCGTTTAGCGCCCAGGCCTTGGTGCGCGCCGAAGCCCGCACCCAAGAAGCCGCGCAAGCCTTTCTCAACCTGGCAAGCGCCAGTGCCCACACCCACATGCCGCAGTGGGAGGGCTGGGCCGAGGTCTTGGCGCAGATCACGCTGTACCCCGCCGTGCCCATGACGATTCAGCGCATTGCCAATGTAGAGCGCGCCCAAATGCTGGTGGAAAGCCCCTCACGCCAAGCGCTGCAACAGTTTTTAAGCGGCTGGCAAAGCCTGCTGCACGCCACCCGCGCAGAGCCCGACTGCAAAGGCCTGATCCGCTGGGCCATAGACGTAGACCCCTTGGCTATTTAGGGCAAAAACTTGCTGTAGCGCGCATCGCGCATGCGCAATCAGCTACTTTTTCCGTAGCGTTTTGCGCCTACTGCATAGCGGGCAAGGCCTAGGACGCCGCGCCCACCGCAGGGCGCAAGCGGGGCACCTTGGCCTCAATGTGTTGCATCAGCAGAGGCCAGATCTCTTTCTCAGCTGCGCGTTGGAACACCCCAAAATGCCCAATCGCTTTGCGCCCCACCGCGCGTGGGTGCAGGTGCAAGCGCTCCACCTGGCCCGCGCTCTCGGCATAGCACGCCGCCAGTGCGTCTACCGCATCCACCGGCCCAAAGGTCTTGTCGTCGTCAATGCTCCACAGCTGCATATGACCCTTGAATTGCTCGGGCTGGTACCAGCCTTGGCACCCCGCGTCATCGCGAAAGTAACCCGGCGACATGCCCCAGCGGGACCAGTCCAGCGCTGCGGGCCCGGGCAGCGCCTCGCCACCGCCCAGCGCCCAGCCGGGTAGCCGCCCGGTCAGGCGCACACACAGCGGCACCCAGTGGCCATAAAACACACGGGTCACTTGGCGGTGCCAGCCGCGTGGCCACAGCTTCCAGTACCCAAACTGCGACCCCAAGGTAATGGCCGCATCAATGTGCTCAATGCCCTGTACCAGCGGCAAGCCATTGCCGCCCAAGGAATGCCCCACCCACAGCACAGGCAGGTGTGGGTCGGTTTGGGTGCTATGCGCCTTGGCACAGGCCAAAGCACCCGAGAGGTCGTGGCGCACCCATTCGCGCATGCCGGTGCGCCCACGGGCGTTGCCGCTCTGGCCCATGCCCCGGTAGTCAAAGCACAGCACGGCGTAGCCACGCGCAGCCAGCCAGCGGGCAAAGGCGTGGTAGTAGCGCTGCGGCACGCCGGTGGCGGGCGCCATCACCGCCACCGCGTGGGCGGCCTGGTGCTGCGGCGCAAACCAGTGCCCATGCACAGGGTGACCATCGGTGGCGGCAAACTGCACCGCCACCTTGCCCACCACCTCGGCCTGCGGGTTGGGTGCGTCTTGGAAGGGCAAATGGGCATGCAAATGCCCTTGGTCGGGGGACTCCAAAGCAGTCCTCGCAAACCGAGAGGGTGAATAAGCGGCTGCAGCGGTGGGGGCAAAAGACATAGCGTCTCCAAGCAAGTGATTCGTGATGCTGCATGGTAGATTGGTGCCAATTGCTTGAATAGATCCGCTTTCAGAACCACACTGTTTACATGAACTCACCAAAAGACCCGCCCACCCTGTCGGCAACGCAGCTGCACCGCCACCGCGAGGCGTCCACTTTGGACGCCAACGCGCTGGAGCTGTTTGCCCGTGTGGTGGCCGCCGGGAGCTTTTCACGCGCGGCCCGCCAACTGGGGCTCACGCGGGCGGCCGTGAGCCGCCGCGTGGCCGCCATGGAGCAGTTAAGCGGCCAAACCCTGCTGGCACGCACCACCCGCTCGCTGGGGCTTACTGAGGCCGGGCGCGCGCTGGCTGCGCGGGCCCAAGTGGTGTTGGAGGCCGCCACGGCGGCGCGCATGGCGCTGCGCAAAGAGGGGGACAGCCTGCAAGGCCGCCTGCGCATCACCAGCATGCGCGCCTTTGGCTACAGCGTGCTGCTGCCTTTGCTGGCCGAGTTTGGGCGCACGCACCCCGGCGTGGCCATGGAGCTGATGTTCACGGAGCGGCGGGTAGACCTGGTGCGTGAGGGGGTGGATGTGGCCTTTCGCATCACCCGCAAGCCCCCGGAAGACTGCGTGGCCCAGCCGGTGCTGCGCTACCGCATTGGGGCCTACAGCAGCACACCTACGCCACTGGCCAGCCCGCAGGCATTACAGCTATGGCCCTTGCTCATGCTGGAGGGCGGCGCACAAATCTGGCCCTTGCAGTGGCACAGCCGCAGCAGCCCCGCACGCGAGACCGTGGAGCTGCAGCCCCACATCAGCGCCGACAGCCTGGAAGCCCTGGTAGCGCTGGCGCGCATGGGCCAAGGCGTGGTGCTGGCACCTGATTTCTGCGTGCAAGAAGACCTAGCGGCCGGGCGTTTGCACAACGTGCTGCCCGACTGGCACCTGCCCATTGCCGAAGGCGACTGCGTGCAGGCCCTCACCTTGCCGGTGCACACCGCAGGCGCCAACGCACGCGCGCTGGTGCACTTGGTAGCACAGCGGCTTGCGCAGCCGCAGGGCTGATCCGCTGCCGCCCTGAGGCAGATACCTTTTTGTAGGGAGGCAAAAAGTGGCCGCGCCGCGCATGGAATGTGCGCAAGCAGCTATGGATTCAATAGCTGCCCGCGTTTGCCCCATGCGGGGCAGAGCCCTGCCTGTGCAGGCGAGTAACAGCGGCTAAGCGCTTAGCGCGGCGCGCCAGAGTCTGCCGGTGGCGCTGGCCGCACTTCAATTTGCGCAGTGGCGGGGCGCACTTCATGCGCTTGCACATCCACCACATCTGCCGCGCTTTGCGGCGCATGGCCGTTGCGCTGGCCCCAAGAAGCACGGCCCGTTTTAAACGCCTGCGCCGCTTGCCGAAAGCGGGTGAAGGTCGTGAATATCGCTGGCTTGCGCCCCGTCAGCAGCGACCACACCACCGTCACCAGCACCGCGACCAACACCGCAACAAGAAGGCTCAAACCAAAGATGGCCGCCATCCCTACCAACACCAGCTTGACCACCGCACGCGTGAGGCCAGAGAGAAATTTCGACAAAGGGTTCATGGGGGTATTGTGCCTAGGGCTGAAGCTTGGGCCGAGAGGGGATGACTTCAAGGCCCTGTGGGGAGTCGGGGGTTATGAGGGATAGGTCTAAGGTCGGGTGGGCGACTGTTTTTTGGGGTGAAAACGATCAGATGCCGCCCTCCAAAGGAGAGTTTCAAAAGTAAGTCTGACGTTCAAGGTAACCGGCCATGCGCGGCCTTATGCGCAAGGTCCGGTTGACCGCTGGGTTGGGCGTCGGCCCCTTCAATCTACTTTGCGCCGATTTCATTCTTCAGGCGCGCAATGCGTTTCTTGGTTTCGTCAACTTCGCACATTCCAGCGAAGGCGTTCTTCCATCCATCGGAACCACCTTCCATTGCGCCATAGTGTGCGCAGTAAGCGGCACGGTAATTTCGCCATGCGCTCTGCTCGTCTTTGAAGGTGCGAGCGAGGTAGTCGGGGTTGTTATCCTCTGTGGACACTCTGCGGATATAGCTCTCTTCGACTAACGAAAGCTCCCGATCAAGTTCTCGACGCGAGAAGTAGGCGCATTGATTGGCCCCAATGGCGGAACCTGCCATTGCACTTTTGGGGTCACAGGACAGTTCGGCAATCCGATGTTCGTACTGTTGTCGTATGCAAGAAACGTCGGAGCAGCCGTTTCTGTTGGCAAGCCATACCTTTTGTGTGGCCCGAAGGCGGGCAGAGAATTCTGTCCTTTCCACTTCGAATGAGAACGCTTCGGAGAGCGCGTCGTCGAGAGAGGAAAGTTCAGTGTTGGCACAAATCAGGCGCTCCACGCGAGTAGCCGCCATCTTGCAGTCGAAACCCGCGCCAATAGCCAAGGTGGGAAGAAGGAGTATGGTAAATACGATGCGCTGCATGGTTGCTGACGCCCAACGTGTTATGAAAGTTGAATCCGCTACGTATCGCGGCACTGAACTGGTGACTGGAGAAAACTGAATATCCATGTCGTTGATTTATAACCGGATTCTTCAGGCTGACTGAGCCGAGGCAACCCTAGCCGTCTTGATACGCGGCAAAAGCGACTTATATACTGGCTGACCGCCGTGTATCAAACGTCAAAAATAGCCTGTCACGCTTGATTTCACTAGGTTTTTCTCATCCCCTCACGGCGTGGATCAGCACCACCAAAGTAGCCACCAGGGGTGGCGTGGATGACTTGCAGGCCGCTGCTCATGTCTAGCTCGCGCGCGTCGTGGCCCATGGCCTTCAATGCGTCAACCGTGGCAGTGGGGAAGCGCTTTTGCTCCAAGAGCCTCGCCCCTTACCGCGCTTCGTACTCTAAGCCGCCATGTTTAAGGGGCAATGACGTTGCACCGTGCAAGGGCTTTGGGGGTGAAGGTTTACACTGACTTTCAAGACAATGGCCCGCTTGGGGGACGCATTGCACCTGGTACTCGGCAGGGAGATCTATGAGCGAACATTTTGATGTGCTAATTGTTGGCGCAGGTATTTCCGGCATCGGTATGGCGTGCCATTTGCAGAAGGAATCGCCGGGCAAGCGCTACGCCATCTTGGAGCGGCGCAATGCCATTGGCGGCACCTGGGATCTTTTTCGTTACCCCGGCGTGCGGTCCGACTCTGACATGTTTTCCTTTGCCTATGCCTTTCGGCCCTGGATGTCCCCCAAGGTGCTGTCTGAAGGGCGGCTGGTGCGGGAGTACGTCAAGGAGACCGCGCGGGAATATGGGGTGGACCAGCACATCCGCTTCGGCCTGAAAATCCTCAAGGCCGACTGGTCCAGCGAGCACAACCGCTGGACGATCACGGCGCTGCAGGAGTCCACCGGAGAAACCCGCCGCTACACCTGCCACTTTTTCATGAGTTGCACCGGTTACTACGATTACGACCAGGGACACCTTCCTGTGTTCCCCGGTGTGGAGCGCTTCAAGGGGCAGACCCTTCATCCGCAGTTTTGGCCCGAAAACTTGGACTATCGGGGTAAACGGGTCGTCGTGATCGGCAGCGGCGCCACGGCGGTCACTATCGTTCCGGCCATGGTGGCCGATGCCGCGCATGTCACCATGTTGCAGCGCACGCCCACCTACTACTTCATCGCGCCCACGCTGGAAAAAACAATTGCGCTGCTGGGGCGAATCTTGCCCGCACGCTGGATTTACGGCGCATTGCGCCGCACCTATATCGCCTTGCAGCGCGCGCTCTACAAGGGTGCCAAACGCTGGCCCGACGCCATGCGCAAGTTCATGCTGCGCCCGATCAAAAAAGAGCTGGGCGACACGGTCGACATGCGCCACTTCACGCCGAACTACAAGCCCTGGGACCAGCGCATGTGTGTGGTGCCGGATGGCGACCTGTTCAAAGCGATCAAGTCGGGCAAGGCCGCTATCGTCACCGACGAGATTGCCACGTTCACCGAGCACGGCATCTTGTTGAAGTCGGGCGAGACGCTGGACGCGGACATCGTGGTGACTGCAACCGGCATACGCCTCAAGACCTTTGGCGGCATGGACATCACCCTGGACGGCGCGCCAGTATCAACCCATGAACTGCTGAGCTACCGTGCCGTCCTGATGCAGAACCTGCCCAATATGGGGTTCATTTTTGGCTACACCAATGCCTCGTGGACGCTGAAGGCGGACATCGCTTCGCGCTATGTCTGCCGGCTGCTCAACTACATGGATGCCAAGGGCATCGCCCGCGTAACTCCGCGCGCACCGGACGGGCAACGGGGCGAGGGCAATGTGATGAGTTCACTCACCTCGGGCTACATCCTGCGCGACGCAAACGAATTGCCTCGCCAGGGACTCAGCGGGCCTTGGCGGGTGACCCATGCCTACGAGGTGGACAAAACCCTGCTGCTGGACGAACCCCTTGACGATGGCGCACTGGAGTTTGTGCAGCAGCGTTAGGCCGGCAGGGTTCGCGCAAACTTCAGGAAATCCTGGGCGGTTTGGGCGGGCGCTTCCAGCATGGGCAAGTGCCCAATTCCCTGCATGACGATGGTCTGGTGATGTGGGAACAGCCGTTCTTGGGTCTGGGCTGCCGCCGGATTCAAGATGGCATCCTCCGCCCCCCACACGATCAGCGCCGGGGTGGGCAGGGTGGTGTACCGGGCTTCGAGCATGGGCGAATGTTGGCTGAGGTCTTTGAAGATCTCGCAATGCAGCGGGTAATCCGCGATGGCGCGTGCGCCCAGCGTGCGCTTCAAGAAGCCGGGGAAGTACGGCGGGCGGGCCATGGTGGTGCGGATCAAGCGGGCCACATCGGCCTGGCTGCGCAGCAGCAGGGGCGAGTCGCCCGTGGCGAGGTACTGCTTCAGCATGGGGGAAGCGTGGGCTGCGGCCGTACCCGCGGCATCCAGCAGCCAGAGGGCCTTGACCTGCTCGGGATAGCGCGCGGCATATTCGCAGGCAATGAAACCACCCATGGAGTTGCCACCAAACACCATTTTTTGCACGCCCAGGGCCTGAAAGAACGCATGCAGGCGCTCCACCTGATCGGCCATGCGGTACCGCGCGGCCGGGTCGCGCGTGGCATCGCCAAAGCCCGGCAGGTCGGGCTGTATCACCCGAAAATGCGGTGTTAAAAACCGCGCCATGCGCGTGAAGTTGTCCTTATCGCCGCCAAAGCCGTGCACCAGCACGAGCACCTCGCCCTGTCCGCCTTCCAGGTAGGGGATGTCAAAGCCCGCAATCGCTTGCGACTTCAGTTCCAGCCCGCTGCGCTGGCGCTCTAAACCCAAACCCCAGCGAGATGCGGTGTGGGGCTTCAACTGGATAAACACCAACAGGCATATGCCAATCAGCAGCAGCGTGTAGAGAAATGCCATGTGCAGACCTTTGGGGAAAAAGAGATATCAATAAAGAAAGACATGTGGATAGATGCAAAGGATGCCGCATCCGTTCTATGCGATCACTGAAGCGCTTTTCTTTCGGCCGCTACTGCGCTTTTGCTCACCATTTCAACTAACGCTGGAAACCACCTTCCCAAGCGCCACGCCAATCGCGCCCGCGCCGGCAGCACGATCACCCCCTTGTTTTTGCCTAGTTCCACCAGTAGCTCGTCAACGGCTTTCTCCACGGAGTAAGGTGGTCCTGCCAGCGCGGTAAGAAATCGGCGAGCATCTGGCGCTGTACCTATCTTGAATTCTGCCGGGTTCATGGTGTCCAAGATGGGCGTCTCAATCGCTGCCGGGCAAAACGCACTCACCCGCACGCCCCGCGCTGCAGCCTCGATCCGAAGGCTGTTGCTTAACCCAACCACAGCGTGCTTAGTCAGTGCGTAAGGGGAAAAAAGTGGTGCGGGCCCCAAACCCGCAAGCGACGCCGTGTTCACAATGTGCCCATACCCCTGCTTGAGCATCAGGGGGTAGGCCGCGAGAACGCCATGCAACACACCATATAAGTTGATGTCCACGATGCGCCGCCAAGCTTCTAAGGGAATGTCATTGGTTTCACCCGAGGTGCCAATGCCTGCATTGTTGAAGACGTAGTCCAGTCTGCCGTGTTCGCCCGCAAACGTCTCGATGCCACTGCGAACGGCTTGCGCATCACGCACGTCCAAGGCGAGAGGGGATGCGCGAGGTCCACACTCTGACGCAACCTCTCGGGCGGCAGCCCCATCAATATCCGCAACGCAGACTGACACGCCCCGCGCGGACAAAGCTTTGGATATTGCTTTGCCTATGCCCGAACCACCACCCGTCACAAAAGCCGTTGTTGTCGTACTCGAGGTCATCGCGGGGCTCCCGTTTTTTTGATGGAATGTATGTTACCTGCACTGCATTGCGATGTAGGCAGAGCGCCAATCCAACGGCGGGCATTGCCTACGCCGTGGGGTGGTTCAGGTCTTCAGGGGCTCGGCCTGCTGGGGTGCAGCGGGTGCGGGCTTCTTTTGCCGGAACTTGGCGGCCGCCGCCTCCTTGTTGCGAGCACGCTCGCCCATGATGCGGTCCAGCTCCTGCTGGCTCCCTTTTCGTTTCATGTTGGGATCTTTTCCAAATACGCCGGCCATAGTGATGTTTCCTTTGGTGCAGTCTAACTGGGTACAGGGCTGTGGGCTGACTTTGCTCCCAAGCTGCCTTCAACACATGGGGGCGCAGACTTAAAGCCAAGCCCCGTCAATCCCCCATCACCATGCCCTCACGCCGAGGATCAGCGCCACCGAAGTAGCCACTGGCCGTGGCTTGGATGGCTTGCAGGCCGCTGGTCATGTCGAGCTCGCGCACCTCGTGGCCCATAGCCTTCAAAGCGTCTACGGTGGCAGCTGGGAAGCGCTTTTGCTCCAAGAGCGTGGGGCCGTTGGTGGTGCCAAAGTTGGGCAGCTTGATGGCCTGCTGTGCGTTCAGCCCCCAGTTCAGGGTGCCGTACAGCGTTTTGCCGGTGTAATGAATGATCAAGGCCCCGCCGGGGCTGCCTGCGCTCATGAGCAGCTTGCCCGTGGCTTGGTCAAACACCAGTGTGGGTGACATAGACGAGCGTGGCCGCTTGCCAGGCTGCACGCGGTTGGCAATGGGCGTGCCGCTGGCGTCTGTGGGGGCGAAGCTGAAATCGGTGAGCTCGTTGTTGAGCAAAAACCCTTTAACCATTTGCCGCGCGCCAAAGGCGTCTTCAATAGTGGTGGTCATGGCGACGGCGTGGCCTTGCGCATCCACAATGCTGATGTGGCTGGTGCCGTACTCGGGCTGGTTGGGCATGGGCGCGTAGCTGGTTTTGGTAGCACCCGGCACGCCGGGTTTGGCCACCTTCATAGACTGCGCGCCAATGAGCTGCGCGCGCTGTGCCAAGTAAGACGGCTCTAGCAAGCTCATCCAAGTGCCAGCCGGTGGGTCCACAAAGTCGGGGTCGGCCACGTACTGGGCTCGGTCTGCAAATGCGAGCCGCGCGGCCTCGGTGTACAGGTGCAACCACGGGGCCGAGGGCAAACCGTCTGCCAGCGGCAGCGTGCCAGCGGGCGTGTGCTGCAAGATGCCCAACGTTTGCGCAATGGCAATGGCCCCCGAGCTGGGGGGCGGAAAGCCGCACAGCCGGTAGCTGCGGCCCTGCGCCGCATAGTCACTGCACAGGGCTGCGCGTTTTTTGGGCTGGTAGGCCGCCATGTCGGCCATGCTCAAGAGACCGGGGTTGCTGGGGTGGGCGCGCACTTTGTCCACCACCGCTTGGGCCACGGGGCCTTGGTACAAGGCGCTGGGCCCACTGCTGGCCAGCGCCCGCAGCACCTGGGCCAGCTCGGGGTTTTTGAGCACATGGCCTACGGGCCAAGGCTGGCCGGCTGGGTCGTAAAAGTAGGCCAAGGCCACGGGGTCTTTGCGCAAGGCCTGTTCAGCCGCCAACAAGGTGTTGAGCCGGGCACTGACTTTGAAGCCTTGCTCCGCCAGCGCAATGGCGGGCGCAAACAGTTGCGCCCAAGGCAGCTTGCCGTGGGCTTGGTGGGCCATGTGCAGCATGCGCACCGTGCCCGGCACGCCCACAGAGCGCCCGCCCACCACGCCCTCCATAAACGCCATGGGCTTGCCATCGGGCTTCAAGAACAGGGTTTCGGTGGCAGCGGCGGGTGCGGTTTCGCGGCCGTCGAAAGCCTCCACAGCTCGGCCATCAAAATGCAGCAAAAACGCGCCGCCGCCTATGCCGCTGGACTGCGGCTCCACCAGGGTGAGCACCATTTGCACGGCAATAGCGGCGTCAATGGCCGAGCCACCGGCTTTTAAGATTTGGTAGCCCGCGTCGGTAGCCAGCGGGTTGGCCGCCGCTACGGCAAATGTGTGCGTGCTCCAGCCCGGTTTGTCGGTGTAGCCAGACGCGCCCTCAGGCTGCTGAGGCACGGTGTAGGTGAACGCAGCATCGGTGCTTGCACAGCTAGCCAGCAGTGCAAGGGCCAAAGCCGCAGTGATGGCCGACAGGGCCTTGTGGGTAGATGGCATGGGGTCTCCTCTATTTTTTGCAGGGCTAGCCAAGCAGCCCTTACAAACACTTTAGCGGATGTGCGCTTAAGCGCCCTTCATCAGCGCGACCGCGCCGGAGAAGGTGAAAAATGCGGCTGCCGTGGACACCAAAATAATGCGGGCGATGCGGCCGTTGTCGGCCCCAAAGCGTTCGGCCAAGAGCGACACATTGCTCGCGCTAGGGAGTGCGGCCAAAAGCACCAGCACGGTGAGCGCAAACCGGCTCAGCGGCACGCCCAGCGCAATAGCGCTGGCACCTACCAGCAGCACCAAGAGCGGATGCAAAAAGAGCTTGATCAGTGCCACCGGCACATAGTGCTGCCAAGGCACGGCATGGGCTTCGCCGCTTTGGGCCTGCATTTGCGAGCGCGCCAGCACTGCACCAATGGTGAACAGGGCCACAGGCGAGGCGGCGTCGGCCAACAGGCCTACGGTGGCCACCACTGGCTTGGGCAAGTCCAGCTGCAAGGCCGACACCAAGGCACCCGCCAAGATAGACCACGGCATGGGGTTGGCGGCCACGCCTTTGAGCGCGTTTTTCAGCGCCGTGGCGGCGGACACATCGAGCGCAGCGCCCGGGCTGCCTGCGGCGGGGTGGGCATGGGGCCCCAGGCGCGAGAGCGCAATGCACAGCGAGGTGGTGAACACCATGTCCACCAAGATGGTGACGATGGCCGGGCCCGCAGCGGTGGGGCCCAGCAAGGCGACCAGCAGGGGCACGCCCATAAAGCCGGTGTTGGGGAAAGCGCCCACCAGCGCGCCAAAGGCGGCGTCGTTCCAGCCGATGCGCCCGCGCAGGGTGACGGCCAGCACAAAGCCCACCATGACCACGGCGCACAGCAAATAGGTGAGCGCCACGCTAGGGTCTAGCAACTGGGCAATGGGCGTAGACGCGCCAAAGCGGTACAGCATGCACGGCAAGGCGAAGAACAGGACAAAGCCGTTGAGGCCCGGAATCGCGGGCAATGGGAGCATGCCACGGCGCGCGGCCAGGTAGCCACACAAGACCAGCGCGAAAAAGGGAAAGGTGATGTTGAGGATTTGCAGCACGCTGGCATTGTCAGGGCATTTGCACGGCAAGCCGTTAAGATGGCGCCCTGACCTAAGCCACGCCTAGGCCGCAAGGGTTGCCGCACCGCCTGCCACAGGCGCTACGCACCCGGCGGCTTGCCAACCCCACTGTTTGCCCCCTGCATGTCTGCCCCATCGTCCCACGGTATGAATCCCGCCCAGCAAGAAGCCGTCAACTACGTCAGTGGCCCCTGCCTGGTACTGGCGGGCGCGGGCTCGGGCAAAACCCGGGTGATTACGCACAAAATTGGCCATCTGATTAACTCAGGCATGCCGCCGCAACGCATTGCAGCGATTACCTTTACCAACAAGGCCGCAGCAGAAATGCGCGAGCGCGCCAAGAGCCTGATCGGGCGGGCCGCCCAAGACGTGCTGGTGTGCACTTTCCACGCTTTGGGCGTGCGCATGCTGCGTCAAGACGGCGCAGCGCTGGGGCTGAAACCCCAGTTCAGCATCTTGGACCAAGGCGATGTGACCAGCATTTTGAAAGACGCAGGCGGCAGCACCGATGTGGCCACCGCCCGCCAGTGGCAGTGGACCATCAGCGGATGGAAAAGCGCAGGGCTCACGTCTGAGCAAGCACTGGCCCAAGCTGCGGACGACAACGAGCGCATTACCGCCGTGGTGATGGCGCGCTATGAAGAGCGCTTAACGGCCTACCAAAGCGTGGACTTTGACGATCTGATTAGCCTGCCGCTCAAGCTGCTGCGCGACCATGAAGATGTGCGCCAAAAATGGCAGCGCCAAATGGGCCATGTGCTGGTGGACGAATACCAAGACACCAATGCCACACAGTACGAGGTGCTCAAGCTCTTGGTAGGGGCAGACAACCCAGCACAAGCCCGCTTTACCGCCGTGGGCGATGATGACCAGTCCATCTACGGCTGGCGCGGCGCCACCCTAGACAACCTCAAGCGCTTGCCGCTGGAATTTCCCACGCTGCGGGTGATCAAGCTGGAGCAAAACTACCGCTCCACCAGCGCCATTTTGCGGGCCGCCAACAACGTGATTGGCCCCAACCCCAAGCTCTACCCCAAGACCTTGTTCAGCGAGCTGGGCGAAGGCGAGCCGGTGCGCGTGATTGACGCGGACAACGAAGAGCATGAAGCGGAGCGCGCGGTGGCACGCATCCAAAGCCTGCGCGCTGACGGCACGCCACAGCAAGGCAAGCAGTACAAGGAGTACCGCGACTTTGCGGTGCTATACCGGGCCAACCACCAAGCCAAGCCGTTTGAAAAAGCGCTGCGCCGCGCCAACATTCCGTACAAGGTGTCGGGCGGGCAAAGCTTTTTTGACCGCGCGGAGATTCGCGACCTGTGCGCCTGGTTTCGCCTGTGGAGCAACAACGACGACGACCCGGCGTTTTTGCGCTGCGTGACCACGCCCAAGCGCGGCATTGGGCACCAAACGCTGGGGGCCCTGGGGCAGTTTGCCAGCCAGTACAAGCAAAGCCTGTTTGCGTCCCTGTTCTCCAGCTCGCTGGCCAGTGTGATCAGCGCCAAAGCATTAGGCAGCTTGCATGAGTTTGGTCGCTACATCAACGAGCTAGAGTTTCGCGCCAAGAAGACCGAGGGCGCGGAGGCCGCCCGGGCCTACATGAACGAATGGCTCAAAGAGATTGACTATGAAAAGCATCTCTACGACGGCGAGGACAGCGAAAAAGTAGCCGCCGCCAAGTGGAACAACGTGATGGAGTTTTGCGACTGGATGGCCCAGCGCTGCGGCGGTCAGATCGACGACAGCGCCGGCACCACCACCCAGCGCGAGATCAAAAACCTGCTGGAAGTGGCGCAAAACATTGCGCTCTTGTCCACCATCTCGGAGCGCGAGAAAGACCAAGACGTGGTCACGCTGTCCACCCTGCACGCCTCCAAGGGTTTGGAGTGGCCCCATGTGTTGCTGGTGGGCGTGACCGAGGGCATGCTGCCCTTCAAGATGGACGACGGCGCGGACTCACTGGGTGGTTCAGACCGCGCGGCGGAGTCGGTCAACGCTGAGATGGCCATACGCCTGCAAGAAGAGCGCCGCCTGATGTACGTGGGCATTACCCGCGCGCAACGCACCTTGGCCGTGAGCTGGACCAAGCGCCGCAAAAAAGGGCGCGAGTTGGTGGCCGCCCTGCCCAGCCGCTTCATTGCCGAGATGGGTTTGGACCAAAACACGGTGAAAGAAGACCCCCGCGAAAAACTGCGCGCCCTGCGTGCCGAGTTCGCCCTCAAAGCCCAAGCCTCGGCTGCCGCAGCGGCCAAAGTACGATGAAACCTTTCTTTTGCTCCGCTATTACATTGATAGCTTTCTGCACAATATCCATGGGCGCAAGAGGCCAAAATGCCCCTGAAAGCACCGCAGCATCCGCTACCAACAACCCGACCGCTGCCGCACCGGCTGTCAGCGCCCCCGTGGGAGCCAGCGCGCCAGCGCCTGCTGTGGATGTGGGCTGCAAGAACCCCAAGGCCACGGGCTTGTCCAGGTTTTGGGAGCTAGAGCCCGCCAGCGACTGCGGCACCTTTGGCTTGCGGGGCTACCGGCCTATCAGCCTCTCGGTCATTGGCTCAGACAGTGTGAACTTGGCGCCCTCATCGTCCACGGCGGACCACACGGCCACGCCTTTGCCGTACACCACGAGCGAGACACGCATGCAGCTCTCGGTGCGGACCAAGGTGGCGCAAGGGCTGCTCACCGGTGGTGCGCCGGACCGGCTGGATTCGCTGTGGTTTTCGTACAGCCAGCAGTCGTACTGGCAGCTGTTTAACCCCACGCTGTCGCGCCCATTTCGCTCGACCGACCATGAGCCTGAGTTGACTTACATCTACCCCCTGCAAAGCGCGCAGTTTGGCACCTGGCGCCTGCGTTACGCGGGCGTGAGCGCCAACCACCAGTCCAACGGGCAAAGCTTGCCTTTGTCGCGCAGCTGGAACCGCATCATCGCCAAAGCGGGCTGGGAGTATGGCAATGACTTTGCCATCAACGCCAACCTGTGGCAGCGCATTCCCGAAGATGCCGCCGGAGACGATAACCCTGAGATTGCGGACTTGGTGGGTCGCGCGGAAGTGGCGGCGGTGTGGAATGTGGACCCGCTCAACGCCTTGAGCATGACGGTGCGCCACTCACTGGCCGCCAATGCCAATGGCTCGGTGCGTGTGGCCTGGTGGCACAAGTTGGGCACCGCTGGTGCTGCGGGTGAGCGCAGCGGTCTGCGGTTTCACACAGAGTTGTTTAGCGGCTATGGGGATTCGCTCTTGGACTACAACCGCAAACGCACGGTCTTGAGCGTGGGCCTGACGTTGCTGGATTGGTAGCCGAACCCTGCGCGGCTGGCAGTGCGCTCGGCGGGGCGTCGGCTAAGCGTCCTTGCTGCCGTGGCGCGCTTGGTGCAATTCGTACAAAACGGTCAAAGCGTCCGTCACGTCTTGTTGCAAGAGATCTTGCGAAAACTCCACGCCGTCTTCGCCATTGCTGATCAGCCGATGCAGATACAGGCCACACTCTTGGTGACCCCACAAGGTGCGCACGGTACTTGCCACCCGCTTATGACGGAGTTCTAGCACGCGCATGGCCTCATTCAGGCGCTGCTTGCGGGATTGCGCGGGCTCCTTGGTGGCTTGCTCAAATGCACGCAGGTCTTCTAAGCTCAGAGGCGTGGTGTCTGCGGCGTCAGGAGCCACTGCAGGCGTTGGCGTACGTGCTTTCGCTGGTGTGGACAAGTCCCCCAGGGTGGAGGCACTGAACTTGGAGTCTTGCACAGCCACCGCATCTTCCCACATGCTCCACACGGTTTCCGGGTCGTCTTCAATCACCTCCAACCCACGCGAATTCACCGCCGCAGGGGGTGATTTAGCGTCTTTTTCGCGCTTGCTTCGCAACCAGCTGAACATGCAGTCCTCCATTTTTTGCCGAATGTTACTCCACTGTTACATGTTCCGCCAGTTGAATTGGGTGGGCTTTGGCCCTCACCCATAGGTTACCTATGCCTTACCCGGCGCCACTGGCCGCTAACCATTCGGCCCAGTAGTCGATGCAAGCGCGTATCTTGGGCAGGCGTTGCCGCTCTTGCAGCATGACCGCGTAGATGGGGATGCGTGGGCTGGCAAAGTAGCTTTGCAAGATGGGAACAAGTCGTCCCTCGCGGATGAGGGGCAAGGCGTACAGGTCATTGATGCGCGCAATACCTACGCCTTGCAGCGCCATGCTCAGCAGCAAAGCGGTGTTGTCCGTGCGGGTGTAGCCCTTGACTTGGTATTCGCCGGGCCCCTGGCTATCTGCGAATGACCAACGGTTCAGCGTGGGGCTGGCGCTGCTGGCGATCAGGCGGTGGTGTTGTAGGTCCTCCGGGCGTTGCGGCGTGCCATGGGTGGCCAAGTAGTCAGGCGCAGCACACACGATGCGCCCATGCTCTCCGATTTTGCGGGCCACCAAGGTGTCGGTGTTGAGCGTGCCGCTGCGGATGGCCACGTCGATGCCGTCGCGCGCCATGTCGGCGATGCGGTCATCCGCGTTGATATCCAAATGCAAGGCCGGGTAACGGCGATACAGGCCGTTGATGCTGGGTGCCAATACGCAGTCGGACATGATGGGGCTGGCGCTCACGCGCACCCAGCCGCTGGGCCCGGCTAGCTTGCCGGAGATTTCACTGCCTAGCTCAGCGGTGGTGTCCATCAGCTTGCGGCCATAGGACAAGAAAGTGTCGCCTTCATCCGTCATGCTGAGTCCGTGGGTCGTGCGATGCAGCAAGCGCACCCCACAGCCGGCCTCTAGCCGCGCCAATGCGCGCGTGACTTGGCTGACGGGCGCATTGCGCTCGCGGGCGGCTGCAGACAGCGTGCCCAGTTCTGCGATGCGGATGAACAAAGCGATGTCGTCAAGTTGGAGTTGCATCGCAGTATTGTGATTGGTTTTGCACTTACTGCAAAACCATTACCTGTTTTAGGCGGTTTCTAAGGCTCTGGTATTTCAATACAGTGAAGTCACTGTCAAAACCACCAGGAAACACCATGACTTACTCAGCCGCAGAACTTGCCCGTATCCACCACCTAGCGCGCGCCCAAGCCGCTTCGGCCAGATCGCAAGCACAAGATGCCTTTTGGCATTACCTAGGAAGCCAATGGGTCAGGGGCTACACGGCCTCGCGCAATGCGCTGGCCTATGGATTGCGCCGAAGCCAGGGTGCGTTGGGTCGGCTCAGTTCCAGCCTCACCCAGTAAGGAGCACGGTTATGCCCACTTTGCTTCTCAAAGTCTCACCGCTGCAAAACCCCGCCGAGTACCACGCCTTGGCTACTGAGCTGACACAGCTGACGGCCGAGGTGCTGCACAAGCTGCGCGGCGTGACGGTGGTCATCATTGAAGATATTCCGGCCGCGCGTTGGCATATTGGCGGCCAGGTGGTGGATAGGCCCACTGCGTTTCTGGAGATCAGCATTACCGCTGGCACCAACACCGACGCAGAGAAGGCCGCATTCGTTGCCAAGGCCTATGCGGCCATACAAGCGGTATTGGCACCCTGGGGCTCGCTGGCGCAGGCGAGCTATGTGGTGGTGCGCGAACTTCCTGCCGCGAACTGGGGCTTTGGTGGGCAGACGCAGGCCGGACGGCGTGCCGCTTTGGCCATGGCCTGATGGTGTCGGTTGCCCTAGGCGCTAAAGCCTGCTGACACCACGGTGTCAGCAAGGGGGCCGCATCATGCACGCGTGTTCAACAGCTTCTAGGAATCAGCGATGCATAGTCTTGCCAACCCTTTCACCTTCTGTGATGACAGCGTGGCACGCAACAATTGGATCGCAGTGGCAAGCGCACAGCATGCGCGGCGCGGCTGTGCCATACCGGAACGCGGCTATATGCAGGTGTGCCACGGCAAGCGTGCGCCCTTGCAACGTGTGGCCCCGGGTGACAGGGTGGCCTACTACGCGCCCACGGTGACCATGGGGGGCAAAGACACCTTGCAAAAGTTTGTGTCGATTGGTCTGGTGAAGGAAGGTAGCCCCTACCCCTTTGACATGGGCGGTGGGTTTGTACCGTTTCGACGCGACGTTGCGTATGTACCGGCTCAAGAGACACCTATCGCGCCGCTGCTAGACATGTTTGACTTCGTGGAAGACCGCAGCCGCTGGGGCTACAAGTTCCGGTTGGGTTTGTTTAAGGTGAGCGACGCTGACATGCGCCGGATCGCGCAGGCTATGCAGGTTGACCTCGCGCTGCTACAGTTTGAATCGCTACTGTTTTGAGAGCAATGTACGCAAGTATGATGGGCGATAGCGAGTCATTCACCTAACCCACTTATTGCCATGCGCCGTGCAGACCGTCTTTTCCAGATCGTGCAGTTCATCCGTGGGCGGCGGCTGACCACAGCCGCCCAACTGGCCCAAAGGTTGGAGGTGTCCGAACGCACGGTGTACCGTGACGTGGCTGACCTGCAACTGCAAGGGGTGCCCATCGAAGGCGAGGCGGGAGTGGGCTATCGCTTGGGCAAAGGCTTTGAGCTGCCTCCCTTGATGTTCAGCCTGGATGAGGCCAGAGCACTGGTGGCCTCGGTGCGCATGGCGCAGGTCTGGCAAGACCCGGCGCTTGCCCAAGCCTCGCAAAGCGTGTTGAGCAAGATTTTGTCGATACTGCCTCCTGCGGCACGCGTGGCGGCGCAGGGCATGGCGGTCTACGCTCCGCCCATTGGCTTAGATCCCACCTTGCAGCCCTGCTTGCAAATGCTGCGTGAAGCGGTGCAGTCGCAGACCAAGTTGCACCTGCATTACCAAGACGGTAAGTCTGCGCATACGCAGCGTACCGTTCGCCCGCTGGGCTGTTTTTTTTGGGGCAGCGTTTGGACACTCGCGGCCTGGTGCGAAACGCGCCAGGGCTTTCGCAGCTTCAGGCTGGACCGCTTGTCACACGTTCGTCCGCTGGATGAGCCCAACCATCGATTTGCGGATGAGGCAGGGAAAACCTTGGCGGACTATCTGCGCAGTGCTGCGCCCGTACATGTTCAAAACACACTGACAGGTGATTTATAGGGTGAAGGTGGTATGCCCAAAGCCTTGCAACAGCGTGACGCGGAAGGTGCCAACGATTCCCCCATTTGGGGGATAGACGCTAGCCGCGTTTCACTGGACACTGTGCAAAAAGGTCCACGCATTTCTGCTTGGGCTGAGCAAAGTGAGGCGAGCGTGAATCATCAATCAGCGGTGCTGGTGCAGGAGTCGTGGAAACGGATCGATGCCATTGGTCCTGTCGTGGTCGGCATTTTCCACAATAACCTTCTGCGCGTGGATCCACGTTTTGCAAGCCTGTTTACCGGAGGCGTCGACAAGCGTGACATCATGATTGGGCAGTCTTTTGGCGCTGCTGTGCAGGCGATCGCCAACGAGTCGTCTGCCTCAGGCTGCATCCATAGACTGGAGCGCATTTACAGTTGTGGCGGTGTGGAGTCGGCCAACTTCGATACGTTTGGCAGCGTGCTCATTCAAACCTTGCAACAAGTGATGGGGGACGACTTTTCGCAAAAACACCATGATGCATGGAGGGACGTGTTTGCAACACTGTCAAGCAAAAGCAAACCAACCTTGCACTAAGCTCTGAAAAGTAAACGGGCAATAAAAAAAGCCCTCTAGCTTGTGAGCTAAAGGGCTTTTTAATATTTGGAGCGGGAAAAGAGGCTCGAACTCTCGACCTATACCTTGGCAAGGTATCGCTCTACCAACTGAGCTATTCCCGCATGGTGACCACCGAAATGGTCATTTGGTGGCCTGGGGCGGAATCGAACCACCGACACAAGGATTTTCAATCCTCTGCTCTACCGACTGAGCTACCGGGCCTAAGCCTGCAAGTATAACACCATTTTTCTCAAGAACGCAAACTGCCATCAACTTCCGCTTCGCTTACCGCGTGTAAGGTCTACGCCGAGCTGTTTGAGCTTACGGTACAGATGCGTTCGTTCTAACCCCGTTTTTTCAGCAACCCGGGTCATGGAGCCGTGTTCTTGGGCCAAGTGGAACTCAAAATAAGCTTTCTCAAACTCGTCTCGCGCTTCCCGTAGCGGTTTATCTAGCTCAAAAGACTGTACAGCGACGGGACCTGGTGCGACAGGAGCGGTTGCAAAAACCGTCGGCGTTGTGTCTTGCACGTAAAAGCTGGGAGGCACTGCGACTGCAGGCTGGGTAGGTACTGGCGCACGCACGGGTAGGCCTCGTGCCAATCCTTGCTCAACGGCTTTGAGGAGCTTTTGCAAAGTAACGGGTTTCTCTAAGAAAGCCATGGCCCCAATTTTGGTGGCTTCTACCGCGGTATCAATCGTGGCGTGACCACTCATCATGATCACGGGCATGGTGAGTTGTCCGGTTGAAGACCACTCCTTGAGCAAGGTCACGCCATCTGTATCGGGCATCCATATGTCGAGCAAGACAAGGTCTGGTTTTTCGCGTGTGCGGGCTACTCGGGCTTGCTGTGCGTTTTCGGCAAGCTCAACGGTATGGCCTTCGTCATTCAATATCTCCCAAAGAAGATCACGAATGCCGTGCTCGTCGTCTACTACCAGAATGTTAGCCATAGTGTTGTTTTGGATCCCAAGGATACAGTGCGCGTTAGCTTATGCAGACGCGTTTGTGTAGGTGTTTAATGATAACGAGACTTGCGCCCCCACGACCACTCCATCTTGTATTCGATTGCCGATGTCAATGCGCGCGCCATGCTCATCAGCGATCTTTTTGACGACCGCCAAGCCCAAGCCAGTACCACGTGCTTTCGTGGTCACGTAGGGCTCGAAGGCTCGTTTGAGAATGCTCTCAGAAAATCCTGCGCCATGGTCTAAAACTGCCAGTCGCACGCGCCCAGACTTCTCTAGCCATTGCGTACGAACAATGACTGCATTGCCCTGCGCACTTATGTCAGAGGCATCTTGACCGTTTTGCACCAAGTTGTGAATGACCTGCCTCAGTTGCTGCGCATCTCCTTGAACCAAGGGGCAGCTAGGATCTAACTCCATGCGCACAGGGCATCGTTCTGGTCCAGTTTCATACAGCTGTAGGATGTCCGAAACTAGGGTATTGATGTCTACCGCCTTGAGGTCTGCCGCTGGTAGCCGGGCATAGTCGCGAAACTCGTTGACCAGTCGTTTCATCGCGTCCACTTGGTCGACAATGGTCTTGACAGACTTCACCAAGATTTGAAGCTCTGTGCCTTGCAGCTTACTGGCCAGTTTATGCTCAAGCCGCTCGGCGGATAGTTGAATGGGCGTGAGTGGGTTTTTGATTTCATGGGCGAGTCGACGCGCCACCTCCCCCCACGCTTGTGCACGCTGCGCTGATACGATTTCGGAAATGTCATCAAAAACCAGCAGAGTGGCCTTGTCCGGTAGCTCGGCGCCCCGTGCCACCAAGGTAATGGCCTTCTCTGAGGCTCCATACTCACTTTGCTCGCCGCTGGGGCTCAGCTGAAAGGATTGCTGCCAATGGTCTGCGCCGGTTTCTGCTCTCTGCGCCAAGAACTCCACAAATTGGCTTGCGACTTCGGCTCCAAACACCTGCAGCCCGTCGATATCGGTCAGTCTTTGACCCTGATGCTCACGTAGCGGGATTTGCAAAATGCGTGTGGCTCCCGGATTCGAACTGCGTATTTCCCCTTTAGCGCCCATCACAATCACGCCAGCGGTTAGGTTATCCAAGATGGTCTGCAAGTTGGCTCTTGAGGCGTCCACGCGCTCCATGCTGTGTTGCACCGTCAGCCGGGCCTCTGCGAGCTGTTGTGTCATCGAGGCAAACGCACGTGTTAGCCCACCTAGTTCGTCTTTGCCCTGCATCGCCAGCTTGGGCGTAAGGTCACCCGCAGCCACTTGGCTAACGCCTTCTGCCAACACAAGCAAAGGCTTGGCAATTTGATTGCCCAAGATAACGGCAAGCAAAATTGCGCCGAAGACTGCTAAGAAGAGGCTTAAGGTCAGAGTACCAATGTACATGCGCTTGAGGCCGTCTCTTGACAACGCTCGCTCTTGGTACTCGCGGTATGCAGCATCAACAGCCAACGCATTGGCTACCAAGTTAGTAGGTAACGCCCTCGATACCAATAGATAACGTTGATCTGGCTGCAGGCCGATACTGGCACTTGCGATTGGCAGGAGAACTTTGACGCGGGCGTTGGATGATGTGGCAGCGCTAAAGTCTTCTAAACCCTCCACCCACGAAACAGCCCGTTCAAGTCGTGCGGTACGGAACTGGGCCTGTGTCGGCTTATCGGGGGTCAGCTTAAAACTGGCTTGGCCTGCGCTAGCAATCAAAGTACCAGAACTGCTCCAAACTGCGACATCGGTAGCATTCAATTGCTCCAGCAGCCGCTCCAACACGAGGCCAGTTGTGGTTGCCGGGCTCTCTGCAAGTTGCTGCGCCGCGGACCTTGATTTTCCACTCAAGTCACTCGCGAGCGCATCCAGTGTGACCCGTCCCAAGTTCAGTCCCGCTTCTAAGGCACCCTCGACTTTGACATCAAACCAAGTCTCAATCGAACGAGAAACAAACTGGTACGACACCACATAGATCAAGAGCCCTGGCCCCAATCCAACGAAAGCGAAGATCAGGGCGAGTTTCACCAACAGCCGGCTACCAAACTTGCCGTCTCTTAAGCGTGCATACAGACGAAAGCCGACCCACGCAACTCCGCACAGGAGCATGGCTGCGACGGCCACATTGATCGTGAAGAGCCAAGCGTAATTGCGCTCGTACAGTTCCCGATTGTTGGTGGCTTGCGTGAGCAAGAACAACAGCACCAAGCCAATGAGAACCATTGCTGCAGCGCCAGCGGCAATTGTCCGCCTGACTACCCGGGAAGTCGCCTTCTGGGCTACTGTTGGTGCAATAGGCTCGGTCGCTGATCTCACTTACTAAGCTCCGCTGGAAGCGACGCTGTCCTATTGAATGCAAGGTCCCAATCGGTCTGCCCGAGGGTGCCGATTTGGAAAGGGAGAGGCAACAGACTCAAATCGAGTCTGAATCTAAAGTCCACTTTGTATTTCACCGTAGGATCAAGGTCACTAACGTCTGCAATCTTCCAACGGGACACCCGACGCACCACGCCTAGGGCATCGGACAGGGTCTCAAAGTTTTGGTTAAGAGACAAACCGGTACTTCCCGCCTTGGTAGGGCCTGAACTCACGGTGACGCGCCACTTGCGGGTCAAGGGTTGAAACGCCAATCGAGTGTGCCGCTCCACCAAAACGACCCGCTTGTCGTACCAGTACCAACGCTCCCGCACCAGCTCGGCTTCCGCGATAAAGAACAAGGGCAGGCCTTTTTGCAAGGCCTCTTCGACGGCACTGGGAATTTCGATGGGGAGTACCGTGGAAATTGAGACCTCGTCATCAACGCGTTCGACACGCAAGAGCTGCGCATCTGTAGAGACTTGTGCCTTCGCCGAAAACACGGTCAAGAGCACCAGTAAAGCTATAGCGAATACCCGCCGTAGTTCAGCCCAGCTGCTTTTGCAAGAGTGCGTAATAGAAACCGTCATGGTCATTCGGCTGATTGTCAGGGACAGGATGGCCAGCGTTGTAGCTTTGCGGCAGTAAATGGCCTGGAGATGGCAGTAAGCTCGCGTCGGTGTTGCGTGAGAGAAACGTTGCGATTTGCTCACTACCCTCGGCTTTGAAGACGGAACACGTGCAGTACAGCAGTCGCCCACCCACTTTAACTAGAGGCCATAGGGTGCTTAGGAGAGCCTTTTGCTCAGCTGCGAGTTGTGCAATGTCGGTCTCACGCCGCAGCCACCTTACGTCCGGGTGCCTACGCACGATGCCAGATGCTGTGCAAGGGGCATCCAGCAAGATCGCGTCAAACTGACGCCCGTCCCACCAACGTTCTGGTTGAGAGGCGTCAGCACTCAGCACTTCAGCACGTAACTTGAGCCGCCCGGTATTTTGACGTATGCGTTCGCAGCGTTTGGGATCTATGTCCAGTGCGCTTACCTCAGCGTCGGTCAGTTCCAGTAAATGCCCAGTTTTTCCGCCAGGGGCAGCACAAGCGTCCAGTATGCGTGTCGTTTTTGAATGCTGTAGACCGTTGAGCAATAGGGGAGCAGCTAGTTGGGCTGCGGCATCTTGCACGGAAACCATTCCATCCCAAAACCCCGGAAGTTTGTTTACCGGCACAGCGCTCTGCAGCCTAATGGCAACCGGCCCAACGGCGATAGCGTCGTGCCCTGCCGCAATGAGGTCGTCCAAGTAGCGATCCCGGGTCGTTTGGCGGTGGTTGACACGCAAAGTCATAGGGCCAGCTGCATTGTTGGCGGAAAGAATGCCCTGCCACGCGTCGGGGTACTCTTGGCGCAAACGGTCAATCCACCATTGCGGGTGATTGTGCTGGGCTACGGGCGTATCTTGAACCACTGCGTCCAGAGTGGTTTTCTCGCGCAAGTACCTCCGCAAGCAAGCGTTAATGAAGTTAGCCTGCTGGCGGAGTTGCTGGCTACGCTTCGCCGCTTCAACAGCTTGGTTGACCAGCGTATGTGGATCGTACAAAGTCTGAGTAGGACTCGCAACAAGTGCCAATGCGGTGCACAGTAACGCATGCGCTGCAGGGGTTGGTCGCTTGGTCACAAGTTGGCTGAGGAGTAATTCAGCACGGCCAAGATGTCTCCAGACATGGAACGCCAAAGCCTGTACGCCGGGCCTTAGATCAGCAGGAATCCCGTCAATGGCTGCAGTACCAGATGCCCCGGTGCGCACTGCTTGTACCACTTGTGCCGCTAACTGCAGTTGAGTCCATAAGGGCGTTCTAGGGGAAGGTGTAAGCATTTTTTATATTTTTTCTACTGAATGAAAGCGCATCGCCTGGGCAATCAAACTTGCAGGGAATTGATGAATAGCTTCGTTGTATCTTTCCAAGATCTGATTCAAGCCTCCGACTGAAGACTTCGTCTTTTCAGTGATCGCATCCCACTCTTGGTGCAACTCGAAAGGCACTTGCGCACCCGCTAGATCACCTGGAGCACAACAAAGCTCGTTCCACGTGGTCAGCACGCTGTCGAACGCCGCTTTAAGACCTTTTGACGCACCCTCTTTGAGAGGAAAGTGGCGGGTGGCCCTCAGTGTCTGTTCAAGTTGCAGCAGCTCCTTAAGGAGGCGGTGCCACAACAATGGAAGGTCAAGAGCCTCTAGTTGAGATGGGTCTGGGACTTCGGGTACCGATGTGAGGTTTAAGTGGGCAAGAACCAAGGGCAAATACTTTCGCATTTGTTTCTCCATGGAGCCCCATGCATCCGCTCCACGGGCGCGCAGGCGAACTAAACGGTTGTAAGCACCTATTGCCCAAAACATGCAGACGGCTGCAAACATCCACAAAACTACGGGGCCTGTCATCGCGGATTTCGTCCTTGGTTGGCTGATTCAATGCAAAACGCCCCAAGCGCCGTTCGACGTCTTGGGGCGTTTTTATTTTAGTTCTACGTCGAACTATTCGGCAGCAGCACCTTCGCTAGTAGAGTGGTCTGCGTCTTCTTCGGCAGTCCCCGCGAGTTCCGCAGCATCGGCTTCGGCGATAGCGCGGCGCTCTGCGTCGTCCATCTTCTCGCGCACTGCACGGGCTTCGTGGTAAGCCAAGCCTGTGCCCGCGGGAATCAAACGCCCAACAATCACGTTTTCCTTGAGACCACGCAACTCATCACGCTTGCCCATGATTGCGGCTTCAGTCAGCACGCGCGTCGTTTCTTGGAAGGACGCTGCGCTAATGAAGCTATCCGTGGACAGCGATGCTTTGGTGATACCCAAGAGCAAGTTGGTGTACGTCGCTGGGATCTTGCCTTCCGCTCGCAGAGCATCGTTGGTATTGAGCATCTCGGAACGCTCGACCTGTTCGCCATTGATGTAAGTGGAGTCACCGGCACTCTCCACAACGACGCGACGCAACATTTGGCGAACAATCACTTCAATGTGCTTGTCGTTGATCTTCACGCCTTGCAAGCGATAGACATCCTGCACTTCGTCGACGATGTAACGGGCCAACTCTTCGGAACCCAGCAATCGCAAGATGTCTTGCGGATCTGCCGGTCCGTCCACCACGGACTCACCCTTGTTGACCACCTGGCCTTCATGCACCAAGATGTTCTTTTCCTTTGGCACGAGCTCTTCCCACACGCGGCCCTCAGGATCCGTGATTTGCAGACGAACTTTACCTTTGGTCTCTTTACCGAAGGAAACAGTTCCTGTGGCTTCGGCCAACACACCTTTGTCCTTGGGTGTACGTGCTTCAAACAACTCGGCCACGCGTGGGAGACCACCGGTAATATCGCGAGTTTTCTGGCCTTCAATCGGGATACGTGCCAGCACCTCACCAGAACCAACATCCTGGCCGTCGCGTACTTGAACCAAGGCGCCGACCGGGAAACCAATCGTCACAGAGTGATCGGTGCCAGGGATCTTGACTTCATTGCCGGAAGCATCAATCAGTTTCACCTGGGGACGAATCACCTTGGCAGAGCCACGGCGTTTCGGATCGATCACGACCAAGGTTGACAGGCCAGTGACCTCGTCCACTTGGCGCGCAACAGTGAGGCCTTCTTCGACGTTCTCGAAGTGAGCACGTCCAGCAAACTCGGTAATGATTGGACGAGTCAATGGATCCCAGTTCGCCAAAATCGCGCCAGCTTTGATCGCTTGGTCGGCCTTCACGGTCAACACAGCGCCGTATGGAACCTTATGGCGCTCACGTTCGCGGCCATGCTCGTCGTGAATCACGATTTCACCGGAGCGAGAAATTACAACCAATTCTTTCTTGCCGTTGGTTACATAACGCATCGTTGCGTTGAAGCCAATGGTACCGTTGGACTTCGCTTCTACGCTGGCCGCAATCGCAGAGCGCGATGCCGCACCACCGATGTGGAACGTACGCATGGTCAACTGTGTACCTGGCTCGCCGATCGACTGCGCAGCGATCACACCCACTGCTTCACCACCGTTCACCAAGCCACCACGGCCCAGATCGCGGCCGTAGCATTTGGCGCAAATACCAAAGCGAGTCTCGCAAGTCAGGGCTGTGCGTACCTTCAACTCATCAACGCCTGCAGCTTCCAAGTCGTCAATCATGTCCTCGTCCAGCATGGTGCCAGCGACAGCCAATACCGAACGGTTCTCTGGATGGATCACATCGTCAGCAGTCGTACGGCCCAATACGCGATCACGCAAAGACTCAATAACCTCACCGCCTTCAACGATTGCGCGCATGAGGTACCCGTTGTGCGTACCGCAGTCTTGCTCGGTAACAACCAAGTCTTGGGTAACGTCAACCAAACGGCGAGTGAGGTAGCCTGAGTTAGCTGTCTTCAAAGCCGTATCAGCCAAACCTTTACGAGCGCCGTGGGTGGAGATGAAGTACTCCAACACATTCAAGCCTTCGCGGAAGTTCGCAGTAATAGGTGTTTCGATGATCGAGCCATCAGGCTTAGCCATCAAACCACGCATACCAGCAACTTGTCGAATCTGGGCTGCAGAACCACGAGCGCCCGAGTCAGCCATCATGTAGATGGAGTTGAAAGACTCTTGCGGCACTTTATTGCCGTGACGATCAGTCACCATTTCTTTGGACAACTGGGACATCATCACCTTGGAGACTTCGTCACCGGCCTTACCCCAGATGTCCACCACCTTGTTGTAGCGCTCGCCGGTTGTCACCAAGCCAGACGTGTACTGCTGCGCAATTTCCTTAACTTCGTTTTCAGCACGCTCAATGATCCCAGGCTTTTCGGTTGGCACCAACATGTCGTCGATACAGATGGAAATACCTGCCTTGGTCGCGAGACGGAAGCCGTATTGCAGTAACTTGTCAGCAAAAACAACGGTTTCTTTCAATCCGCACTTACGGAAAGAGACGTTGATAAGCTTCGAAATTTCCTTCTTCTTCAACGCCTTGTTGATGTTGGAGAAGGGCAAGCCTTTCGGCAAGATTTCGGACAAAAGTGCACGACCTGCGGTGGTTTCCCACAGCTTTACAGAGGGCACAAACTCGCCCGTTTCTTTGTCTTTGGTGTACTCAGTTAGACGAACGTTGATTTTGGCGTTCAGTTCCACTTGACCCGCATCAAACGCGCGTTGAACTTCTCCGGTGTCGGAGAAGATCAGGCCCTCACCTTTGCCGTTGATACGGTCACGTGTCGTGTAGTACAGGCCTAGAACGACGTCTTGAGACGGAACAATGGACGGTTCGCCATTGGATGGGAACAGGACGTTGTTCGACGCAAGCATCAAAGTACGGCACTCCATCTGCGCTTCCACAGACAAAGGTACGTGTACGGCCATTTGGTCACCGTCAAAGTCAGCATTGAACGCCGAACAGACCAGTGGGTGCAATTGGATCGCTTTACCTTCAATCAACACAGGCTCAAAGGCTTGGATACCCAAACGATGTAGCGTAGGTGCGCGGTTCAACATCACGGGGTGCTCTTTGATCACCTCTTCCAAGATGTCCCAGACCACCGGTGTGCCTGACTCGACTTCTTTCTTGGCAGCTTTAATCGTTGTCGCAATGCCCATGGCTTCTAAGCGAGCAAAGATGAAAGGCTTGAACAACTCCAAGGCCATCAGTTTCGGCAAACCGCACTGGTGCAGCTTGAGTGTTGGACCCACCACAATGACGGAACGCCCAGAGTAGTCAACACGCTTGCCCAAAAGGTTTTGACGGAAGCGACCGCTCTTACCTTTGATCATGTCGGCCAATGACTTCAGAGCACGCTTGTTTGCGCCAGTCATGGCTTTACCACGGCGGCCATTGTCCAGCAAGCTGTCCACGGCTTCTTGCAACATACGCTTTTCATTGCGCGCAATAATTTCTGGGGCCTTCAACTCCAGCAATCTACGCAGGCGGCTGTTCCGGTTGATCACACGACGGTACAAGTCGTTCAAGTCGGACGTTGCAAAACGACCACCATCCAGCGGCACCAATGGACGTAGATCTGGTGGGAGTACAGGCAGCACTTCCAACACCATCCATTCGGGCTTGATACCAGATTTTTTGAACGCTTCAAGCAACTTCAGACGCTTGGTGTTCTTTTTGATCTTGAGCTCCGAGCCGGTAGGATCGTTGCGCAGCTTTTCAATAGAACCATCAATGTCAATGCTTTGCAGCAAATCTTTGATGCCTTCCGCGCCCATTTTGGCCTGAAACTCATCGCCATACTCTTTGAACTTCGCATCAAAGTCGTCTTCCGACATGATGCTGAATTTCTTCAGTGGCGTCATGCCTGGATCTGTGACCACGTATGCTTCAAAGTACAACACACGCTCAATGTCCCGCAATGTCATATCCAACACCAAGCCCAAACGGCTTGGCAATGACTTTAAGAACCAGATGTGGGCGCAAGGTGCTGCTAAGTCGATATGGCCCATGCGCTCACGGCGCACTTTGGTTTGGGTCACTTCGACGCCGCACTTTTCGCAAATGACGCCACGGTGCTTCAGACGTTTGTACTTACCGCACAAGCATTCGTAGTCTTTGATAGGTCCAAAGATCTTGGCGCAAAACAGGCCGTCGCGCTCGGGTTTGAACGTGCGGTAATTGATAGTTTCAGGCTTCTTAACTTCACCGAACGACCAGGAACGAATCTTCTCTGGAGAAGCCATTCCAATTTTGATGGCTTCGAAATGTTCGTCGGGCGTGAACTGCTTGAACAGGTCTAGTAATGATTTCATGGGTTAAATCCTTTTCTTGTTCGTGATCAGTTACGCTCAAGTTCAATATCAATGCCCAAGGATCTAATTTCCTTGACCAACACATTGAACGACTCGGGCATGCCCGCTTCAATCGAGTGCTCGCCCTTGACAATGCTCTCGTAAACTTTGGTGCGACCTTGAACGTCGTCTGACTTAACAGTCAACATTTCTTGCAAGGTGTAGGAAGCGCCATAGGCTTCCAGCGCCCAAACTTCCATTTCACCAAAACGCTGTCCACCGAACTGCGCCTTACCACCCAATGGTTGTTGGGTCACCAAGCTGTAAGGTCCAGTTGAGCGGGCATGCATCTTGTCATCCACCAAATGGTGCAACTTCAAGAAGTGCATATAGCCGATAGTGGTGGGACGATCGAAGGGCTCGCCAGAACGGCCGTCGAACAGGTTTGCTTGCGTACGTGTGGCTGTAAGGCCCTTCTGTGCAGCGATTTCGTCCGGGTAAGCCAGTTGCAACATAGAGCGAATTTCTTGCTCAGAGGCACCGTCAAACACTGGTGTGGCGAAAGGCACGCCAGATTTCAGGTTGTGCGCCATCTCCAAGACTTCATGGTCGCTCAGTTGAGTGAGATCTTCCTTGCGGCCAGTGCCGTTGTAGAGCTTCTCCATGAATGTACGAATCTCAGCAACCTTGGCTTGTTCTTGCAACATATCGCCAATGCGCTGTCCAATACCCTTGCCAGCCCAGCCCAAGTGAACTTCCAACACCTGACCCACGTTCATACGTGAAGGCACACCCAAGGGGTTCAGACAGATATCGCACGGTGTGCCGTCTGCCATGTAAGGCATATCTTCCACGGGGACGATCTTTGAGACCACACCCTTGTTTCCATGTCGGCCCGCCATCTTGTCACCAGGCTGCAGGCGACGCTTGACAGCGATATACACCTTCACCATCTTCAAAACGCCCGCTGGCAGCTCGTCGCCTTGCGTCAGTTTCTTGCGCTTCTCTTCAAAAGCCAAGTCGAAGCTGTGTCGTGTTTGCTCAAGCGAATTCTTGATGCTTTCGAGCTGTGTTGCCACTTCGTCATCAGCAGGGCGAATGTCGAACCAATGGAAACGGTCCACAGCTGACAAGTACGCTTTGTCGATCTTCGTGCCTTTGGCGAGCTTCTGCGGACCACCATTGGCAACCTTGCCGATCAATAGTTTTTCGATACGATCAAATGCATCGGACTCAACGATACGAATTTGGTCGTTCAAGTCGAGACGGAAACGCTTCAGTTCGTCATCGATGATCTGCTGTGCACGGCGGTCACGCTGAATGCCCTCACGCGTGAAGACTTGAACGTCAATCACAGTCCCCTTGGACCCCTGATCTACACGCAAAGAAGTGTCCTTAACGTCGCTGGCCTTTTCTCCGAAGATCGCACGCAGCAACTTTTCTTCGGGCGTAAGGGTGGTTTCGCCCTTAGGCGTCACCTTGCCAACCAAGGTATCGCCAGGTTCAACTTCAGCACCGACATAAATAATGCCGGATTCGTCAAGGCGATTGAGCTGGTGTTCGCTCAGATTCGGAATATCACGACTTATCTCTTCAGCGCCCAACTTGGTGTCTCGCGCCATCACGACGAGCTCTTCAATGTGGATCGATGTGTAACGATCTTCAGCGACAACGCGCTCGCTGATCAAAATCGAATCTTCGAAGTTGTAGCCATTCCACGGCATAAACGCGATCAGCATGTTCTGACCAAGCGCCAATTCGCCTAGGTCAGTGGATGCACCGTCAGCAATGACGTCACCCTTTGCCAGCTTGTCGCCTTTTTTCACAACTGGACGCTGGTGAATGTTGGTGTTTTGGTTAGAACGCTGATACTTGATCAGGTTGTAGATGTCCACACCAACTTCACCAGCCTGGGCTTCCGCATCATTCACACGGATCACGACACGGGTTGCATCCACATAGTCGACAACCCCGCCCCGGGAGGCGGTTACCACAGTGCCAGAGTCAACTGCTGCTACGCGTTCAATACCGGTGCCAACCATAGGCTTTTCAGGACGCAGTACTGGAACGGCTTGGCGAGACATATTGGCACCCATCAAGGCACGGTTTGCATCGTCATGTTCGAGGAACGGTACGAGAGACGCCGCCACAGAGACAATCTGGGCAGGCGACACGTCCATGTACTGAACGCGGTCAGCGCTAGTCAAGATGGATTCGCCTGCCTCACGTGCAGAGATCAACTCGCCAGATAACTTGCCCTGCTCATCCAAGGCCGCGTTCGCCTGGGCAATGACATATTTTCCTTCTTCGATCGCTGAAAGATAGTCAATGTCCATGGTTACTTGACCATCAACCACTCGACGGTATGGCGTTTCGATGAAGCCATACTCATTCAAGCGCGCGTACAAAGCCAGCGAATTGATAAGACCAATGTTTGGTCCTTCTGGAGTTTCAATCGGGCAAACGCGACCGTAATGCGTGACGTGAACGTCACGCACTTCAAAACCTGCACGCTCCCGTGTCAATCCGCCTGGGCCAAGGGCAGACACACGTCGCTTATGCGTAATCTCGGACAGAGGATTCGTCTGATCCATGAACTGAGACAACTGAGACGCGCCAAAAAACTCCTTCAGGGCTGCGGAGATTGGCTTGCTATTGATTAAGTCGTGTGGCATCAAGGGCTCTTGCTCCGCCTGACCTAAACGCTCTTTCACAGCCTTCTCGATACGCGCCAAGCCGGTGCGATACTGGTTCTCAGCCAATTCACCTACGCAGCGAACGCGCCGATTTCCCAAATGGTCAATATCGTCGACTTCACCACGACCGTTGCGCAGATCCACCAAGATTTTTGCCACAGCCAAAATGTCTTCGTTGGTCAACACCATAGGACCCTTAGAGTCAGGGCGTCCCATTTTTGCATTGAACTTCATGCGGCCAACGCGTGACAAATCGTAGGTATCAGGGTTGTAGAACAGCCGTTGGAATAGCGCTTGCACCGCGTCTTCCGTTGGCGGCTCGCCAGGACGCATCATGCGGTAGATGGCAACCCGCGCTGCAAACTCATCCGCTGTCTCGTCAGTACGCAGAGTTTGAGAGATGTAGGCACCTTGATCCAACTCATTGGTATAGATGCAAGGCAAGTCCAAAATACCGGCGGACCGCAACTTTTTCAAGAGCGTTTCTGTCAGTTCTTCATTGGCTTTTGCAATGATCTCACCGGTATCGCCATCGATTACATTGCGTGCCACAACACGACCGATGAGGAAGTCTTCAGGGACGCTGATATGGCTAGTGCCAGATTGCTCTAGCTCACGTGTATGACGCGCGGTGACACGTTTGTCTTTGGCGACAACGACCTTGCCGCTCTTGTCTGTAATGTCAAAACGAGCAACTTCACCTCGTAAACGTTCAGCCACAAACTCCATTTGTGCGCCGCTGTCCATCAGACGGAAATTGTCGTTCACAAAGAAATTGGCCAAGATAGATTCGTTGTTTAGACCAATCGCCTTAAGCAAAATCGTGACCGGCATTTTTCTGCGGCGGTCCACACGGAAATACAACAGGTCTTTAGGATCAAATTCAAAATCCAACCAGGAGCCGCGGTACGGAATGATCCGAGCAGAGAAAAGCAGCTTTCCAGAGCTGTGCGTCTTGCCCTTATCGTGTTCGAAGAATACGCCAGGAGATCGGTGCAACTGCGACACAATCACGCGCTCAGTTCCGTTGATGATGAAAGAACCTTTGCTTGTCATCAACGGGACTTCGCCCATGTAGACTTCTTGCTCCTTCACTTCTTTTACAACTTTGTTTTGTGTTGTAGAAGACTCGCGGTCATAGATGATCAACTGAACTTTGGCTCGGACAGCGGAGGCAAATGTCAAACCGCGCGTCTGACATTCACGAACATCAAACGTGGGTTTGGCCAAGTTGTACTCAAGGTACTTCATCTCGACAAAGCCATTGTGGGAGACTATCGGAAAAGCTGCCTCAAAGGCCGCTTGAAGGCCCTCTGCTGTGCGCTTCTTTGGCGCGACATCTGCTTGCAAAAACGCAACATATGCGTCTTTCTGCATCTGCAGCAAGTAGGGGATTTCGAGCACGCTATCGCGGCTTCCGAAATTTTTACGAATACGTTTGCGTTCAGTGAATGTGTAAGCCATTAGATCTCCGGGCAAAGACTGAGGAATCCTGGGGGTCCTAGGCGACTGTCGTATTGAGCTTTTCCGTCAATACTGCTTGGTGATTGGCCACTACCAACCATTGGCGGACGGCTGTACATTGCGCACAGCCCGAACCAAGGCATCTTCTGCAGTCGGAATCAGAAGACACTGAAAAACAAACCACTGGTTTGCTTTTCAGTGCGCTCTTTACAGCGCAAAAAGGCTGGGAACCTTTTACGGGCTCCCAGCCTATCACACAAGTTGAATTTACTTGAGTTCTGCCTTAGCGCCAGCTTCCACCAGCTTCTTAACAGCAGCTTCAGCATCTGCCTTAGCAATGCCTTCTTTGACGTTCTTGGGTGCGCCATCGACCAAGTCTTTAGCTTCCTTGAGGCCCAGACCTGTGATTTCGCGAACAGCCTTAATCACAGAAACCTTAGTTGCACCAGCGTCGAGCAAAACTACGTTGAATTCTGTCTGCTCTTCAGCAGCTGCAGCAGTTGCACCGCCACCAGCAGCAGGAGCAGCCATTGCAGCTGCGCTTACGCCGAATTTCTCTTCGATGGCTTTCACCAAGTCGTTGAGTTCCATGACCGTCATGCTATCCAATGCGGTCAAAAATGCGTCTTTATCGAATGCCATTTTTTATCCTAACAATATTGATTTGTATGTGCAACGGTCAATTAAGCCGCTACAGCCTCTGCGGGAGCTTCTACTGCACCAGCACCTTTTTTCTCTGCCACAGCTACCAGCACACGAGCGGTGCGGGAAATTGGGGATTGCATCAAGCCCAACAATTGAGCAAGCAACACTTCCTTGGATGGAATGCTTGCCAACTGCTTAACGCCATTCGCGTCTAGGCTTTTGCCTCCGTATGCGCCACCGCGAATAACCAACTTGTCATTGGTTTTCGCGAAGTCTGCAACCACACGGGCCGCAGCAACTGCATCTTCAGAGAAGCCATAGATCAACGGACCGGTCATCATGTCGGACACGACTTCAAACGAACTTCCAGCCACGGAACGACGGGCCAAAGTGTTTTTCAAAACACTGAGACTTACGCCATTGCTTCGCGCTGCTGTACGCAACTTCGTCATGTCAGCGACCGTAATGCCGCGGTATTCCGCCATCACGAGCGTTTGAGCTTTTGCGGCGAGGCCAGTCACATCACTGATGACCGCTTCTTTCTCACTGCGATTAAGACTCAAGGTCTACTCCTTAAAAATGTACTTTCATGCCAATTAAGGCACTTAAGTACGCCACATTGCAGCGATCAACTGTTTTGGATGTTATTTCCATGAGCAGCGGAATCGCCATCTGCGTTGGTTTTCTCTGATTAAGGACAGAGGCTTGCTTCCAAACCTCTTCCACCAACGGTCTTGGATGACCTGCCTACTCTCGCGAGCGGACAGCCCACCACTTTGCGCTACTCTTGCGAGTAGCTCAAATCTTCGATTAGGCTGCGATAGTTTGCAAGTCAACGCGGACGCCTACGCCCATCGTCGATGAAACCGCAACCTTCTTCAAGTACACGCCTTTGCTTGTGGCGGGTTTTGCTTTGTTCAACGCATCGACCAAGGCGGCCAAATTCGCTTGCAGCTTCTCTGCTTCGAATGAACGACGACCAATAGTCGAGTGGACGATACCGGCTTTGTCGACACGGAACTGAACTTGACCGGCTTTTGCGTTCTTAACAGCGGTAGCCACATCCGGAGTGACCGTGCCAACCTTCGGGTTAGGCATCAGGCCGCGTGGGCCCAAGATTTGACCCAATGTACCCACAATACGCATGGCATCAGGCGCCGCGATTACGACGTCAAAGGGCATATCACCGGCCTTGACCATTGCAGCCAAATCGTCCATACCAACAACATCGGCACCAGCGGCCTTCGCTTCTTCGGCCTTTGCGCCTTGGGCGAACACAGCAACGCGCTTTGTCTTACCGGTGCCGTTTGGCAACACAACCGCACCACGAACAACTTGATCTGACTTTTTGGCGTCGATCCCTAGCTGCACAGCAACATCGATAGACTCGTCAAATTTGGCGTTGGCAAACTCTTTTACCAATCCAAGTGCGTCGCCCAATTTGTACAACTTATTGGTATCAACTTTGCCAGCTTGGGATTTTTGTTTCTTTGTGAGCTTAGTCATTTACACGCCCTCCACATTCACGCCCATGGAGCGCGCAGATCCGGCAATAGTACGGACGGCTGCATCCATATCAGCTGCAGTCAGGTCTTTCATTTTTGTCTTGGCGATTTCTTCAAGCTGAGCTCTAGTAATCTTGCCAACTTTAACAGTGTGGGGCGTTGAAGATCCCTTGTCGATCTTCACGGCCTTTTTGATCAATACAGTCGATGGAGGCGACTTAATGATGAACGTAAAGCTCTTATCCGCAAATGCAGTGATGACCACTGGTAGTGGCAGGCCAGGCTCAACACCTTGAGTTTGCGCATTGAATGCCTTGCAAAACTCCATAATATTGAGACCACGTTGACCCAACGCAGGGCCAATTGGGGGGGACGGATTCGCCTTACCAGCAGGCACTTGCAGCTTGATGAATCCGACGATTTTCTTCGCCATGTTTTCTCCTTACGGGTTCTAACGCTTCAGCTTGTGGTAACAAGTTTTCGCTCCCCGGGGGTTAACGACTCTAAATTAGTATGTCCGCACCGAGTCGGGAAATGCGGCATATTTTCAATCAAATAGCCAGCTAAGTCTTTTCGATTTGTGAAAAATCAAGCTCTACTGGTGTTGAACGACCAAAAATGGTGACAGACACGCGAACCTTACTCTTCTCATAGTTCACGTCTTCAACGGAGCCATTGAAGTCTGTGAATGGCCCCTCTTTCACTCGAACAAACTCGCCAACCATGAACTCTATTTTATGCCGAGGCTTCTCAGTGCCTTCCTGCATTTGGTTCACAATCTTCATCACTTCAGCCTCGGAAATCGGGGCGGGCCGATTCTTCACCCCACCAACGAATCCCGTGACCTTATTCGTATTTTTGATGAGATGCCAAGTGTCATCGTTCATCACCATTTCGACCAACACGTATCCTGGAAAGAATTTCCGCTCGGTGGTCTTTTTCTGTCCGTTTTTTACTTCTACAACCTCTTCCATCGGAACCAAGACGCGCCCAAACTTGTCTTGCATTCCCTCGCGTGCAATTCTTTCCAATATGTTGCGTTCGACTGCCTTCTCCATTCCCGAGTAAGCATGAACCACATACCAGCGCAGGTCTGGATTTGTCGCAGAAGCTGCCAAAGGCGCGTCAGAGGAAACTTCCAATTGATCAGTCATTATTTTTTCCAGCCCAGAAACAAATCGTAGAAGAGCCACTCCAAGGTCTTATCGGTAAGCCACAGGAAAACAGCCATGATCAAGACAAAACCGAACACGTAGGCGGTAATTTGCATTGCTTCTTTTCGTGCAGGCCAAACGACCTTGCGAACCTCTCGCCAAGCGTCTTTGCCAAAGGCAATAAGTTGCCGCCCTGACTCCGTCAGAAAGAAAACGATCAATGAAGCAGCAACTCCCAATAGCAAGACAAGCCACTGCAGCAATACACCTTGCTTACCCAAAAGATAGAAAGCTACCAGCGACCCAACTAACAGTGCGGCAGCAAGCACCAGCTTTGCGGTATCAGCCCCGGAGTTGACGGTTTGAACTTGAGTAGTCGCCATATTTTCCAAATGCGTTTCCGCAACAATCTCTTCTAAATTTGCCTTTTTCAAGGCACCGAAGCCCGCTACACAGTAGCGGGCTTGGAGTTCATTGCCACCTTGCTATCCTGGTGGCAGGGGCAGTAAGAATCGAACTTACAACCTTCGGTTTTGGAGACCGACGCTCTGCCAATTGAGCTATACCCCTATATGCGAATTACGCAATGATTTTAGCAACCACACCGGCGCCGACAGTACGACCACCTTCACGGATAGCGAAGCGCAAGCCTTCTTCCATCGCGATGGGGTTGATCAACTTCACGGTGATGGAGACGTTGTCACCAGGCATCACCATTTCTTTGCCTTCTGGCAACTCGATCGCACCTGTCACGTCCGTTGTGCGGAAGTAGAACTGTGGGCGGTAGTTGTTGAAGAAAGGTGTGTGGCGTCCGCCTTCGTCCTTGGACAAAACGTAGATTTCGCCTGTGAAGTGTGTATGTGGCTTGATGGAGCCAGGTTTGCACAACACTTGACCACGTTGAACGTCTTCACGCTTTGTGCCGCGCAACAAGATACCGACGTTGTCACCAGCTTGACCTTGGTCGAGCAACTTGCGGAACATTTCCACGCCGGTGCAGGTTGTCTTTTGTGTGTCAGCGATACCAACGATTTCGATTTCTTCGCCGACCTTGACGATACCGCGCTCAACGCGACCCGTCACCACGGTACCACGACCGGAGATGGAGAACACGTCTTCCACAGGCATCAAGAATGCACCGTCCACTGCGCGCTCTGGCAGGGGGATGTAAGTGTCCAAGGCATCAGCCAGTTTCATGATGGCTTCTTCACCCAACGCACCCTTGTCGCCTTCCATAGCCAATTTTGCAGAGCCGTGGATGATAGGTGTGTCGTCGCCTGGGAAGTCGTACTTGGACAACAGTTCGCGAACTTCCATCTCGACCAGTTCCAACAACTCAGCATCATCGACCATGTCGCACTTGTTCAAGAACACGATGATGTAAGGAACGCCCACTTGGCGAGCCAACAAGATGTGTTCACGTGTTTGGGGCATTGGGCCGTCAGCTGCGGAACAAACCAAGATCGCGCCGTCCATTTGAGCCGCGCCAGTGATCATGTTCTTCACATAGTCAGCGTGTCCGGGGCAGTCCACGTGGGCGTAGTGGCGGTTAGCGGTTTCGTATTCAACGTGAGCGGTATTGATGGTAATACCGCGCGCTTTTTCTTCAGGTGCCGCATCGATTTGGTCGTAAGCCTTCGCTTGTCCGCCAAACTTTGACGCCAACACGGTAGTGATCGCCGCTGTCAGCGTTGTCTTACCGTGGTCAACGTGACCAATAGTGCCCACGTTCACGTGGGGCTTGGTACGCGTGAATTTTTCTTTTCCCATTTCCGAACTCCGAAATTAATGAGGTCAAACAATCAAATGTCGCCCCATCCAACATTAGATGGGTGCACAAAATATTGGTGCCCATTGCGGGAATCGGACCCGCGACCTCTCCCTTACCAAGGGAGTGCTCTACCACTGAGCCAAATGGGCTTCTAAAGCTTCACATTAACCATGGAGCGGGGTAGGAGAATCGAACTCCTCGCTTTAGCTTGGAAGGCTAAGGTATTACCACTATACGAACCCCGCATCGACCCACTCGAAAATTTGCGGTAGCCACCTAGACTTCCGCAAACCTTCATTAATTCATCACTGGTGGAGAGGGCTGGATTCGAACCAGCGTACTCGTAAGAGGGCAGATTTACAGTCTGCTGCCATTAACCACTCGGCCACCTCTCCAATGGTGAACCATCGATTATGCCATGCAAATTGCACTTTTGCGTGGCACGAAATTCGAAAATGTTCGCGACTAGTATTCTAGCCTGTAAATTGGTCGATTTGAAGCCCTATGTCTACAAGCCATTGTTGTTGCAGATCGAAACGCTGTGGCAAAGGGTGGCGAAATAAGACTTTGTCTTGGGTGATACCCAGTTGCGGATGGCCTTCGCTGGCCTGCAATGCGCGCAATGCCCATGCAGTTAACGCTGCAGAAAGCCCCCATGCATGCAGGATAGGGGTCGACTTCGTAGCAAAGACTTTCGCGCACTCCTGGGACCGCGCTGCAGAAAACAAACTGTGACTGTCATCACTTTGATAAGTCTGCAGCTTCTCAATAAACACGGCACTTTTGGGCGTGCGCAAATCACTTAAGTTGAGAATTCGCGCGTGCTGCCACTGAACACCCTTGCCCTGTGCCAGCAGCATCAAGCGCATGATTTGGTACTGCGTTCTGTCCGGCTGCGCGGACACGAAACCATTGCGGCTGCCCCCATCCCACAAGGCATCCAATGGACGTGACGCCCCTGGATTCATCATGACAACCAGCAAGTCTGGCTCTCGGTGGATAACCTCGTCCAACGCCCAGTGAGCGGGCGCTATCTCCAGCCGATCTCGCAGGAGTTCGGGCGTTTGCGCTATGTGTTTTTCGTAAAACCGACCGTAGACTGCAAATTTATTGAGCAACTCGGCCGCAGATGCCTGCGGCACCGGCACTTGGACCCGCTCAGCTAATGCAGACTTGCTCACGGGGTTCCGAACAAGCGGGCCAAGGCTTCTCCTGGCTCGGCCTCTCGCATGAAGGCTTCGCCCACCAAAAATGCGCCAACACCTGCTGCGCCCATGCGTAAGACATCTTCGCGTTGGTGAATCCCACTTTCGGTGACCAAAATGCGGTCACTATCCACGAGTGGGCGCAAGCTCAAAGTGGTATCCAAAGAAACGTCAAAGGTCTTTAAATTGCGGTTGTTGATACCGATGAGTGGCGTTTTAAGCTTAAGCGCCCGCTCCAATTCCGGCTGATCATGCACCTCCACCAGCACGGCCATGTCTAGCCTGTGCGCGATGGCTTCCATGTCCTGCATCTGAGCGTCATCCAAGCACGCTGCGATCAACAAAATGCAGTCAGCCCCCATGGCGCGGGACTCATAGATTTGGTACGGGTCGATCATGAAGTCTTTGCGTAGCACCGGGAGCTGGCATGAGGCTCGTGCCTGCTTCAGGTAGTCCACACTACCCTGAAAGAACTGCACATCCGTCAACACCGACAAACATGCAGCGCCGTGCTCCGCATAGGACTGGGCAATATCTGCCGGAATGAAGTCTTGGCGGATAACCCCTTTGGATGGACTGGCCTTCTTGATTTCTGCAATGACTGCGGGACGTCCGGCTTGCAACTTGGCCTTGATTGCCCCCACAAAGTCGCGCGTCAGCACACGTGACTCCGCATCTTCGCGCACTACGGCAAGCGACTTGCGCTTCATGGCAGCGGCGACTTCAGCCCGCTTGACTGTCACAATTTTTTCTAAGATATCCGTCATTTCATTCTTTCAACTTGGGTTGACGCCAAACTAAACGGCATCACCACTTTCTTTTGCGGATTATTGTGCAGGCACAGCCCTAGGCGGCAGATTTAAGCTGTTGGGACAAAGCCACCAACTGCTCGAGCTTGCGCAGTGCTGCTCCCGATTCGATAGCTGCTTGCGCAAGCTTTATGCCGTCGCCCATGGTTTTTGCCACATTTGCCGCGTACAGAGCAACGCCAGCGTTGAGTAACACAATGTCTTTGGCTGGACCAGCTTGGTTGTTCAACACACCCAGCAACATCGCCTTGGAGTCTTCTGCCGTGTCCACCTTCAAACTGCGGTTGCTTGACATCACCATGCCGAAGTCTTCAGGGTGGATTTCGTACTCAGAAATCTTGCCATCTTTGAGCTCGCCCACCAAGGTGGCCGCCCCCAGACTCACCTCGTCCATGCCGTCGCGGCCGTAGACCACGATGGCGTGCTCAGCGCCCAGACGCTGCAAGGCACGCACCTGAATCCCCACCAAATCTTGGTGAAAAACACCCATCAGAATATTGGGGGCGCTGGCAGGATTGGTCAAAGGGCCCAAGATATTGAAGATGGTGCGAACGCCCATCTCGCGGCGCACAGGTGCCACATTTTTCATAGCGGGGTGGTGGTTGGGGGCAAACATGAATCCCACGCCCTGCTCGGTGATGCACTGGGCGATTGCCGCGGGCGGCAAATTGATGTTCATGCCCAAGGCTTCCAGCACGTCGGCACTTCCACTCTTACTGCTCACGCTGCGTCCGCCGTGCTTGCTGACCTTGGCGCCTGCGGCCGCTGCTACGAACATAGAGCACGTGGAAATATTAAAGGTGTGCGAACCGTCACCGCCAGTGCCCACGATGTCGACCAAATGGGTGGTGTCAGCCACTTCAACCTTGGTAGAAAACTCGCGCATCACCTGGGCGGCGGCGGTGATTTCACCAATGGTTTCTTTCTTCACGCGCAGGCCGGTGATGATGGCCGCCATCATCACCGGGGACATTTCGCCCGACATGATTTGCCGCATCAAGTGCAGCATCTCGTCGTGGAAAATTTCGCGGTGTTCGATGGTGCGCTGTAAGGCTTCTTGAGGGGTAATGGGCATCGCTATCTCCTAGTGTTATGGGGTTGGGGTGTGGGTCAGCGCCAGCTTGGCGCCAAACCCTACAAACATGAGGCCGGCAACGCGGTCCAGCCAGTGCATGGCACGCTGCACCAAGGCCACGCGTCCAGCCAGCCAAGCGGCTGCCAAGGCCCACGCAGTGTTAATGGGAATGGCGTTGAGGTTAAAGATCACGCCCAAGGCGACGAAAGCCCACGTTTTGTTGTCCGCCTCGGGGGCAATAAATTGCGGCACAAAGGCCAAGAAAAACAAAACGACTTTGGGGTTCAAGACATTGGTCCAAAAACCACCCGTGAAAATCTGGCCCATATCTGGCGCTGCGCTTGCAACACCGCGCTCCTCAGCGGCCAGCGCCAATGGACTTGCACCTGCAGACGTCAACAGCAGTTTGACGCCCACCCACACAAGATAGGCTGCCCCCACCCACTTCACCACGTTGAACGCCCAGGCGGAGCTGGCTAACAAAGCGCCCATACCGACTGCAGCTGCGGCAACGTGGACAAAGCAGCCACCGGTGATGCCCAAGCCAGCAACCACACCGGCCCGCGCACCATAGCGCAAAGCATTGCGCACCACGTACAGCACATCAGGACCGGGCGTGAGATTCAAAATCCACCCGGCCACCACGAACAACAACAGACTATGGGTATCCGGCATTTGTACTCCTTTGCACACTTGCTCCAGTCGATCCGCTTTGCCAGGTCTCGGCCCCATCGCAACCATGAGACCCGTAGATTGCACGCGAACTACTTATTGGCAATTTAAGCCTCTTGCGCCCATAGAATAAGCGCTTGCAGCTATCTTTAATATAGCAATCGATTAGACCAAAAAGTTCTTAAGCATGGCGTGGCCGTGTTCCGTCAAGATGCTTTCGGGGTGGAACTGCACGCCTTCCATGCGCACCGCATGGGGCAGCTCTTTGTGGCGCACACCCATGATTTCGCCGTCGTCTGTCCAAGCAGTAACAGCAAGCACTGCCGGACAAGTCTCCCGTTCTATGGCCAAGGAGTGATAGCGGTTCACCGTGAATTGCTTTGGCAATCCCGCGAACACGCCCTCTTGGGTCGTGGTGATTTGGGAAGTTTTGCCGTGCATCAGCTGCTGCGCACGAATGATCTTGCCACCCAGCGCAGCCCCAATACTTTGGTGCCCCAAACACACACCCAAAATAGGTAGCTGGCCCATGAAATGCTGAATAGCTGCAACAGAAATGCCCGCCTCTGCCGGAGAACAAGGCCCGGGCGACACCACCAAGCGCTCCATCTCGCCTGCGGCAAAGCGCGCGGCCAAGTCAGCTACCGTGATTTCATCGTTGCGAAACACATCCACCTGCGCGCCCAGCTCGCCAAAGTACTGAACGATGTTGTAGGTAAAGCTGTCGTAGTTGTCGATCATGGTGAGCTTCATGCTGCACTCCCAGGCTTGAGGCGAGCAAACTCGCCGGTCTCAAAATCAATCGATGCCGCAATCATGGCGCGGTAGGTGGCCTCGGCCACAGCCTCGGGCGCGCCTAAGTCACGGCTCATTTCACGCACGCGCTCAACAATGCGTTCGATGCGCGGTACGTCCACAATCAAATCCGGCGTCGCCTTGATGCGCGCCGCCTGCGCCACATAGCCACTGCGTTCGGCCATGAGCGCCACGATGCGGTCGTCCAACGCGTCAATGTGCTGGCGCACGTCAGCCATCGTGTGACAGTAAGTCACAGGGATGCGCAGGCCGCCGTGGGCCTGCGGTGCCACGCCGAACTCAGCCGGGGTATTTTCAAATGTCTCTTGCATGGGTTTACTCCAGCCCTTCTTCCACCAACTCGGCGGCCCGCAACAGGGCACGCGCTTTGGCCTCGGTTTCTTTCCACTCCAACTCGGGAACGCTGTCGGCAACCACGCCTGCCGCGGCTTGCACATACAGGGTCTCGTTCTTGATGATGCCGGTGCGAATCGCAATGGCAACATCCATGTCGCCGGCATAGCTGAGGTAGCCACACGCACCGCCATAGATACCACGCTTGGTGGGCTCCAAGCTGTCAATCACCTCCATCGCATGGACTTTGGGCGCCCCCGTCAGCGTGCCCGCAGGAAAGGTGGCTTTGAGCACGTCCATATTGCCCAGCGGCTTGCCATTGGCGCCTGAAGACAGCGTACCTTCCACGTTGCTCACGATGTGCATGACATGGCTGTAACGCTCCACGCAGAATGCATCGGTGACTTTGACGCTGCCCACCTCCGCAATGCGCCCAATATCGTTGCGCGCAAGGTCAATCAACATCACATGTTCGGCACGCTCTTTGGGGTCACCCACGAGTTCTTGCTCAGCTGCTTTATCGAGCTCAGGGGTTGCACCGCGCGGCCGGGTGCCTGCTAGCGGGCGAATAATGACCTTTTGCTGCGCCTGCCCGTCTTGGGTGATCTGTTCTTGGCGCACCAATATCTCGGGGCTTGCGCCCACCACATGGAAGTCCCCAAAGTGGTAGTAGTACATATAAGGGCTTGGGTTGAGCGAACGCAGCGCGCGGTACAGGCTCAAGGGGGACTCGGTATAGCGTTTTTTCAACCGCTGTCCGACTTGCACCTGCATGAAGTCGCCGCCCGCAATCATCTCTTTGGCGCGCTCCACTGCTGCGATGTAGTCCGCCTTGGCAAAGTCACGCTGCACGGGATGGCTCGATGTGGGTTTGACCGCAGGCACGCTGACCGCCTGACCCAGGCGCTCTTTGAGTTCGCGCAGTCTGCGCTTGCCGCGGGCATAGGCCTCGGGCTGGGCGGGGTCAATATAAACAATGAGATAGAGCTTGCCGGAGAGGTTGTCAATCACTGCGAGTTCTTCGCACTGCAATAGCAAGATGTCTGGGCAACCCAGCTCGTCCGGCGGGCAGGTGTCTTGCAGCTTTTTCTCGATGTAGCGCACCGCGTCGTAGCCGAAATAGCCGGCCAAACCGCCACAAAAACGGGGCAAACCTGGCCGCAGGGCGACTTTGAAGCGTTGTTGGTAGCTGGCAATGAAATCCAAAGGATTTGCGCTTGAGGTTTCCACCACCACGCCATCGGTCACCACCTCTGTACGGGCGTTGGCACCAAAGCCACTGGCACGGAGCAAAGTTTTGGCTGGCAAGCCAATAAAACTATAGCGGCCAAAGCGCTCGCCACCGACGACCGACTCCAACAAGAAGGAGTATTTACCGCTGTCTGGCGTGGAAGCGTCGACCGGGTTATGGGCCAACTTCAAGTACAGCGAGAGGGGCGTTTCCAGATCCGCAAAGGCCTGCGCCATCAAAGGAATACGGTTAAAGCCTTGAGCGCTCAGGCTTTGAAATTCAAGTTCAGATATCACAACAGTCGTGCCTTTCTAGTGCCAACGTGCCACAGGGTGCCATCCGGATGTGACGCCCCCGTTGCGCTGCAACGCGGTGCAGCGCTTGTTTCTAAGGGTCTATTCAAAACAGACCCAAAACCCAGTGGGAAGGTGCGCGCAATAAGTCGGATAAATCCGTGCCACTTGGCAGCGCTTAGCCAGTGCAGTTGCCGAGGTCACTCGCGCAGCGAGTTGGCAATTACCGTAGCTCAGGCATATGGGACATGGTACGCCAGGGCCAGGCTCCCCGGTCGCTACAACCCGTAATGCTGATGCGGTGAATAAACATGCAACCAGTGTAGCAAACCTTCGCCGACGTTCGCCGTACGTCGCACGTTTTGTGGGTCCTCGCGAAAACCCCTATTTACCCTTGACATCGTTCAGACACAATTATTCGCAATAAAAGAACGATCGTTCTATTTAGGAACCTAGGAACACCCCATGCGATTCACAACAGCCCTCATCGGATTATTGGCAGCGCTCACCTTGCAAGTCTGTGCCACCGCCGCCACCATGGACATCAACGGCGTCAAAGTAGAAGACAGCGCGGTGGTTGGCGGTAGCAAGCTGCAGCTGAACGGTGCGGGCACCCGCTACAAAGCGGTGTTTAAGGTCTACGTTGGCCAGTTGTACACCACGACCAAGGTGTCCAACTTGGAGGAGCTGATTGCCGCACCAGGACCGAAACGTTTAAGTATGGTGTTTTTGCGCGAGATGGAAGCTGGTCCCTTTGGCAAGCTGCTCACCCGCGGCGTTGAAGACAACGTACCCAAAAATGCCATGTCTAAGTTGGTGCCCGGAATGATTCGCATGGGCGATATTTTTTCAGCCAACAAAGTATTGGAGCCGGGTGACGTCATTCACTTGGACTGGATTCCCAATGTCGGTATGGTCGTCTCGGCCAAAGGAAAGCAGCAAGGCGAACCCTTTAAAGAACCCGAATTTTTCAAGGCCATCATGTCTATCTGGTTTGGTGAAAGCCCTGCTGACTGGAAGCTCAAAGACGCCATGCTCGGCAAGTAGTGCCACCACCTGCCGTTCACAAAGCGCCTGACTCAGGCGCTTTTTTATGCGTGAGTGCTGGACTGGCGGCGCACAAACCGGCCGGCGCGTGCTTGAGTTCTCTGTGTTTGAGCGCTATAGCTCAGCACACCATTCACCCACACTCCCTCGATACCGGCACTGATTTGCTTGGGGTTTTCGTAAGTCGCCATGTCGCGCACCAACAAGGGGTCAAACACAACGACGTCAGCAAAATGGCCGACTTTGAGCGTGCCGCGCTGGCCCAGCCTGAAGCGCCTGGCTGACAACCCCGACATCTTGTGAATCGCCTGCTCCAAAGCCAAGATGCCCTTGTCGCGCCAATAGGACCCCAGTACCCGGGGAAACGCGCCCCATAGGCGTGGGTGGGGGCGTTCATCGTGCGGAAGTCCATCGGACCCGATCATGGACAAGGGATGCGCAATCACACGCTCTACATCGTCTTCCCGCATCTGAAAATAACATGCACCACCCGGCATCAGGCGCAAACAGGCTTCTTTTTGCCCTATGCCCCACAGTGCGGCAATCTCGGCCAGATACCGGCCTGTCATTTCTGGATGGGTTTGGCTGCCGGTGATCAAAATGTCGATCACCCCATCGACCAAGTCTTCGCGCAGCACGGTCGAGCCGGCGGTGTACGGATAGACATCCATCGCGAGGTCTTGCTGCGTAGCCAAGGCCTCAATAAACGGCAGTGTCTCTCGGGTTCTGCCCCAATTGGCAGGCCCAGCGCATTTGTGGTGCGACAACACCAGGGGCAACCCCGCTTGCTTGGCAGTAGTCGCAGCTTCTTGCAGCGCAGGCAGAATGCCCGCCAATTCGTCTCGGATATGGGTGGCGTAGATGCCGCCAGCCCTAGCTGCGACACAGGCCAAAGCCGTGAGCTCTTGCGCGTCAGCGGCATAGGCTTCTTTGTAAAAAACGCCTGAGGACAAGCCCAGCGCGCCGTCTTGCATTGCCAGCGCCAAGTCGTGGCCCATGGCAGTGATTTCGTCTTGAGAAGCAGGTCTGTCCAAGCCCGCCATATGGCACATGCGCAGTGTTGTGTGGCCAACCAGCGCGGCCACATTGACAGCCGGCGGATCGCGTCGCAAGGCCTCCGCATAGGGCGCAATGCCCTGAAACTTAAACTGGCTTTTGCCAAGCAAGGACAAAGGCGCCATGGGTTCAAGGCTTACCATGGGCACCAGCGAAATCCCGCAGTTGCCTGTAATCACTGTCGTGATGCCCTGAGAAACTTTAGGCAACATGTCTGGCATATCCAGCACCACGGCGTCGTCATGGGTATGCACGTCGATAAAGCCGGGGGCCACAATCTTTCCGCTGCAATCCACATGCACCACCTGCGCGCCAGGCGCAACAAAAGCAGCGATATCGATGGAACCCACAGGCCCCATAGCGGCAATGCGGTCACCCACAAGCAGCACATCGCCCACCCATGCCGGGGTGTTGTCACCGTCCACCACACGGCCATTGACCAACAAAGTCGCCCCAGCCATCAAGCACCTTTCGCATCGCTGCGCCCGGGTACGTGGGGCACATGCTCTGCGCCTTCCGCCGTGTTCTTTTTACCTTCGGTAAACCCAGCGTACTCCGCACTGTCGAAACCGTGTGTCTGCAGCAGTTGCTTGAACTGCTGCAAGCCATGGGCAACGCGCGGACCCAGCTGTTGCGCAAGACGCACCATGAGTATTTCAATCACCAGCAGGTGTGCCAAATAGGCCTCTGTACCCACCCGCATGACGGCATCGGGTGGCACGGTCACAGACAACACCACGTTGGCAATTTCGGCCAAAGGAGTTCCAGGCTGCGTCAGTGCCACGACGGTGGCGCCCTGCGAACGCGCAAACCTGGCCGCTTCCAAGGTGTAAGGCATGCTGCCCACGTGCGAAATGACAAAGGCCACGCCCTGCGGTCCTAGGGTGCTGGCAGACACCAACTGTTGGTGGGCATCAAAAATGGCATGGGCAGGCCGCCCCAATCGGAACAAGCGGCTTTGCAGCTCGTTGGCCATGAACGTAGAGGCCGCGCCCACAGAGTAGCAGTCAATGCGCTGCGCGTTGGCCAAATGCGCGGCGACACGGTCAATGGCCTCGGTGTCTATCCGACGCCCCAGCTCTGTGAGCGATGACACTGCAGCCTGCACGATTTTGCTGGTCACTTGCTGCGCTGTGTCTCCATCCGCCACACTGCGGTGCAAATGTGAACCCGACACCGCCAGGTCCTGGGCCAAGGCGAGCATGAAGTCGCGCACCGTGTCGTGGCCAAAACTGCGGCAGGTTCGAACCACCGTCGGCATCGAGACTTGCGCCGTCGCAGCCAACTGTTCCACAGTGGCTGCGGCCGAAGCAGCCGGATCGGCCAGCAAGACCTCGACCACTTTTTGCTGAGCAGACGACAAGCCAGGTAGCGCCTCGCGCAATTGGCGCAACAGTCCTTGGGGTGAATTGATCACAGCAGCCGCTTTCAAAATTGGGTGTGTACCGCGCCACTAATGTCCCAGTTGTCTTCCACTACGGGAATCCAACGCCATTTATCAAACGTAGTGCAGGGGTGCGAGATCCCTAGCGCTACCCGGTCACCTACCTGCGGTGCCTCAGCAGATGGGTCAAACCGCAGGTATGCGTGCTGGTCGTTCAATGCACTGATTTTCCAACTTGGCGGGAGATCGCGCTGCGCCACACCGCCGCGCGGCACCCAGCGCTGGGGAATGGGCATTTCCAAGTCATACGACACATCACGACGCCCACACGTCAGCAGCGCCAGTCCCGGCTCTGGCACAGATTGCACCATGGCCCACACCTCCAAGGCGGCTTGCAATGAACTGGCCAAGCCTTCGCGCTTTTCGAGCTGTGTGAGAAAACGGGCGTAGTTACCATGGTCATGGGTCACATAGCAGCCAGAACGCAAGACGCCGAATAACGGTTTGCCCAGCCCCTGCACGCGGAGCATGGGCAGCACCAAATCAAACACGGCCGACCCTCCCGCGCTCACCACAATCTGCTCGTCCACAAACATCTGCGCAGCATCACAAGCGCGTACCACATCGTTCACACGGCGCACCAAATCGCTCACCGCCTGTGCATCTTGGGCGCTGTCGCACGTAGCCACACCGCCTTCGTAACACTCTATGCCACCTAGGCGTGTTGCCGCGCAGCGCGTAACTGCGTGGGCCAGCGCCATCGCATCTTCAAAGCTGCGACACCCGGTGCGCTGGCCTGCAATGCCCATTTCAAGCAGTACGTCAAAAGGTCTCGCCTGCGGTTGCCGGGCAAACCAGTCTTGGATGACGTCCAGTTGGGCTAGAGAGTCCACCAGGAACCAGACTCGCAAGTCAGGGTGCGCGTCCAACAAGCGCGCCAAGGATGAAAAATCTGCATCACAGACCACTTGGTTCGCAATGACGATGCGGCGCGCACCCGCGGCCACGCCCACGCTGGCTTGAAACACGGTGGCAAAGCTCAAGCCCCAAGCACCCGCCGCCAACTGCATGGCAAAAAGCTCGGGGGACATGGTGGTCTTGCCATGCGGAGCTAGGGCAACCCCTTTGCGCTGCGCAAAAGCCTGCATCCAAGCGATGTTGTGCACCAAAGCACTGCGACGTATGACGGCCAAAGGCATGGGAAGGTCGTTGGCAAGCACGTTCCAGCCTTTATCGGCCACTTGGTTCGACGCAATAGGCGGCTCGCCGTAGGGGTAGCTTTTGCAAGCAGCGGACAGGGTAAAGGTGTGATTCATCGGTTTACAGGAATATCGGTTCTCCAGCACGCACTCCAATGGTCTGGGCCTATGGCACGCAGTGGAGTTTCGTGGCTTGCACATGGCTCTATGGCGTGTGGACACCGGGTCCTGAACACACAGCCAGAGGGCGGATGCGCTGGGCTTGGCAGGTCACCCTTGAGCAACTCAATGGTACGCCGTTGGCTGGGGTCTGGCACTGGCGCAGCAGCGAGCAACGCCTGGGTATAGGGGTGTTGCGGCTCCCGATACAAGGCATGCGTAGGCGCGATCTCCATCACCCGGCCCAAGTACAGCACCACCACCCGATCGCAGATGTACTCGACCACATCTAAGTCGTGGGAGATGAACAGGATAGTGAGGCCCAGTTGCTCCTTCAGGTCGCCGAGTAGATTGACCACTTGCGCTTGGATGGACACATCCAAGGCCGACAAAGGCTCATCCGCAACGATAAATCGGGGCTCTACCGCCAAGGCCCGCGCAATGCCAATGCGCTGGCGTTGTCCGCCTGAAAACTCATGCGGGTAACGCTGCGCGTGTTCCGGGCGCAGCCCCACTTGCTCCAAGAGGGCATGGATGCGAGGCAGGCGTTCACGCCCCTTGGCCAACCCATGGGTGTCTAAGGCCTCATCCAACACCTGGCGAATCCGCATCCGGGGGTTCAGGCTGGCGTATGGGTCTTGAAAAATGATCTGGATCTTGGACCGCAGCGGCCTGTATTGGGCCTGCGACAGCCCCGCCAAATCCAGCCCCGGCGCAGGCGCCGTGGCGCTGTCCCGGTAGTGCATCTGCCCACAGGTGGGCTCCACCAGCCGGGTTAGCAAACGGCCAATGGTGCTCTTGCCCGAACCCGACTCGCCCACCAGCCCCAGTGTTTCGCCACGCCGAATGGCAAAGCTCACATCGTTGACCGCGCGCACTGGGTGCGGACCAGTGCCAAAGTGCTTGCTGAGCTGGTGGATGTCGATTAAGTTGTCATGCGTGCTCATGCTGGCACTCCTTCTGCAGTGCGCTGCACCTGGCTGCTACGCACTGTGGCCGCAGTCACTGGGCAGCGCACCATGCGGTCTGCCCCCCATGGAAGCAAGGTGGGCATTTGTATCTCGCACGCCTCGGTGCGCTGCGGGCATCGGGGAGCAAAGGCACAGCCAGGAGGTTGCGCGAAGGGACTGGATACCTGGCCCGCAATCGCCACCAAGCGTGGCCGCTTAGGCGCGGAAGTCCCCACTGGCTCCAAGGCTGCACTGGACAATGCGGCTTTCTGACGTGCAACGCCCGGCAGGCACGCCAAGAGGCCACGGGTGTAGGGGTGCTCGGGGCTGGCAAACAAGTCGTGCACTGGCGCGGACTCCACAATGCGCCCGGCGTACATCACCGCGACTGCGTCTGCGTATTGCGCAACCACGCCCAAGTTGTGCGTGATAAACAGCAAGCTCATCCCCGTTTCCTTTTGCAGCCGCCCCATGAGCGCCAAGATCTGCGCCTGAATCGTCACGTCTAAAGCGGTGGTGGGCTCATCCGCAATCAGCAGACTCGGGTTGCAGGCCATGGCCAGCGCGATCATCACGCGCTGGCGCATACCGCCCGACAACTGGTGAGGGTACTCATGCAACCTGCGGGCTGCGGCAGGTATTTCGACCAACTCCAGCATGCGCAAGGCATGGGCAGACGCGGCTTTGGCATCTAGCTTCAAATGCAGGCGCGCAGACTCGGCGATCTGGGAGCCTATGGTTAGCACAGGATTCAAGCTGGTCATGGGCTCTTGGAAGATCATGGCCATCTGATTGCCGCGCAATGCCCGCAGCTCAGGCTCTGCCAATCCGATCAGATTGACCTTGCCACCATCGCGGCGCACAAACCATGCTTCGCCTTGCATCTGCGCCTGGGATGTTTTGGCATGCAAGCCCATCAAGGACAAGCTGGTCACCGACTTGCCTGAACCAGACTCTCCCACTAGTGCCAGCGTTTGGCCTGGCGCAATGGAGAAGGAGACATCGGCCACGCTTTGCACGCGGCCTGCGTCTGTGGCAAAAGAAGTGGACAAGCCACGCACTTCTAAACGTGCGCTGGGTGTGACAACGGTGCTCATACGGCTTTCTTAAGTTTGGGGTCTAACATGTCACGCACGCCGTCACCCAGCATTTGCAAAGACACTGCGGTCAACACAATGGCCAGCCCCGGGAAAAGCAAGGTCCAAATCGCTTTGTCAGAGTACTCCAAGCTTCCAGCAATCATGGTGCCCCAGGTTGGAATGTCAGGTGGAACCCCAACGCCCAAGAAAGACAGCCCTGCTTCTGCCAATATGGCGTAGGCAAAGATGAATGTCAGCTGCACCAACACCGGAGACATCAGGTTCGGCAACACATGTGCCCACAAAATGCGGTGGGTGCGCACACCTAGGGCGCGCGCCGCGTCTACAAACAGCAGCTCACGCAGCACCAGGGTTGCAGCACGCACCACCCGCGCTACGCGCGGCGTGTACACAATGACCAGGGCTAGCATCACGTTCCATAGCGAGACACCCAGAATAGAAACTAGGGCGATGCCCAGCAAGATGTCAGGGAATGACATCATGGCGTCGACCAAGCGCATCAGTGGGGCATCCAGTCTTTGGAAAAAGCCCGCCAATATGCCCAAGAGTGCCCCCAACACCACGGCACCGGCTGCAGTAATGGCACCAATCATGAGTGAGTAGCGTGCGCCATGCACGATGCGCAGTGCCACATCGCGGCCCAACTCATCGGTGCCCGCCCAGTGCGCGAGGGACGGTGGCATCAAGCGCTCGGTCACCGCAATGGCATTGGGGTCTGCATCCGACACCATGGGTAACACGATAGCGACTGCCAACACTGCACCCAGTACCAACGCGGCAAGGAGTACGATTTTGCGGGCAAACAATCGAGACATTTGACGCATGGCATCCGGCCAGCGGTGGTGCGCCCAAGCGGAGACCGTCATTACGCGCCTCCCAGACGAATGCGTGGGTCTACCACGGTGTACAGCAAGTCAATCACCAAATTGATTCCTACATAGATAGCGGCAATGACCAACAAGGTTCCCTGAATCACCGGGTAGTCCCTTCGCAGCACTGCGCGCACGACGAGATTGCCCACCCCCGGAAGGTTGAACACGGTCTCCGTCACGACCGTACCGCCAATCATCAGCGCCATGGTCAGGCCAAGCACCGTGATGATGGGCACGAGCGCATTGCGCAAGACGTGGTGCACCATGACCACCGACTCCGACAAGCCTTTGGCGCGGGCCGTGCGCACGTAGTCCTCACCCAAGATGTCGAGCATGGATGCGCGCGTGAAGCGAATGACCAAGGCAGAGTTCAGCACACCCAACACCAAGGCAGGCAATGCCAAGTGATAAAGCCGCTGCCCCAGCGCCATGCCTGGGTCACCGTAGCCTGACGCGGGGAACCAGCCCAAGTGCACGGCAAACCACTGAATCAGCAATAGCCCCATCCAAAAGCTGGGAATACTGGCACCCAACATGGCTAAGCCACTCAGGGCTTGGTCAGCCACACTGCCACGCCAAATTGCGGCAGCCATACCGCAGGGCACACCAATAGCCGCGGCAATGCTCACCGCAAACAAGGCAAGAAATAGCGTAGGTTCTGCACGTTCCAACAAGGCCTGGGCCACTGGCCGCTGCAGGAATATGGATTGCCCTAGGTTGCCTTGCAACAGTTCCCCCACCCACAGCACAAACTGCGTTGGCAGGGGCTTGTCCAAGCCATACTGGGTGCGGGCTTTGGCAATGTCTTCGACAGTGGCCTGGTCACCCAGCATGAGTGCCATGGGATCACCCGACGCCAGTCGGGTGAGCAAAAACACCAGCACTGCAACGAGGGCTAGCACCACAGCGGCGCCAGCCAATCGATTCAACAAGAAACGCATAGTGAGGTACGGTGCGTGTTTACTTGGCTAGCCCCGTGTTCCAAAAGAAGGGCCAGACGGAAGGGATGTAGCCTTCCAACTTGGCAGAGCGCGCGGACAGTGCGTTGAACTTGCCCACCTCAATGAAAGGCACTTCGTCGTACACCGTTTGCTGCACCGCGCCCCACAAGGGTCCACGCTTGGCCAAATTGGTCTCTTGGTTGAATGCGCTCAGCGTGGCCTTTTTGGCCGGGGTGTCCCACCAGCCGGGGGCTCCGTCACCCAACTGGGGTGGCGACAGCATCGGCTCAGGCAACAGGCCGGAGTGCGTAAAGTACACATCCCACAGTTTGGAGTCACCTCGGCGCTGCACCAAGGTAGCCCAGTCCACCACTTGCAGCTCGGTTTTAAAGCCCGCTTTTTTCAACTGCTCAGCCATCACCAAGGCCATGTTGTAGTGGAACTCATACTGCCGGCTCGCCATGATGCGAATCGGTTGGCCGGTGTAACCCGCTTTTGCCGCTTGCTCTTTGGCGACCGCAGGATTGCGCTCGTTGTAGACCGCACTGCCGGCCGCTGAGTAATAGGGTGTGCCCTTAGGGAAGAAGTTGGGCTCAACCACAAAGAAACGGTTGTCGCCAAACGCCGCTGCCATCATTTCCCCTTGGCCGACTGCGGTTTGTACCGCCCGGCGCATAGGCTGTGTATTCAGAACGCCTTCTTTGGTGTTAAACACCACGTAAGGGAATCCGAAGTTCTTGGTCACGATAGGCACAACCGCTGAACCGGCCTTCTCAATTCGGCTCGTTGCTTCTACAGGAAGCAGATCTGCATACTGAAATTGACCCGACAACGCGCCTTCCACCCGGGTATTGGCGTTGGGCACTGGCACGAAACGCAGCTCGTCCAACAAGGCCTCACGGCGTCCCGCATAGCCGCTAGGCGCTTCCTTGCGCGCAGTGTATGCATCGTGGCGAACAAGTACCGTGAATTGATCGGGGCGACGCTCTTTGAACTTGTAGGGCCCTGTGCCAACAAAGTCGGTGATTTGCGGGGCAATGCTTTCTTTGGCCATGATGGCGGCCATGCCACTGGGCAAGGCAAGCTGTGCGAGCAAGGGGGCATACGGTGCATTGAGTACCAGCTCCACGCTGTGGGCTGTTTTGGCATTTAGCGCGGCCACCACTTTGGCAACGGCCTTGCCCCGTGGGGACACGTCCATCCAGCGTTTGAGCGAGGCGACCACGTCATCGGCATTCAAGTCACGGCCATTGTGCAGCTTGACCCCTTTGCGCAGCTGGATGGTGTACGTCAAACCATCTTTAGCAACCGTTGGCATGCTTTCAGCCAGCATGGGCGCAATATTCCAATTGGCATCAAAGGTATACAGAGGCTCATACACGTGCTGCATGATGGTGCCGACCAAGTCTGCGGTACTGGTCATCGGGTCTAATCCCTGTGGCTCACCCACCATGGCGAGGTTGGCTGCCCCACCTTTGGCGGGAGCCGCTGAGGCAGGTGCGCCTACTACTGTCATGGCACCCATCAGTGCCAGTGCCGCGAACCAGCGGCGCCGCAGCATAGCGGGAACCTGCGAACTATGGCGCGTGACGCGTGTTGTATTTGTTTGCATGCCGTCTCCAAAAGTAATAACATTACAGAAATTGAATGCTAATTTAGCAAAATACAAAAGTCAAACCAATTTTCCCTTATTTTCTGTAAATTCATTACAAAAGGAGTTTGTATGTCGAAGATTGAATTGCTAGGCCAGTCGCCGCTAGCGTCGGACCGCCAAGCCCGTCCCCTGTCTCCCGCCGTGCGAGCGGGTGACTTTGTGTTTGTGTCGGGGCAGGTCCCTACAGACGAGCAAGGACAGGTCATTGTGGGCGGCATCGAGGCGCAAACCCGCCAGGTGTTCAAACGCCTAGAACAGGCCCTGGCCCTGGCCGATTGCACCTTGGCCGATGTGGCCAAAGTGAGTGTGTGGCTAGACGACGCGCGTGACTTTGGTAGCTTTAACCGGGTCTACATGGAGTGCTTTGGCGACCATCGCCCAGCGCGGTCTACTGTGGAGTCACGTTTGATGGTCGATGCCAAGGTGGAGATCGACGTGACCGCCTACAAACCCCGCTAAACCGCGTATGCCGTCTGTCCACCTGCCCACAAAACCCTTCGATGTGGTTGCCATGGGAGAAGCCATGGTCGAGTTCAACCAGACACGTCCCCACGAGCCGCACTACCTCCAAGGCTTTGGTGGCGACACCAGCAATGCGGTCATCGCAGCCTCGCGGGCGGGTGCGACTACCGCGTACCTGAGCCGCCTAGGCCACGATGCCTTTGGCGATGCACTGATGGACTTGTGGCGTACCGAGCGGGTAGACACGGGTGCGATAGGGCGCGACATCCATGCCCACACCGGGGTGTACTTCGTGACCCATACCCCCCAGGGGCATGCGTTCAGCTACTTGCGGGCGGGGTCTGCCGCCAGCCGCATGGACGCGCAGTGGTTGGCAAGCCCCACGGTGCAAAGCCGGATTGCGCAAGCCAAAGTGCTGCACGTCTCGGGTATTTCTTTGGCCATTTCTCACGGTGCGCGCGATACGGTTTTGGCAGCCATGCGCTCTGCCAAAAGCCATGCAACACAGGTCAGCCTAGACTCCAACCTGCGTCTGAAGCTGTGGAGTGTGGAAGACGCACGCTCCTGCCTGACAGAGGCGATGGGCTTGTGCGATGTGTTTTTGCCCAGTTTGGAAGACATCCAGACCCTGACGGGCATGCAAAATCCTGAGGCTATCGTGCAATGGAGCCACGATCTAGGAGCCCGGCAGGTGGTGCTCAAGCTGGGCGCTGATGGTGCTTTGGTCAGTGATGGCCTGCACCGAGTGCATGTACCAGGCAGGCGCGTGGCCGCGGTAGATGCCACGGGTGCGGGCGACTGTTTTTGCGGCAATTTGCTGGCCCGCATCACGCAAGGTGACAGCCTGGTGGACGCCACACGGTACGCCAACGCCGCCGCCTCGCTGGCCGTGCAGGGCTTTGGGGCTGTTGCGCCACTGCCCACACCGGCCCAGGTAAGTGCCGTGCTGCAGTGCCAGTGACGCCGACTCTCGCACGCCTTAGGCCGCTTGGCTCAACACGTTTTGGTTGGCGGCTACGGCCGTCACCGCTTTGATTTCAAGCGCAGCGCTGGCCAGTGCTTGCGCCTTACTGGCATCCCCCATGGCCAGGCCTTCAGCGCGCACAAAACGCACATCGGTGATGCCCAAAAAGCCCATGACTACGGCCAAGTAGCTCTCTTGGTGTTCCATAGCGCGCGCGCCTTCCGTCGTGGAATACACACCACCACGGCCCGACGCAACGATCACGGTCTTGCCGCCCGCAAGTCCTACAGGGCCTTTGTCGGTGTACTTGAAGGTGCGACCCGCTTGGGCTACACGGTCAATCCAGGCCTTGAGCTGGCTGGGCACGGAGAAGTTGTACAACGGAGCACCGATGACCACCACATCCGCCTCCAAAAACTGTTGCACCAGACGTTCGCTCACCACGGATTCCGCGCGCTGCGCCTCGGTCATGGCGGCGTCCGCGATGCCTTGCCGCGACGCCAAGGCGTCGGCGGACAAATGGCTAGGCGTGTCCACGGCGAGGTCCAGATCCTCGATCGTGGTCCCGGGATGACTGGCTTGCCATTGGGCGCTGATGTCAGCGGTCAATTGGCGGGTGGTGGAGTATTGGCCCAAGATGCTGGAATCAATGCGCAGTAGTTTCATGGTGTTCGTCCTATTCAATGTCGTTAAAGCGCCATGCTTGGCGGTGAATGGATTGTTCCAGCTAGCCAATACTCTGATAAGTGGGCGTATTTGCACTTCATCGTCCTACCTATGGGACAATAGTCCCGTGAATCATTGCGCAGAGAGGACGTCGTATGCAAGATTTGAACGACATGCTGTACTTTGCCGAAGTGGTCGAGCGGGGTGGCTTTGCCGCAGCGGGACGGGCTTTGGGCGTGCCAAAGTCCAAGCTATCGCGCCGGGTTGCTGAACTCGAGGCGCGCTTGGGGCTGCGCCTATTGCAACGCACCACCCGCAAACTGTCCTTGACCCAAGTCGGAGAGGTTTACCACCGGCACTGTGTGGCGATGCGCGATGAAGCCGCCGCCGCAGAGCAAGCGGTCGCCGAAGCACAAACCGAGCCCCGAGGCCTGCTGCGCATTGCTTGCCCGGTGACGCTGGCCCAATCCACACTGGGCGTGCTTTTGCCTGCCTACATGGCGCGCTATCCCTTGGTCAAAGTTGATATGCGGGTAAGCAACCGCGCGGTGGACCTTGTGGAAGAGGGCTTTGACGTGGCTTTGCGTGTGCGCCCCACCCTGGATGACAGCGGCAGCTTGGTCATCAAGAGTTTCGGACAGAGCAAAACGCTGCTGGTGTGCAGCCCCCAACAAATCGAGCGACAAGGGCAGCCGACAGACCTTGCCAGTTTGCAAACTCTGGACACCATCAGCATGTCCGCCTCGGACGGGCGCATGACGTGGCATCTGATCGGCCCGGGCGGTGCTACCCATGAGTTTGTGCACTACCCCCGCTACATTGCGGATGATCTGCACACGCTCAAGCTTGCGGTTTTGCAAGGCCTTGGCATGTGCTTTATGCCCGACTACATGTGCACCCAAGAGTTGGCGCAAGGCCAATTGCAAGAGGCACTGCCCGGTTGGGCTCCGCGCCCTGGGCTGTTCCATGCGGTCTTTCCGTCGCGCAGGGGGATGGTCCCCACCGTGCGCACATTTCTGGATTTCTTGGCCAGCCACATTGCCCGTGAGGGGCAGCCGACTCCCCCCAACACAGGGCCCGACACAGTACAACCGCCCTATGGCGGAGGGGTGTAAAGGCAGCTTTCGGGAACTTTCCCGGGTTTTCTACTCCAACAAGGCTGACAATCGCCTCTCCCTCTTACCTCGGAACCTTTCATGCTGATCCCTTTTCTGAACAGCCAACTTGACTTTCACCCACGCCGCACACTGGCGCTTGTGAGTGCCCTTTGCGTGGCGCTGCTGTTGTTTGGCTTGTATTTGCAACATGTGGTGGGCCTGGAGCCTTGCCCCATGTGCATCGTGCAGCGCTACGCGCTTCTTTCGGTCGCTGTACTCGCTGGATTGACAGCGCTTACCGGCTCAAAAGGCTTGCGGGTAGGCGGCAGCGCCCTGACCGTGTTGGTGGCCTTGGGTGGGGCGTTTGTAGCCGCCCGTCAAAGCTGGCTGCAGTGGTACCCGCCAGAGATTGTGTCCTGTGGGCGCGATCTGTACGGAATGATTGAAAACTTCCCGCTGCAACGCATCATCCCCATGGTGTTCAAGGGCAGCGGGGACTGCAGCAAGGTGGACTGGACCTTTCTTGGCGGGACCATTGCCAACTGGTCCTTTGTTAGCTTTGTGTGCATTGCCATCGGCGGTGTCTGGTTTATTGCACGGCAACTACGCCTACCGCGTTGAGCCCAGCAGATCCTAGCGCCCTTACGGCTGCGCCTAGGGAGTAAGGACCTGTTTGAACTGCTCCGTGGCCGCAAGCAAGGCGCTTGCCGTACCCGGTTCCAAGGCGGCATGCCCTGCGTCTTCTACGATGTCCAAGCGCGATCCTGGCCACGCCTGGTGCAAACGCCATGCGGCCTGCGGTGGGCAGACCACGTCGTATCGCCCTTGCACCACGATGGCGGGCAAGTGGCTAATGCGGCCCATCTGGCGAATGAGTTGGTCTTCCGCCAAGAAACCACGGTTCCGAAAGTAATGCGCCTCTAGACGCCCCACTCCCAAGGCCACCGCATCGGTGCCAAAGGTGTCGGCCACCTCCGGATGGGGTAAGAGGTGCAGGCAACTGCCCTCATAGCGGCTCCAAATGCGGGCCGCCTCTAGACTGGCCTGCGCGTCGTCACCAAACAGCCGCGTGCAATAGGCGGCCAATAGATCTCCGCGCTCTTCAAGAGGGATGTGGTCCACAAAGGGGGCCCGGGCCTCCGGGAAAAACTGGCCCATGCCCTCCATAAACCATGTGATTTCAGTTTGGGTGCACAGAAACACGCCCCGCAAGATGAACCCTGTGCAACGCTCTGGGTGGGCTTGCCCATAAGCCAGTGCCAAGGTGGAGCCCCACGACCCCCCAAACACCAACCATTGCTCTAAGCCCATCAACAATCGAATCTGCTCAATGTCTTGGATCAAGAGTTGGGTGGTGTTGTCCTCCCAACACCCCAAAGGTGTGGACCGACCCGCACCACGCTGGTCAAACAGCACAATGCGGTAGTACGAAGGGTCAAAAAACTGGCGATGGGTAGGTGAAAGGCCAGCCCCCGGTCCCCCATGCAGAAACAACACTGGTACACCTTGGGGATTGCCACACTCCTCCCAGTAGAGGGTGTGAACATCGTCTACCGGCAAGTACCCACTTCGGTAGGGTTCAATGGGCGGGTACAAACTGTGCATTGAGCTGCTGCCTTGGGTCATAGTGCGTGTGGCCAGTGCCGCAGACGCGGCTAAGAATGCTACGGTTTCAATAGCGGACTGCGCATATCACATGGGCAGTCCAGCTAGTTTTACTTGGTTTTTTTCTTCTTACCAGCTTTGGCAATCAAGGCATCATGCAACGCAACGAATTCCAAGGTCAACTTGTGCTTTGGCTCTAAGAAGATCATGGGGGTCGCAGCCTCATGCGACTCGCGAATTTTGACTGACGCGCTGAGGTAGGGTTGCAACACCGGACGTCCTTCGTCGATGAGCTCTTGAACCATGCGCTGGGGCAAATTGGCGCGCGGCTGGAACTGGTTGACGATGATGCCTTCCACATGCAAATGCGCGTTGTGATCCGCCTTGATTTCCTCCACGTTGTCGAGCAAGGTATAGAGCGCACGGCGCGAAAAATCATCGCAGTCAAACGGAATCAGGCACCCCTGTGCCGCAATTAAGGCGCAGCGGGTGTAAAAGTTCAAAGCGGGCGGGGTATCAATGTAGATCTGGTCGTAGTCTTTGGCCAGCACTTCGAGGGCATCACGCAGTTTGTAGATCTTGTGGCGTGACTCCAACTTGCCATGCAACTCATCCAAAGTGGGGCTAGAAGGCATCAGGTCCAAGCCCTCCCACCGGGTGTGCACGATGTACTCAGCGGCGGCTTTGTCGCGAATGGTGAATTTCAGGCTTTGCTCGAAAAACTCAGCCACATTGGGCAAGTCAGCGGGAGCTTCGGCCCCCAAGAGGTAGCGACTGGAGTTGCCTTGCGAGTCCAGATCAATGACCAAAGTGCGCAGCCCTTGACTGGCGCTGATAGCGGCCAAGTTGCACGTGATGGTGGACTTGCCCACGCCGCCTTTTTGATTGAACACTACATGCTGCATAGCTGACCCGCCCCAAAGTTGGAATATCGCGCAGTGTAAGCGGCGGTGGTGACCATTGCGTCGCAGGGCACACGCTATTGCGTGCGACCGTGCTGAATTAAGGTCTTTGCTCTAGGCGAGGGGCTGAATCTGTTGGACCAAGTCCACATAAGCCTGCACCGGAACTTCTTGGGCGCGCCGCTGCAAATCGAAGGTTCCACTGAAGCCCTTTGTCTCCAACCAATGCCCTAGCGTGTGACGTAACAGCTTTCTGCGCTGGCTAAACGCCACTTGCACCATTTCGCTGAACAAGCGCACGTCAATGGCGGGCGGCTGCGCCAAGGGCACCATACGCACCACAGCGCTGTCCACCCGGGGTGGTGGGTCAAAGCTCTCCGGCGGCACGAAAAGCACATTGTCCATGGCATAGCGCCACTGCAGCATCACGCTTAGGCGACTGAAGTCCGCACTGTCCGGCAGTGCCACCATGCGGTCAATCACTTCTTTCTGCAGCATGAAGTGTTGGTCTTGCACGATGTGCACGTAGTCCAGCAAGTGAAACAAAATCGGTGTCGAGATGTTGTAAGGCAAATTGCCCACAACCCGCAGCTTGCCCGCTTTAACAGGTATCTGAGAAAAATCCACCCGTAGGACGTCGGACTCAATGACTGTCAGCTGAGAGTGGCTGCGCAAACGTTGCGCCAGATCACGGTCCAGCTCAATCACATGGAGGTGCCCTAAACGTTCCACCAGTGGTTGGGTCAAGGCGGCCAAACCTGGGCCAATTTCCACCATGCTGTCGCTGGGCTGCGGTGCGATAGCGTCAACAATGGCGTCAATGATGCCGCCGTCCGACAAGAAGTGTTGGCCAAACCGTTTGCGGGCAATGTGTTTCATGGGGCGGTCGTTGGTTTATTGGGGTGCGTCACGCAACTCAACAAACGCGCGGGAGCGCACGTCTCGGGCCCAGTTCACAAAAGCGTCGTCATAGCGCATGCCCTTCAGCTGGTTGCGCACGGAATCACGCACTTCTTTGGGGCTCAAGGCCACACGGCGCCGCTCTGTGACTTTGATCAAGTGCACGCCGAAACGCGACACCACGGGCTCGCTGATGTCGTCCTCCGCCAAGCGATTCATGGCGTCTTCAAATTCGGGCACAAACATGCCGGGATTAGCCCAGCCTAAGTCGCCCCCCGCAGCTGCACTTGCGTCTTGGGAATACTCACGGGCCAAGGATGCAAACGTGACACTCCCAGCAACAATGCGTCGCTTGAAGTCTTTGAGTTTGCTCACCGCAGCAGCCTCTGGCTCCTGCGGTGTGGGTCGCAACAGAATATGCGAGGCTCGGGTCACGACCATGGTTTGCTCCGAGGCAGTCGGTATCCGTCGTTCCACCAGCTGCAATATGTGAAAACCAGCGGCACTGCGGATGATCTCGGAATAGCCACCGACCGGCAATTTCTGAGTAGCCGCCACAAAGGACTGTGGATAACGGTCTGAACGACGCAGACCCAACTGGCCGCCATTTTTGGCATCGCCTGCGGAGACTTCTTGCATGAGCTTCACAAAGTCTTCCCCACTAAGCAGCCTGTCCAACGTTTTTTGGGCCACCTGTCCCAGCGCAGCCACACGTTCGGGCGAGGCTTTCTCTGGCACCGCAATCAGGATTTGGGCTAGATTGATTTCTATGGCCAATGGATCCGTGTTGGCATTCTTGGGGTCTGCCAAATATTGGTCGATATCTTGCTCTGTGACCACAATACGTCGCTCCACATCACGCTCATGGAGGCGGGTCAGCGTTTGTTGGTTGCGGAGTTGCTCGCGAAAGGCGGCAACACTGAGCCCTTCTTTTGCCAAGCGCTTGTGCAGCTCATCTAGACTAATTTGGTACTGGCGCGCCACAGCTTGCTCGGCGTTGTCAACTGCACCTGCGTCTACTCGAATACCCGTTTCTCGGGCCAATTGCAGCTGAGCACGGTCATTGACAAGCCTCTCGAGTACCAAGGCGTTGAGCTCCGTGGGCGGCGGCAAGGCCTGCCTTTGAGCTCGCAATTGCTCGGTGACGCGCTGCACTTCAGCCCGCAGTTCGGCATTGGTAATGGGTTCCGAATTCACCAGGGCTACGATGAAATCACCCGTTGGGGCTGTTTGAGCCATGGCGACCGGAGCCAGCAGGGCAACGGAAAAGGCGAGGGCAAGGGCCCGGCTTCTAAGTGACTGTGTCATTTGAATTCAATCGTACGTGCTAAAACGGCTGTTAGATGTGCCCGCTTCGCGCAGGTTTTTGTAGCGTGAGATATTGGAGCTAAGAGCGCGCTGAGGGCTAATGCCAAGTTTAGTGAATCCCACAAACTCGAGTTGGAACATCAATCTTTGTGATGCGGTTTCAGTGCTGGTCTGTACGCGCTCCAGCACCACCCGTCCCAGCCAACACCCGGCATCGTACTCGACGCCCAAGACGGTGTTGACGAGCCGACGCTCATCTAAGCTGTAGTCCATGCGTCCCACGCCATAGTAGCGTCCTTCGCCTTGACCACGCCCAGGCCCCATGTCACGCCCTTGGTCTCCCCACAGATCATTGAGTGGCCATTGCCAGCTGACAGCAACTTGCTCGCTGACTTGGCGCTGAAATCGGTAAGCGAAGTTCACCACGCGGTAGTCGCTAGGGCTGTAACGTGTGCCCAAAGTTGAGCGTGCAGATTGGTCGGTTAGGGGGTTGTATTGCACGGTGGAGTCGACAGCCCAGCGGTCTGCCACGTTGACCGAAGCACCTAGCAAGATGTCACTTTGACCTGCTGCGGCCGGCGCAGACGACGGGTTGAGGGTGACCTTTTGCTCGTCAAACCTCAGGCGCTGCGCGACCAAGAACCTCGATATCTGTGCCCCAGTGTCCGAATCTAGAAAACGCGTCGTGAGGCCAAGGGTGAGCATGTTGTTGTCGGATATTTTGTCGTGCCCTACAAACGCATTTTCTGTGTAGATGCTAGCGAAGTTGAAGTCATTGGCAGCGGTATCGTAGTTGGGCAACATGCTTTGGTTGCGATACGGGGTGTTCACATAGAACGCGCGTGGCTCCAAGGTTTGCGTAAAGCCGCGTCCCCACACTGCCGTTTCGCGTTCGAACACCAAGCCAGTATCTAGACTGAATGTGGGGACTACGCTGCTTTCGTAAATGGCCCCGGTTTTGGTCGGCGCATCGAACTGGTAGTTGGCAGCGTGCAGCTGCACTTTGGGGACAAAGAAGCCGGCCGGAGCAAGCCAAGGCCTACTCAACTGAACGAGCGTATACAAACGCTGTGTGTTGGGCTGCAGCGTTCGCGTTCGGTCGGCATCGAATTGGGTGTAGTCCCCCTCCACTGACCAGTCAAACCCATTCACATTCGCCTTGCTAAAGCGTGTATTGAGCTGCGGAACCCGGTCATACGGTGGCGTAATGGGCGCGGTCACATCTTGGAGCGTTTGCCATTTTTGGACTTGAATGGTGTTGCTAAAACCACCCGAACTCCACGTGGTGGATACCGTGCTGGGAAGCAACCTTTGGGTGAACACTCCACTTGCCCTCGTAAAGTCACGCCAATAGTTGTCATCGCTGACCCGGTTGACATCCACCGTCAGCCCAAGGTTTGCGGCGTATGCAAGGTCCGTTTGTATCGACGCAGTGTGGTTCACATTCAAACCCCATCGGTCCGCATTGCGCAGCGTGTCGGAGGGCATGTAATTGCCACGCACAGTACCTGAGTAGGTGGACTCTAAGTAACGAAACTCTGCGCCCAAATCTACGCCCCGTTTGGTCATGAGGTTGGGGGTAATGGTCGCGTCACGGTTGGGCGCAATGCTCCAGTAGTAAGGGACGGCCAGTTCCGTACCATTCGCGGAGGTTGCTCCAATGTCCAGTGCCAGTGTGGGAGGCAAAAATCCCGACTTGCGCTTGTCGCTCAAAGGAAAACTCAATGCGGGAATCGGCAAGATGGGCACGCCTTGGAAGTCAAGGACCGCACCCTGTGCGATGCCGATGTCTTCATCATTGTCGATGCTGATCGTGGTGGCTCGAAGTACCCAAGCGGGCATCCAGTCTGGGCCGGGAATGCGGCGGCATGTGGTGTAGGTCGCGGCAGAGACTACCGTGTGGCTTTCGTCCAAGAACGTCGCTTTGCTCGCTTGGCCATGGGCGTCGTTTTGCAGGAACTGATACACCGGGTTTTCAAATGTGCCTTCAAATGCCTCCACTTTGAGTTCAAGGTGTGTGCCTTCATAGACATTGCCCCCCCGGTTCACGCGAACCTTTCCTTCAGCTTTGGCGATATCCGTAGATTGGTCGTATTCAAGGCGGTCCGCATGAATCACCGTACCCGCTTTACGAAAGACTGCATCGCCTTCAATCACGGTCTCCAAGTCGGGATGCCCCGAGATGCGATCACCGATCAAAAATGTGGGCGCACCCTGCTTTTGCTTGACGGAAATGCCCTCTTCCATGAGGCTACTGGCTTTTAGGCCAATTGCATCTTCAGCAGTTGGAACACCTTCCCTCGCCTCCTGTGCTTGCGCACCCAAATGGCTGCAATACAGGAAAACCACAATGGCTACGCGGGATAGGGGGTGGGCAGTGGCTTGCCTGCTGGGTTTCAATCGGCGCGGATGGGGTCGCATGCAGGTCAGCTGTAGAGGGGCAAAGTGTTCGATATTGGAAGCGCTGGCCAAAGCCATTGATGCCATTGTGCAAGGAGGCAGTTGGCGTTTGTAGAATGGATTATCCATGAGCTCAACCAAGATGACATCCACACCGCTTCAATCGTCCGACAGCAGTTACCAGTTACGCCCAGGGATTGAATGGAGCTCCCCGGAGCGGCAACAGGCCTTTTCGGCCTGGTTCGCTAGCGTAAAAACGCAATACCAACTGGCCGAAGAGACCTTGCACCTGGCGTCTGCGGATGCAAGTTTCCGCCGTTACCTGCGAGTCACTAGCCCAACTACCAGCTTCGTGATTATGGATGCGCCCCCAGACAAGGAAAACTGCCATGCCTTTGTCAAGGTCGCAAAACTTTTGCAAGGGGCGTTGGTTAAGGTGCCTGAGATTCTTGCATGGGACGAGTTGGACGGCTTCATGTTGCTGTCCGATCTCGGAGCACAGACCTTCGCCCAGAGCATGGAAAACAGCGCCACCCCTTCTCTTGACGGCTACTTGGAGGCCGTGGACATGCTGATTCGATGGCAATTGGCTTCTGTTCCAGGCGTCCTTCCTGTGTATGACGAGGCCTTCGTCCGGCGTGAGCTCGAACTGTTTCCACAGTGGTATATCGGGGAATACCGCAAGTGCGACATCGACAAGAGCATGCGCAAGACGCTAGATGACGCCTTCCAACACATACAAGCAAACACTTTGGCTTGGCCGAGTGTGTTTATGCACCGTGATTTCATGCCTCGCAATCTCATGGTTCCTGGACATGCCAGTCCTTTAGCTTCCACAAGAGGACCACTGGGCTTGGGATTGCTGGACTTTCAAGATGCGGTCTACGGACCCATCACCTATGACATTGCAAGCCTTTTGCGCGATGCCTTTTTGTCCTGGGATGAAAGTTTTTGCATTGATGTAACCGTGCGCTACTGGGAAAAGGCGCGCAAAGCGGGCTTGCCTGTGGGGGACGACTTCGGTGAGTTCTATCGCGGCGTCGAGTGGATGGGGCTTCAACGCCACTTGAAAATCACTGGCTTGTTTGCGAGACTGACTTTGCGTGACGGAAAGGCCAAGTATTTGGCAGATACCCCGCGCTTCATCGCGTACATGCGCGCGACCTGCGCACGCTATCGAGAGCTAGGCCCACTGCTAAGGCTGATCGAGCGTGTGGAAGGGATCGAGGTTCCCAGCGGCTACGCCTTCGGGCGTGTGTGACCGCGGCCCAGCTAGGACGCCCCGTTTCACTTGTTGCAATCCACTCTTTACCGTCTATGCCACGTTTTTTTTGTCCCACTCAGTTGAGCCCTGGGTTGATGTTGCACCTTCCCCCGGGCCCAGCTCGCCATGTGCAAGTACTTCGGCTACAACCGGGTGACATGATTCAGCTGTTCAATGCGGGACCAGGATGGGACCAAGTGGGCGTAGAAGGCGGGGAGTACTCCGCTCGCATTACCGAGATGGGGCGTAGCCATGTTGAGGTACAAGTAGGGTCCCACATGGCTATTGAACGGCAACCCTTTGTTGATGTTCATCTGTTGGTTGGTATGCCCGCCAATGAGCGAATGGATTGGCTCGTGGAGAAGGCCACCGAGCTAGGGGTAGCCAGTATTCAGCCGCTCATGACAGAGCGCAGTGTGGTGCGTTTAACCGGGGACCGCGCGGATAAGAAGACCCAGCACTGGCAGAGCGTCGCTATTGCAGCGTGCGAGCAGTGTGGCGGCAATATGGTTCCCATCATTCATCCCGTGACTACGTTGCCCGCGTGGATCCGAGGCATGGAAACAGTGGGCCCTGCTCTCACATCGCATTGGGTTCTTTCACTGCGGGATGGTAGTACGCCTTTGCGGAAAATCGCGAGCGCGCACGCTGAAGTATCCATGTCGAAACCGTCCGTCTTTTTCTTGTCAGGGCCAGAAGGTGGGTTGTCTGGCGCGGAAGAAGAACACGCGCTGCTCGCTGGGTTTGCCGCTGCATCCTTAGGGCCAAGGACATTGCGCGCTGAGACGGCCGCACTGAGCGCGCTGGCAATGTTCGCCATCTAGAGACATCGTCAGTGCGCCAAGCCTTTGCTATGGAGCAAAACCATAGCCCCATCCCAGAATGCAAAAGCCCATCACAAGGATGGGCTTTTGATGGGAGATTAAACACTGCGCTCCCCTGAGGGGCGCATTGCTGCAATGCTATGCAGCAGCTAACCAATACCCCGCATTGAAGGGGCTGCTCATTCGAAGAGCCAATGGAGACACATCCAAAAGCTTATCTGTGGGCATTTTTTCCCCATTTTCAGCTGTCGCGGTGAGTACACCCTCTGCGTCAACTTTTGCAACTTCGTTGCTTGCCTCGTTAGCCCGTTCTGCTTGGCTGGTTTGTGCAGAACGGGCTACAGAAAAGAATAGAAGCATCGGAATGGAATTTTCCGGTCCCCCCAGTAATCTGAAGTGTCTCTAAAGATATCGAGAAGTTGCTCACGGGCTTCTTTGTCAAACTTGACGTTTGCAGGAATGTGTTCCAGAACGACAATGAACCCAGGCTGCGGGCCAGACTTATGCACGGGGTCTGTCATGCTGTCGTACAGAGCATCAAAATTCTTGCCGACTGGCACAGACAACATGAACTGTTGGCTGATCAGGTCCAAGACATCTTGCTTAGTTTGAGCCTCTGCCAGATTGGCATACAAAAAATGGTGCCCTAAGGAACGGGCCGAGTTTTGAAGCTCTTCCACCCTAAAAGCACGAATGGATTGGACTATATTGGCCCTAACCCCTTTCAGCGGAACATCCGCGCCAGTGCCAACAGGCACCGCTTCTTGACGAAGTGGCATATTCATTTCCCCTTCACTTTCCACAATAAACAAACACTAAACTCAAGGCACAATTTTGCGAAAACTCGCGTAATGATCGGCCGTATAAAAACATGCTTCGGGCTTGGTACGTGGACCACCGCATACAATACGCCTCGCTCCTCTGTTTGAAGCTCCCGGCGTTTTCACCGTGTACTCTAGGTAAAAACCACGTTTCTGGCTTGGTAGCAACCGCTCTCTGTTACCAAACACCGTCCCGTCCTTCTCGTACGGGAAAGGCCCCCCACTCAGAATCAGTTGGTAGGTCTGCTGGCCTTGCAGAGGCATCGCGCTGAGTGCAATCGCCTCGTCCTTCCAAAAGGCATTGTTGTCCTTAGCATGTGCTAAGCCAAAACAAGCAGCTGCAATGCACAGCAAGTAAGTAAGTACCGACTTAAAAACAAGCTTGCGCAACGCAATTTCCTTCAGGCTAACTCTAGGCAAGGCAAAAAACCACCAAGCGGCTAGTGTCATTGATTTGGCCGAAAAAAGCAAGGCCTTGCCAAGGCAAACGGCAAGGCCAAATGGGACTTTTAGGTAAAGAAGCGAGTGCTAACTTATCAAAATGGCCCTATCGAACCGCGTTTGCATCAGCAACCGTTAAGGCGGTCATATTTACAATTCGACGCACTGTTGTGCTTGCGGTCAAGATGTGGACAGGCTTGGCTGCTCCCAAAAGTACGGGGCCAATCGCAATGTTTCCGCCGGCAGCGGTTTTCAACAAGTTGTAAGAAATATTGGCTGCATCAATGTTTGGCAGCACCAACAGATTAGCGTCGCCAGTGAGCGTGCTGTTGGGCATCAGGACTTTGCGCGCAGCGCCATCCAAGGCCACATCACCATGCATTTCGCCATCCACATCTAGCCAAGGCGCCTGCACTTTCAGCAAAGCAAGCGTCTGGCGCATCTTTACCGCACTGGGTTGGTCACTGCTGCCAAAACTGGAATGGCTCAGCAACGCGGCCTTGGGCTTGAAGCCAAAACGCTTCATTTCCTCGGCGGCCATCACCGTAATCGTTGCAAGTTCTTGCGCGGTGGGGTCATAGTTGACATGGGTGTCCACCAGAAACACTTGGCGACCAGGGAGCATCAACCCATTCATGCAGGCATATATGCCCGCGCTGCCGGCGGCATCTGCAGCAGCGGTGGGGCGCTTGCCTATGACTTGGTCGAGATAGTTGAGGTGGACCGCTGTGGTGCCCCACGTTCCGCAAATCAGCCCATCCACATCGCCTTTGTGCAGCAGCATGGCCCCGATCAGGGTCAGGCGACGGCGCATCTCAATCTTGGCGATCTGAACGGTCACCCCTTTGCGCTCGGTCATGCGGTGGTAGGTTTGCCAAAAATCGCGGTAGCGGTGGTCGTCTTCCACATTCACGACTTCGTAGTCAACGCCCTGTTTCATGCGCAAGCCAAACTTTTGGATGCGCTCTGCAATCACGGCCGGGCGGCCAATCAGGGTGGGCAATGCTAGGCGCTCGTCGACCACGATTTGAGCCGCGCGCAGCACCCGCTCTTCCTCGCCTTCCGCATAGGCCACACGCTTTTTCAACGCATTTTTGGCAGCCGTGAAGATGGGCTTCATGGTGGTTCCGGAGGCGTACACGAAACTCTGCAGTTTTTCACGGTAGGCATCCATGTCGACCACCGGGCGGGTGGCCACACCGCTGTCGGCTGCGGCCTTGGCCACTGCCGGTGCGATCATCATCATGAGCCGAGGATCAAAGGGCTTGGGAATCAAGTACTCGGGGCCGAAGGCCAGTTGCTCACCCGCATAGGCGGCGGCAACTACCTCGCTTTGCTCGGCCTGGGCCAATTGCGCAATGGCATGCACCGCGGCAATTTCCATCTCCAAAGTGATGGTGGAAGCCCCCGCATCCAAGGCACCGCGGAAAATATAGGGGAAGCACAGTACGTTGTTGACCTGATTCGGATAGTCTGTTCGGCCGGTCGCGATGATGGCGTCGGGACGCACTGCCTTGACCTCTTCCGGAAGAATTTCAGGGTTGGGATTGGCCAGCGCAAAAATGATGGGGTTCGCCGCCATTTTCTGGACCATGTCTTGCTTGAGCACCCCGCCCGCTGACAAGCCCAGAAACACATCGGCACCTTCAATCACTTCGCTCAAGGTCCGAGCGCTGGTTTTTTGGGCAAACACGATCTTGTCTTCGTCCATCAGTTCCGTCCGCCCTTCGTAGACCACCCCTGCAAGGTCAGTTACAAAGATGTTTTCACGGCGAATCCCGAGTTTGACCAATAGCCCTAGGCACGCCAAAGCGGCGGCTCCGGCACCAGAGGTCACCAGTTTGACCGCCGCCGGGTCTTTGCCAGCCACCTTCAAGGCGTTCAGCATGGCTGCGCCGACAGTGATGGCGGTTCCATGTTGGTCATCATGGAAGACAGGGATCTTCATGCGCTCGCGCAGCTTACGCTCCACATAGAAGCAGTCAGGGGCCTTGATGTCTTCGAGGTTGATGCCGCCAAACGTAGGCTCTAGGGAAGCAATGATGTCGACAAGCTTGTCCAGGTTGTCCTTTTCGTTGATTTCGATGTCAAACACATCAATACCCGCGAACTTTTTGAACAAAACCGCTTTGCCCTCCATGACGGGCTTGGCCGCCAATGGCCCAATATCACCCAAACCCAGCACCGCAGTGCCATTGGTGATCACTGCGACTAAGTTACCCCGACTGGTGTACTTGAACGCATTGTTCGGATCTTTCACGATCTCCTCGCACGGTGCAGCCACCCCGGGTGAGTAAGCCAAGGCCAAGTCGTGCTGGTTGACCAATTGTTTAGTCGCTGCAATTGCTAACTTGCCCGGGGTAGGAAACTCGTGGTACTCCAGCGCCGCACGGCGCAATTCGGCACGTTTCTCAGCTTTGCTGGTATTGGTGTTTTCGGGGGGATTTGTCGACATCAATCTTCCTCTGCGGCACTTAGCCTGTACGCCACCGAGCAGATCCATTACCCGCTGCGGGGGAGCCATTGTAGACCTCGGGCCTAGCGATTAGTGGCAGCAGTCTAGTGGCGGCATGCACCACTGTTTTTACTTTTCACCCGCATACCTATAGGCCACATTTCGAGGCCAATGCGATAATTGGCCCTCTTTTCCAACCGTAGCCACTGCCTCAACCAACCCCAAGAAGTACCGCCAAGGGGACTCTATGCTGTCTTTACATCGTGTTTTCGGTATTGCAACCGTACTGTTGCTCAGCGCTTCCCTCGTGCAAGCGCAAACAACGGCGGCGGCCAACACCCTGCCTGCCGGCGCGGTCGGCATCGTCACCAACCTGCAAGGCAGCCTGAACACCGGCAAGCCCGGCACAGCAACCCGTCCGTTGGCGGTAAACGCCACTGTCAAAGAGGGCGATGTGCTCAACACCGGCGCTGGTACGTTTGCGCGGCTCAAAATGGTGGACGGCGCTGAACTGGTACTGCGCCCCAACTCCCAAGCCGAGATCACCCAGTACAGCTACAAGCCCAACGCCCCTACCGCAGACAACGCGTTGATTACCCTCGTGCGCGGAGGGCTGCGCTCCATCACCGGCTTGCTGGGCAAACGCAACCCGCAGCAAGTTTCGTTCAAGACCGCCACCGCCACGGTCGGAATTCGCGGAACCATTGTGGGCATACAGCAATGCAATAACGACTGCACGGGTCTCTTGCCGTCTGACGCGCCACCCAACACGCCACCGCCGCCCAACGGCACCCATGTGGAAGTTATCCAAGGTTTGGTCGCGCTCAACAGCGGCGGCGCGCAGTTGTTGTTGGGGGCAGGCAGCTTTGGGCTATCCCGCACTGCCAACACTGCGCCCCAAGCTGTGGCGCGAAACCAAGCACTACAGCAAAACATCCCTGCCTCCATTTTCAGAGACACCACAAGCTCCACCTCTGGCACTAACTCCAACGCCCAAGTGCCTTCAACCACCGACGCAACCACGCCAAGCACGCTCTTGGCTACAGAGCAAACGGTGACTAGCAGCACCGAAGTGGGCACTAACGTGTCCAACCTGCCCGCCCCTGCGGCGGGTTTGCAAAACCAAGCACCAGCCCCTGTGGCCAACAACGTTGTGGTGTTTCCGCCCTCGTTCAGCCCGAACCGTTCCGCGTCCACCAGTGGCGGTGGGCGCTCGGCCGCAAGCCCCAACTAAGGCCTACCGCAGCGACCGCGCCCCGCTTTGGCGCACGCCCGTCAATGTGTGAAACCGCACGGACGGGGCGTACTTGGCTCCTTACGCTTGAACCCCTAGCCTGACGCCACGCTCTTGTGTGCGGCCAGCTGCGCGCTAGCGCACCTGCTTTTGTTCAAGGAGCCTCTATGCAAGACCGTGACATCTATATCGCCCACATGAAAAAACAACTCGACGACCTCAACATAAAAATGGGCACGTTGGAGTCACACACCGAGCAGGCGCGTTTGGACGCCCAAGACAAGTACAAGGAAGAAATGGCCAAACTGCGCCACCAATCGCAACTGGCCTTGAACAAACTCAACGAGCTCAAAACCGCCAGCGAAGACTCGTGGGACACCATGCGCAACGACATGGAAAAAGTGCGAGACGCCTTTACGCACTCCTTCCACTACTTCAAAGCGCAGTTCTAAGCGCGGGTGCCTGCGTATGAACGACGCCCCTGCCAACGCCCATGCACTGGGGCACCCACCTGCTGAGGGCAGCACCGGACTTGCTGCTACGGCCCATGCGGGGACCACGGTGCAGTACGGCGTCGGCATGCTGGGGGCGCCACGTTGGCTGGCGTCTTTGCATTTGGTGGCCGTGAACTTAGGCTTTGCACGGCGCACCGTGGGGGCCGGCGAGATGATTCAGGTAGCGGGCAATGTGTTCACCCATCTGCAAATTGTGAATGTGGGCACTGTGAAAACCGTGCACTTAACAGCCAGCGGCCGCGAGCAGATCGTGGGCTTGCACTTTCGCGGGGACTGGGTGGGGCTAGACGCCTTGGCCAGCGGCCGCTTTGCATGCGACGCCTATGCGATGGAGCCCAGCGAGATTTGGAGCGTGTGTTACGCCAGCGTGCTGAGTGCCTGCGGGCACCTCCCAGAGCTCACCCGTACCCTGCACATTGCCATGGGCGATGAGCTGCGCCGCCACCACGAGTGGCGCTGGGCATGCTGTCGGCCGAAGGGCGTGTTGCGTATTTCTTGCGCTTTTGGGTGCAGGCTTTGACTGAGCGCAACCTGCGCAGCGACCAACTGGCCTTGCCACTGACCCGCGCAGACATTGGCAGTTATTTGGGACTCACCTTAGAGACGGTCAGCCGGGCTTTGGGTCAACTATCGCGCTGTGGTGTGATTCGCTTTGAGCAGCAAGGGCGCAGGAATATTGCCATTCCTAGCGTGGAGGGTTTGATTGCGTTTATTGAGCACGACTACAACCCCAACACCACGGCCACGCTGCAGTAACGACGGGCGGCTGCTCCCCGGTTGGAGCAGCCCAGCCCCTCAGGGTTTGGTACGCAGCAAAACTCCCAAAAGAGCGGCGGCCCATGGCGGCAGTTCTGGTGTACTTGCGGGTGCTGCCGTGCGCGCCAGCAAAGGTGGCACACAACCCAGCACCATGGGCAACAGCGCCGTCCAGCGCCAAGGCTTGACCAGCACCAGAACAGCGCCCACGCCAACAGCCGCACTGACCAGGGCCATAGGATTGCGCTGAGCGATGGGTGCTAGTGCGCCTTGCGCCACACCCACCGCTGCCCCTGCGGCGGTGCGCCAGGGATGTTGGGCCCACCACGCTGTCACGAGGGTGCGCACCATGTCTGGGTTGGGGGTTTGCAGCACCGCCATGAGCCAGGCTGGAATGGAACTCGCACCGGCCGGCGTGCCACCTCCGCCACTGGCATGGGTGCCTGTGGCTTGTGAAGCGGCGCCCAAGGCCTGGCGCAGGCGCTCGCGCGAGACCGCAAGTTGCGCATAGATAAGGGTGTCGGAATGGTTCATGGCACGGGGGTTTCTCGCAACATGGCAAGGTCTTGCTGGACTTGGTGCCACATCTGCTGCAATGGGGCATAGGCGTCTGCTTGGCACGCTGCACGCCATGCACCCAGCGCCAGTACAAGGGGCAGCATGGGTATGGAGATCAAACAACTGGTTTGCAGGGCGCTCACATTGGCCGCCAAAATCCACAACATGGCTGCAGTGCCTGCCAAGACAACGCTCGTAAAGCCCGCACCTACCGCAATCGCGTAGCACAGCGCACCGCGCCCCAATGCTTGGGCAGCGCGGCGGCTTTGTAGGGCTATGAGCGCTGCATAGGCCTGCGCATGCCCCTCTAGCAGCTCAGGCTTGGTGAGCAAGATTTGCAACAGCGCTTGGGGCATGGCCATTCGGCTTTGGCGGTCTGCGTGCTTAGCGGGTCGCGTGCGTGAGCCAGCGCGCCAACACCATCAACGCGGCGCCTGATGCAGCGGCGATGGCCACCGCCTTGAGCGGGTTTTCTTTGATGTAGACCACCGTGGCATCTGATGCATGTTGGGCACTGTGTCGGGCCTGTTGTGTGGCATCTGACAAAGCGTGCACGGCTTCGTTGGCGACATGCTGCGTGGCACGCAGGGCGTCTTGGGCCGAATGGGTGACGCTGTCTACCGCTTGCGTGGCCAATTGGCCGCCCTGCGCAATGGATGGGTCCAGGGTCTGGTCGATGGCTTTGGTATTGAACATGGTGGGCTTTCAGGTTGAGGAAAAAAAGGGGGTCCGTGGCGCAGGCCCTCAGGAGTGCTTCTGGGCAAGCCTGGTACCCACCTTATCGGCGTGGGGTCAGGCTTGTCAGTGCGTCAGCGCACGCCATCTTCTTAATGCGTGTAGGGCCGCCATCGGGGCAGTTGGCAGCCCGGGTTGCCCAGCGCACGGACGGCGCCTGCGTTGCGGTCGCATGCTGTGGAGATGGGCGCGCCGCAGACAAGGCCGACGTGTCACCGCTGACCTTGCACGTAGTAAACGCGCGTGGCTGTTGATGGAGCAAACGCCTTGTCCTGCAAGTGCGCCCGCCGACAGGTAGCCATGCACTTGCGAAGCACTTTTTCCACTCACCCGAGGAACACCCATCATGAAATCACATCACCTACCGCTGGTTTACTCCCTGGTGCTTGCCGCGCTTTTGCCGTCCTTGGTTTGCGCGCAAGCCGTACCGATAGAGGGCTATCTCGTCGATAGTTCCGGGCGTTTTGTAGGCTCAGCAACACCGGGACAGTGTTGGCACACGGCCGAGTGGACTCCAGCCTTGGCGCAGGCACCATGTGACCCCGTAGCCAAGGTGGCTGCGGCGGTCACGCCCAAACCAGCGTTTGAGCCGAATGCTTTGCCTGCATCCGGCGCTGCGCCCGTGGCCGCAGTGGCTGCTGCACCGCCGCCGATGAAAACAGCGTTCTCGGCGGATGCACTGTTTGCATTTGACCAGTCGTCGCTAAAGCCCGAGGGGACGCAAATGCTGGACGACTTGGTGGCCCAACTGCAAGTGAGCAACTACGACCAAGTGATGGTGACCGGGGATGCCGATCGTATTGGCTCAGCGGTTTACAACCAGAAGCTTTCGGAGCGTCGAGCCCAAACCGTGCAAGCCTATTTGCTCAAGAAAGACGTAGCGGCCACCAAGATCAGCACCAGTGGGCAGGGAGAGTCCAACCCTGTCACCACGCACCAAGACTGCGCTGACAAAAAAGGAGCCCCGCTCATCGCGTGCCTGCAACCTGATCGGCGCGTGGATGTGGAAATGCAGGGTACGAAAGCGGCAACCGCCACCCCCTGATCGGCCGCACGCAGGCGATTGGGGTGCCGCTGTCCGCCCCAGTCGTCTACGGGTTACTACTAGATGCACAACCCAGAAAGACCTATGATCGAGGGCAGAGCACCGCGCCATTGCGATGCGCGAGTCCATTCCCCGCCGCTGATTTTTCGGTTTTTATGACGTTTACTGACCATGGTTGAGGCATTGTTGGCACTGAACATGTGGCCCATCGTCACCCGCTTGGGTGAAATTCAAATTTTGGCACCTGCGCTGCTGCTGGCCTTATGGATGCTGCGCCGGACTCCCGCGTGCCGCACGTATGCTTGGTCGTGGATGGCAGCGCTGGCTGTCGCTACCGTCGTCACGACGGCCAGCAAGATTGCTTTTTTCGGCTGGGGCATCGGAATTGCGCGGCTGGACTTCACGGGCTTTTCTGGCCACACCATGTTTTCTGCGGCCATCTACCCAGTGCTTTTCGACGTACTGACCTCCAAGAAGTCACGCTGGCAACAGGGTTTGGCTATTGGTGTTGGCGTGGGTTTGGCCGTGTTAATTGCCGTTTCTCGTGTCGCCGTGCAAGCGCATTCCATCTCTGAAGTGCTGGCCGGCTTAGCGCTTGGCCTGATGGTGAGTGGCTTTGCGATGCGCAACTCGCACTTAGCCAAGCTCCCCAAGAAGCGCTCGCTCGCCATTGCAGTGGTGGCTTGGTTCGCCTTTGCCCCGTTCTATGCGCCAGCCGCCCAGACGCATTCCTGGGTGGTGGCGGCTTCCTTGGCGCTGTCAGGCAAATCCGTCCCATTCACTCGGCACGACCTTTTGCGCCTGATGCCCCTTAGCGTGGGGTTTACAGCCAAATAAAGTCTCTACAGGCGGTAGCAGCGTAGGCATGGGCCATGCGTCTGCGCCCGTTGTACGCACAGTCTGCAGGTGGATGGACCACACGTCAGCGCGTTACTCATCCATGGTGCTTGGCTGACGAAGTAGTGGATTGCTTATGCTGACACATACCGAACCTGATTAGGCTGCTTGTCTGGGATCAACTCAAACTTGTCCGGGAACTTCTTGAACAGGCGCGTCGAAGTTGCATTTTTCCCAATCAGCTTTGCAGCGTGCAATTGCTGAACAATATCGCCTAGCGGCTGCACTTGTCCCGTCTTGAGCGCGGGTGCAGCCTCTAACACTTGGACCAGCGTGACTTCCCCCTTGCCCCCCGCAGTCGCAGATTTCGGCTGCCCCTTCGTCTTCACGGTCTTTGGAATTGCCGCAGACGCCTTCGCAACGGCAACTTGTTTTACAACGGCTTTCCGTGCAGGCTTCTTCTTGGTCGGAGACGGAGCTTCCATCTCTGCAGCTTGCTTGATCGTGTCTTTGCCGACAAAGATCACTGCGTCATAGGCATGTACCGCCTCAGCGGCCATTTTGGTTCTCTCCGATACACACACCATGCGAATGCCTCGCTCACGCAAGCGCACTACGAGCGGTACGAAATCAGCATCGCCTGAGCCAATGGCGATGACGGCTGGTTTGGGTAACTGGCAGGCCAACTCCATGGCGTCAACGGCAAGCGCCACATCGGTGGTGTTCTTGCTCAGTGAGAGATTCACAAACGGGCGGATGGCCCTACCCAGCATGGTCTGTGCGAGCCCTTTGAGGTTTTCTGCACTGCCATAAGCCCGTCGCACGGTGAGTGTGCCCTCTGTTGATTCAAGTCCGGCACAGGCTTCCTCGATCCAAGCTGGAGAAGAAAGGTTGTCAGCATCAATCAGGAAGATCACCATAGAGCAGGTCCTTTCAGTCAGTTGTAACGCCCAATACCGCCCAACACAGAACACCGTGAACAGCGTACAGATGGCTTTTGAAGGGGTGCCAACGACTAGGTTTTTGGTTAGCGACGTTGAAGAGGCTTGCTTCCTTCAGGTCCGCCACTCCCCGACCGTACTTCCCCTCACATACCAAGTAGCCTGACCTGTCTTCAACGATACGAGCGTGGCTTCGCATCAACACGATCTCGGCCTTGAGACGTTTCTCGATCGAGACTTTGTCGCCACTTCTTGGCGTCAGTACGCGAGTCCTAAGTTGATCAATGCCTTCGTCATGCATGGATGGGATGTTCCTTTGCGCGCTCTATGCATTCTGGAGCCGTTGAATTGTGATGGTCAGCGTGAAGCAATCGGGCCAGTGGGCTGATAGTCCATTTCGAAACTGCAATAAAAGCGTTGGGCCATGGTTGGGCCATGGAAAAAGGGCAGACTGTCTATGACTATTGGACTCTTTGGGGCCAAAACTCATTGTGACTATTGCTCATCAAGTGGATTTCTTGATTGTCCGAGACCAAGTATTGCTGGTTCTCCTCTGGTGGTGCGGCTGGCGGGGATCGAACCCACGACCCTTGGCTTCGGAGGCCAATACTCTATCCACTGAGCTACAGCCGCACGGTGTAAATTACTTGAGGGTGAAGTCGCGACATCCTTGTCGGACCGCTGATTCGCCTTCGTGTGGCAGTCTCCACACTTACGTTACCCTGCGATTGTAGGTGTTTTCAGAGTGGGCGCAGCTATAATTCCCCGCTGCACTTGCAGACTCTGACTTTTCGAGGATTACATGAGCGATAACAGCCACACTAATGCGCACGACGAGGCCCACACCGGCCCCATAAAGACACCTAAGCAGCTTTTGTTGGCTTCTTTGTTTTCGTTCATAGTCCCGATATTTGTCATTATTGGACTGGTCTACTACGTGGTTTCGGACAATAAGCCCGCAGCTGGGTCTGTCAATCCTGAGCGCGCCATTGCCGAGCGCATTCAGAAAGTGGGCATGGTCGAGATTCGCGATGCCAACCGCGAAATGCGCAGTGGTGAACAAGCATTCAAAGCCCAATGTTCCGCCTGTCATACCACTGGGGCTGCTGGTTCTCCCAAGTTCGGAGACGCTTCCGCTTGGGGGCCTCGCATTAAGACTGGTTTTGAATCGCTACTCAATTCTGCGCTAAAGGGCAAAGGTGCCATGGGTGCCCAAGGTGGCGGCGACTTGGATGACTTTGAAGTCGCTCGGGCGGTGGTCTATATGGCAAACGCTGGTGGGGCCAAGTTTGACGAGCCCAAGAAAGCGGCCGAGGCGGCGAAGTAAGCTTCAACAGCGATAGTTAAAGGACGCCATGGGCGTCCTTTTTTATACCAGTATCTTTGGGCTGCCCTGCAGCGCGCTTACGTGTTTGGGCTCGGGTTGGGACTTGGCTTCTTAATGAATTTATACAGCTTGGGAAGCTCGCTGGAATGTATCTCCAATGGAGACCAAGAGTCTTGTTCGAGCCACTGACTTAGATTGAACATGTCTTGGGTGTGCACCAAGCCAAGCCCTAAGTCGGTGTTGGCGTAAGCCATTCCATTTTCATCTAGAAGAAACGATCGGAGTTGGGCTGGTCTGCCTGTATGGGTACTGACGCTGTGATTGGAGTCGATCCGAATTATCCATGGCGTAGCTGCTAGGGACACATAGACGCGCTGGGGTCCGTTTTGAAAGTACCATTGTCCGATGGGGTCACAGCTGTAGTTCCGCTCGATAAAGGAGATCAGCTTGGCGTGCGTAATGAGGGAGCCTTTGGCACCAATTACCCCTGAATCAAAGTCACCTTTGTGTTGCGCTTGGTCATCGCGCATGTACCAGTTGCCTCGGGTGTCCAAACCCAACCATTCATAGCAGTCCGGCACGTTTGGCCACTTCTGCATTGCTTGCATCACCAGATCATCCATAGGCGGACTCCACAACCGGGAGGTGATCCTTGCACCAACGAATCACCAGTTCGGGTATCTCCATCACGTGTGCCGGCGGACGTCCCCGAGGAAAACCAACGTGCCCACCATCACTAGGCTGCCACAGTGTTACATGTCGGCCAACGTTTTTCTGAGTAGGTAGGCAAGCCGCAGGCACAAACGGGTCATTTTTCGCGTTGATGACCAAAGTGGGGACTTGAATGTCCTGCATTCTCGGCTTGGCTGACGCGCGCAACCAATAGTCCTCGGTGTCCTTGAATCCATGCAAAGGTGCCGTGAAGACATTGTCAAATTCGTAAAGCGTCTTTGTGCCCATGAGCTTTGAACGATCAAAAAGCCCAGGGTGTTGGTTCAGCTTTAGCAGCGCTTTCGGCTTCATCGTGCGTAGGAACATGTTCGTGTACACCCGATTGAAGCCTCGTGCGATTGCCTGCCCACTTGCGGCCAAGTCCAACGGAGCACTGATGGCAACACAAGCGCTGACGGTATGGGCTGCTTGGTTGCCTTGCTCTTGGGCCCAGCGCAAAAGGGCATTGCCGCCCAAGGACACACCCACTGCCAAGATGGGGCCTTGGTGTCTTTTTTGTAGCTCTTCCAAGATCCAAGCGATCTCCTGGTGATCCCCGGAATGATAGGCCCTTGGCCCTTGATTCAACTCACCGCTGCAACCACGAAAGTGAGGGACAGCGAAATCCATTCGATGTGCTCTGGCAACACTGGCAAACGCCTCCGCGTAATGGCTTCGGGATGAGCCTTCTAGGCCATGAAATAGGACGAGTAGAACCGAAGGGCGCGGCTCAGTATTCGATAGAGATAGCCAGTCAACATCAATAAAGTCCCGGTCAGGGGTGTGCCACCGCTGCCGCACGTAAAGGGGTCGATCCCCCACAAATCGGCTTGAAAACAATGCAGGCCAAATGGTTTGTAAGTTGCCGCCTGGCAGCCAGCAGGGGGCGACATACTTCATACAGATGCCCTGCACAGAGGGCCTCGCCCCAAAGAGTCAGTGTAGTACCTGGGGAGTGGGGTCAATTTCATGATGCTCATCTTGCGAGCCGGGACTGGCGTGGTGAACGACCATACGCCAACCCTCAGGGGTTTTTTGATAAACGTTGGTGGCCAAGACGAAAGCATGAACCAGCCCATCAGGCGTTAGCACTTCAACCCGTTCGAGTACGTGGTGAACAGCGCTGGTCAGCGAATCAACTCTGCGGATAGATTCAGGACGCGCCGACACAGCACCCGAATGCGCGAAGACGGCTTCGAATGCTGCACGAATGGCGCCAGCTCCGATGACCCTAGGCCCTCCGGGATGGATGCAGGCAATCTCATCTTCATTTGCCCAGCACGCCATCATTCTCTCGATATCCGCTGACTGCAAAGCTTCATAGAACGCAGCCTCTATCTCGTCTGGACTACCTCCCAATACAGCGTGTTGGTGTGCGGCTTTTTTCATGCTCAATGGGTCGTGTGTATCGTGCTATTGTGACTGCTTTAGTAGGAGCGTCTTTTTCATCCGCTGCGGAAATAAAAAAACCGCCATGAAGGCGGTTTTTGGAATGGAGAAAACGTTACTTCTTTGCTCGAAATTTACGCAATGCGGCTATCTGAGCAGCCATGACGGCGAGCTCAGACTGAGCACGCGCTATATCGAGCTCACCTTTGGCGTTCTTGAGGGCTTCTTCTGCAGCCATCTTGGCCGCGTTGGCCTTTTCTTCGTCCAAGTCCTTGCCGCGAATGGCTGTATCGGACAGCACTGTGACGCAGTTTGGCTGAACTTCCAACAAACCACCAGCCACAAAGACAAACTCTTCGCTGCCGTCGGCCTTCTCGATCCGCACTGATCCCGCCTTAATGCGTGTAATCAATGGTGTGTGGCGAGGGTAAATGCCAAGTTCTCCGGCCTCTCCAGGCAAGGCCACGAATCTGGCTTCACCTGAAAAGATCGACTCCTCCGCACTGACCACATCAACGTGGATGGTGTTCATTTTGGACCTTGCTTAGAGCTTCTTTGCTTTTTCAAACGCTTCGTCGATGGTACCAACCATGTAGAACGCCTGCTCTGGCAAATGGTCGCACTCACCAGCCACAATCATTTTGAATCCACGGATGGTTTCAGCCAAACTGACGTACTTACCTGGAGAACCCGTGAACACCTCGGCCACGTGGAATGGCTGGGACAAGAAGCGTTGAATCTTACGGGCACGTGCTACGGCCAGTTTGTCTTCGGGTGCCAACTCGTCCATACCCAAGATGGCGATAATGTCGCGCAACTCCTTGTAGCGTTGCAAGGTACCCTGTACTGCGCGGGCAGTGTTGTAGTGGTCTTCTCCCACGACCAAAGGATCCAACTGACGGCTTGTGGAATCCAAAGGATCCACCGCAGGGTAGATACCCAAGGATGCAATGTCACGTGACAACACGACAGTTGAGTCCAAGTGAGCGAACGTCGTTGCTGGGGATGGATCGGTCAAGTCATCCGCGGGAACGTAAACCGCTTGGATGGAAGTAATTGAGCCCACCTTAGTTGAAGTAATACGCTCTTGCAAACGGCCCATTTCTTCAGCCAGAGTTGGCTGGTAGCCCACTGCGGAAGGCATACGGCCCAACAAAGCAGAAACTTCGGTACCAGCTAATGTAAAGCGGTAGATGTTGTCCACGAAGAACAGCACATCTTTGCCTTCATCACGGAAAGACTCAGCAATAGTCAGACCCGTCAAAGCAACGCGCAAACGGTTGCCTGGGGGTTCATTCATCTGACCATAGACCATGGCAACCTTGGAGTCTTCCAACTTTTCAAGATTCACAACACCAGAGTCGGCCATCTCATGATAGAAGTCATTACCTTCACGGGTCCGCTCTCCAACACCAGCAAAAACGGACAAACCGCTGTGAGCTTTAGCGATGTTGTTGATCAACTCCATCATGTTCACGGTCTTGCCCACACCGGCACCACCGAACAGACCAACCTTGCCGCCCTTTGCAAACGGGCAAACCAAGTCAATCACTTTGATACCAGTTTCCAACAACTCTTGGGAAGGATTCAGTTCGTCGTAAGCGGGTGCCAAACGGTGAATGGATGCTTGCATTTCGTTGCTGACTGGGCCACGCTCATCGATGGGAGAGCCCAACACGTCCATGATGCGACCCAGCGTCGCCTTTCCAACTGGCACTGTGATAGGGCGCGCAGTGTTTTGCACCATCATGCCGCGGCGTAAACCGTCAGAGGAACCCAACGCGATCGTGCGGACAATGCCGTCACCCAATTGCTGCTGCACCTCTAAAGTCAAGCTGGAACCTTCCATCTTGAGCGCGTCATAAATTTTTGGCATCTTGTCGCGTGGAAACTCCACATCGACGACCGCACCAATACACTGAACAATCTTGCCTTGTACTTGAGCCATTTTTTGCTCCAAATTAAATAACGTTTAAACGGCCGCCGCACCCGCCACGATTTCCGAAAGCTCTTTCGTAATCGCCGCTTGACGCGTTTTGTTGTAGACCAACTTGAGTTCTGCTATGACGCTGCCTGCGTTGTCGGTGGCAGACTTCATAGCAACCATGCGGGCTGACTGCTCTGACGCCATATTTTCCGCTACGGCTTGGTAGACCAATGCTTCTACGTAACGGACTAGCAATTGGTCAATGACCGCCTGCGGGTCTGGTTCATAGATGTAGTCCCAGCTATGCTTAGCACCAGTTGCTGCTTCATCTGCTTTGGCGTCGGCTTGCATAGCACTTGCAGACAACGGTAGCAACTGCTGCACCACGGGTTCCTGCTTCATCGTATTGATGAATCGCGTATAGCAAAGATACACAGAGTTGACTTCGCCTCGTGTATAGGCGTCGAGCAACACCTTAACTGGACCAATCAGCTTCTCGAGATGTGGCGTATCACCCAACTGAGTTGCGTGAGACACCACTTTTGCACCAATACGATTCAAAAAGCCGAAGCCTTTATTTCCGATAGCGATAGCTTGTGTGGAGACACCTTCAGCCTGCAAATCGCGCAGCTTGTTAGTTACGCCTCGCAAAACATTGGTGTTCATCCCGCCGCATAGGCCCTTATCCGTAGTCACCACAATCATGCCTGCTGACTTAGCGTCATTAGTGACCATGAAAGGGTGGACATACTCAGGGTTGGCTTGACCCAAGTTGGCTGCAATATTGCGAATCTTCTCGCTGTAAGGCCGGGCCGCACGCATGCGGTCCTGCGCCTTGCGCATTTTGCTCGCGGCAACCATCTCCATGGCTTTTGTGATCTTCTTGGTGTTTTCCACCGATTTGATCTTGCCGCGTATTTCCTTACCTGCTGCCATGAATGACTCCTTGTGTCTTCAGGTGCGGATCAGGCAAAAGACTTTTTGAACGCGGTGGCTGCAGCAGTCAACTCAGCTTCGGCGTCCTTGTCCATCGCTTTGTTCGCTTCTAACTTGGCCAACAAAGCTGCGTGCTTGTCTTTGAGGTAAGCGTGCAAACCATGTTCGAACGCCAATACGCGTTTGACTTCGATGTCGTCCATAAAGCCTTTATTGACCGCGAACAGCGTCGCGCCCATCAAGCTGACTGGTAGCGGGCTGTATTGCGCCTGCTTCAGCAACTCAGTAACACGCGCACCACGATCGAGCTGCTTGCGTGTGGACTCGTCCAAATCAGACGCGAATTGAGCAAAAGCAGCTAACTCACGGTACTGCGCCAAGTCAGTACGGATACCACCGGACAAGTTCTTAATCAACTTGGTTTGAGCAGCGCCACCAACGCGGGAAACGGAGATACCAGCATTAATAGCGGGGCGGATACCTGCGTTGAATAGTGACGTTTCCAAGAAGATCTGGCCGTCTGTGATCGAGATCACGTTGGTTGGAACGAATGCGGATACGTCACCAGCTTGCGTTTCAATAATTGGCAGTGCGGTCAAGGAACCAGACTTGCCTTTTACTTCACCTTTGGTGAATGCTTCAACATAGTCGGGGTTCACGCGAGCAGCACGTTCCAACAAACGGCTATGCAAATAGAAAACGTCGCCTGGATATGCTTCACGACCTGGTGGGCGACGCAACAGCAACGAAACTTGACGATACGCCACCGCTTGTTTAGACAAATCGTCGTACACGATCAACGCGTCTTCACCACGGTCACGGAAGTACTCGCCCATCGTGCAACCAGAGTAGGCGGACACGTACTGCATCGCTGCAGATTCGGATGCGGTAGCAGCCACAACGATGGTGTATTCCATCGCGCCAGCTTGCTCCAAAGCGCGAACGACGTTCTTTACGGATGACGCTTTTTGACCAATCGCCACGTAGACGCAGGTCATGTTCTGACCCTTTTGGTTGATGATGGCGTCAATCGCTACGGCAGTCTTGCCGGTTTGACGGTCGCCAATGATCAATTCACGTTGGCCACGGCCTACAGGCACCATGGAGTCGATAGACTTCAAACCTGTTTGCATGGGCTGGCTAACGGACTGGCGGGCGATAACGCCAGGAGCCACCTTCTCGATGACATCAGTCATCTTGGCGTTGATCGGGCCTTTTCCGTCGATGGGTTGACCCAAGGCGTTTACTACGCGACCTTTGAGCTCGGGTCCAACTGGAACTTCCAAAATACGGCCCGTGCACTTGACGGTGTCGCCTTCAGAAATGTGCTCGTAAGCGCCCAAAATAACGGCACCTACGGAGTCGCGCTCCAAATTCAAAGCCAAGCCGTAGCTAGGCTGTCCGTCAGCGTCAGCGGGAAACTCAAGCATTTCGCCCTGCATTACATCGGACAAACCGTGTACGCGGCAAATTCCGTCTGTTACAGATACGACAGTACCTTCATTCCGAATATTGGAACTGCCAGACAGTCCCTCAATACGGCTCTTGATTAGTTCAGAAATCTCTGCGGGATTGAGTTGCATGGCTCTTTCCTTCTTTCGTTAGTTGGGCTGATAGCGGGAGGCACAAAGCCTACGCTGTCAAAGCCACTTTCATTTGTTGCAAACGGGCTTTGACGGAGGAGTCTAAGACTTCGTCACCCACCACCACACGAACACCACCAATCAGCTCTGGCTGGAGTTCGACGGTCACATTGAGCTTACGGCCAAAACGCTTCTCAAGCGTAGTGGTCAAGTTGTTCAACTCCGCGGCATCAATGGCGAACGCACTGAAGACAGTAGCATCGGATGCGCCACTGTGGGCATTCACCAAACCGCGAAACTGATCGGCAATTTCCGGCAAAACCGCCAGACGCCCATTCTGAATTACCGTTAGCAAAAAATTCTTTGCCATGGGAGGCAAAGAGTCTTTTGCAATGTTGGCGATTACGTCAAACACCTGTTCGGCATTGACATTGGGCCTGGCTGCAAACTCTTGCAGTTGCGCATTGAGCGCGACTGCCTTCAGAGTTTCCACCCAAGCCACAGCACCCTGTAGATCCGCAGCAGTTGCTTTGAACAAAGCGTCTGCATAGGGCCGGGCGATGGTGGCAAGTTCAGCCATAGTTCCCTCTTACAGCTCAGTGGCCAAACGGCCTAGCAAGTCAGCATGTACGGCTGGATTGACCTCTTTACGAAGAATCTGCTCAGCACCCTTAACGGCCAGCGCAGCAACTTGCTCGCGCAATGCTTCACGGGCTTTCACAGACTGCTGTTCAGCTTCGGCTTTGGCAGCAGCAATAATTTTGTTGCCTTCTTCAATCGCCTTTGCCTTGGCTTCTTCAACGATGGCTTGACCACGACGCTCAGCATCAGCCAACCGTGTAGCGGTTTCGTTTCTTGAAGTTGCCAACTCAGCCTCAACGCGCTTGTTAGCGCTAGCGAGTTCCGATTTAGCTTTGTCTGCAGCGGCCAAGCCTTCTGCAATTTTCTGGGCCCGCTCGTCCAACGCTTTGGTTATGGGTGGCCACACGAATTTCATCGTGAACCACACCAAGATACCAAACACGACGGCCTGCAGGAACAGTGTCGAGTTAATGTTCACGGTCTATTCCTTCTCTAGCGTGAAGGGGCCGCTGATTACTTCAGAACGAAGGGGTTGGCGAATGCGAACAGCAAAGCGATAGCTACACCGATCAAGAAAGCCGCGTCGATCAGACCAGCCAAAATGAACATCTTAGTTTGCAGTTCGTTCATCAACTCTGGTTGACGTGCGGAAGACTCCAAGAACTTGCCGCCCATCAAAGCGATACCGATGGAAGCACCGATAGCGCCCAAACCAACGATCAAGCCACAAGCCAAAGCTACGAATCCGAGAATGTGTTCCATGAAAAACTCCTAATTAAGAAAAGAAAAAAGAAACCGGGGAAAAGTTACATCAGTGTGCGTCGTGCGCTTGACCTGTGTAGATCAGCGTCAACATCATAAAGATGAAGGCTTGCAAAGTGATCACCAGGATATGGAACAGTGTCCATACGGTTCCGGCGATGATGTGACCGATGGCCAATCCAACACCAGTTGCCGACAGTGCCCAGCCGCCACCCATCAAGGCGATCAACATAAACACCAACTCACCTGCAAACATATTGCCAAACAACCGCATACCGTGAGACACCGTCTTAGCAAGGTACTCGATCATTTGCATCAAGAAGTTAATGGGATACAGAGCCCAATGGTCGCCAAAAGGCGCTGCAATCAACTCATGCGCCCAGCCACCCAATCCCTTGATCTTGATGTTGTAGAACACGCAAATCAACAAAACCGAACAAGAAAGGCCCAAAGTGGTTGAGAGGTCTGCAGTAGGCACGACGCGCATGTAGTCTGTGAAACCCATTGCAGGGCCGGCGGCATGCCAAATCTGCGGAATCAAGTCCACAGGCAGCATGTCCATCGCGTTCATCAAGAATATCCAAACAAACACGGTCAACGCCAGTGGAGAGATCAGCTTACGACTTTTAGCGTTATGAATGACGCCCTTCGCCTGGTTCTCAACCATTTCCGACAAAAGCTCAACAGCCGCTTGGAAGCGACCAGGCACGCCCGACGTTGCTTTACGAGCTGCGCTCCACAGCACCAAACATCCCACGATGCCAAGCACCACAGAAAAGAACACCGAATCTAAGTTAAAGACACTGAAATCGACAATACTCGTTTGCTTGACGCTTTCAAAGTCGAAGTTCTTTTGCAGATGCTGCAAATGATGCTGGATGTACTCTCCAGCTGAGGGGGCATGTGTTCCAGCGCTTTCAGTTGCAGACATGTGTCACCAATAAATGTTTCAAAAATTACCGAATTGCTGACACTGGGTCGCTTGGTCGCAGCCACACGGCCAACCAATACACCTTCAATGTCACCACAAACCCGGCCACAAGGGCCAGCCAATTCAACCCAACTACCAACTGCGGCGCCGCAAACAACATTGCAACAGTCAACAAAATCTTTGCCAATTCCCAAACCACGAAATTAGTGATTGCGGAACCCTGCTCACCCTTACGCACCGCCCGTTGCAAGCCACGCACAAACACGGCGGTCGGCATTATCACCGCTATAGCTCCATACGCAACAGATGCAGCCACCAGCAAATCCGAATAAATGCCATAAGACACCATTGAAATCACCAGACCGACCACCACCTGCAAACCAACCACCATCCAAGGTGATTGCTTAGGCTGCTTCGCAACCAACTGCTGCACTTCCTGCGCCGTCAAAACCTTGATTGGCGCCTCTCGCTCCTCAGACTCGTCATTTGCACCAAAAGTGTTGGGGACGGTCATCATTGCGTTCGGAATGTTACAAGCGTATAGCCACAAAGCCTCTGATTATACGTAGAAACCCGCCCAGATTGAAATCGAGCGTAGCGATTATCCCCAAATGGGGCATGGTTGCGCACCCTAATGGGTCGCCTGTGCTACGGCATGCTCCCACTGCAACATGCGCTCAGCCACCCGAGCACTCGGCAGATTGGGCTCAAACTTGCGCTCTACCTGCCAGAGCTGACTCAACTGTTCGCAGCTATGAAACACCCCGGTGGAGAGTCCCGCCAAATAGGCGGCTCCCAAAGCGGTCGTTTCCGTGGTCTCGGGCCGCACCACCGGAATGCCTAGCAGGTCTGCCTGAAATTGCATAAGGAAGTCGTTGCCGCTCGCGCCGCCGTCCACGCGGAGCTCCCGCACTGCAGCGCCGTTGGCAGCACTCAGATCGCGGCCCATTGCGTTCAATAGGGCAGCGCTCTGAAACGCAATGCTTTCCAATGCGGCGCGGGCAATATGCGCCACCGTGCTCCCCCGCGTCAGTCCAGTAATGGTCCCTCGTGCATCGGGCTTCCAGTATGGCGCACCCAGTCCCGTAAAGGCCGGCACTACGACAACGCCACCGGAGTCTGGAACGCTTTCCGCCAAAGCTTGGACCTCATCGCTCGTCTTAATCGCATGTAGACCATCGCGCAACCATTGCACGACAGCGCCCCCAACAAAGACACTCCCCTCAATGGCGAACTCAGGCGTAAGACTTACCTGTGCCGCGCTTGTGGTGATCAGCCCGTTGCCTGACGTCTGAAACTCAGAGCCGGTGTGCATCAACATGAAGCATCCCGTGCCATAGGTGTTCTTCACCATTCCGGCCTTGAAACAAGCTTGCCCGAAGAGCGCACTTTGCTGATCTCCGGCGACACCACCGATACGCACTGGATGACCCAGCACATCCGGATGGATTTCACCAAATAGAGAACTGGAAGGCTGCACTTTGGGCATCATGCTTGCGGGAATACCAAGTTCTTTTAGCAGGTCGGCATCCCACGTGTTCGTGTGCACGTTAAACAGCATGGTGCGGGACGCATTACTCACATCAGTAGCATGAACCTTTCCTTTGGTGAGTTGCCACATCAGCCAACAATCTACCGTTCCGAACGCCAACTCGCCTGCATCCGCCAAACCTCTTGCGCCTGCCACGTTATCCAAAATCCACTTCAGCTTGGTTCCGGAGAAATAGGCGTCTACCAAGAGCCCAGTTTTGGCCTGTATCGTGCCCGCCAGACCCCGCTCTCTAAGCTCAACGCACGTGGGCTCTGCCCGGCGATCCTGCCAAACAATGGCATGGTGAATGGGCGCGCCGGTCAGACGATTCCACACCACGGTAGTCTCGCGTTGATTGGTAATGCCAATCGCGCTAACCTGTGCAGCAGTGATCCCGGCCTTCAAAAGCGCCTCGCGCGCGGTTGATACCTGCGTTCTCCAGATCTCCAGTGGATCATGCTCCACCCATCCGGGCTGAGGGTACATCTGCGGCAGCTCCAACTGCGCGTGGGCAACGGTTCGACCCTGCGCATCAAACACTATGCTGCGCGAACTGGAGGTGCCTTGGTCTAGGGCTAAGAGGTATGTCATGAAGTATGGATGGAAAGTTCAGTAGGGCAAAAACTTGGGCGCAGGAGTGCGGTTAACAAATCGAGCGAAGCATTCATTACCGCGCGACATCGAGGCGGACTTGGGCTTCCGTCAATAGCGCTGGAAACGGCTCGGGAGGCTCGGCGTCGGTAAACAAACGGTCAATCTGAGACAGGCGCGCCACCTCCACCATGGCGGGCCGATTGAACTTACTCGCATCCGCCGCCAACCACACCTCTCGGGCGTGGGACATGATGGTCTGGGACACCTTCACCTCGCGGTAATCGTAGTCACGCAAGGTGCCATCGGCCTCAATGCCGGAGATGCCAATCAGCGCAATGTCCACCTTGAACTGACGAATGAAGTCGACCGCCGCCTCTCCCACGATGCCTTGATCCAACCCGCGGACCACGCCACCGACCACGATCACTTCACTCCGAGGATTGGCACTCAGAATGGATGCCACATTGAGATTGTTCGTAATCACCCGCAGACCTGTGTGCTTGAGCAGCGCCCGGGCGATCGCCTCCGTGGTCGTACCGATGTTCAAGATCAAAGAGCAATCATTGGGCACAGCGTCCGCAATGCACCGCGCAATGCGCTGCTTGCCCTCGGCGTGCAAGCTCTCTCGCTGTTGATGGGCAATGTTCTCCACCGTAGAGCTCGGCACCCTCACTCCCCCGTGAAATCTCGCGAGCAAGCCCTCATCGGCCAAGCGCTGCACATCCCGACGGACGGTTTGCAGAGTAACGCCCAGCGTCTCGGCCAACTGCTCAACGGTCACCGCCCCCTTGTCTTGCACGACTGATAGCAATGTGAGTTGGCGTGGGTTGGTTTTCATTTTTGTATTTTGCCGTGGAGAAACAATGCAATCCAACTTTAAAACGAATCAAAAAGAACTTTTATAGGGTAATTACCAACACGAAAGGAAATAAAACGAACAATAATGAATTCAAAAGATCACAAAACAAACAGAAAGAAAAAGGCAAGCGATGCAGCTAACACTTGAAGGCATCAGCAAAAAGGTCGGCCCCCAAACTTGGCTCTACAACATGGACATCGCCCCTCGCAGCGGCGCAGTCACAGTTTTGCTGGGTGCCACACAAGCTGGTAAGACCACCCTCATGCGGGTGATGGCCGGGCTGGATGCGCCCACCTCAGGAAGCGTCAAAGTGGATGGCGTGGATGTCGTTGGAGTCCCAGTGCGCCAGCGCAATGTCTCCATGGTCTATCAACAGTTCATCAACTACCCGTCGCTCAAAGTGCGCGACAACATCGCCTCGCCCTTGAAACTGCGCGGGGAACAAAACATTGAAAAACGCGTACGCGAGTTGGCAGAAAAGCTGCACATTGAGATGTTCCTTGACCGCTACCCTGCGGAACTATCTGGCGGGCAACAACAACGCGTGGCGCTGGCACGCGCCTTGGCAAAAGGCGCACCTTTGATGCTGCTGGACGAACCTTTGGTCAACCTCGACTACAAATTACGCGAAGAACTGCGTGACGAGCTCACTGCCCTTTTTGCTGCTGGCAACTCGACCGTGATCTACGCAACCACAGAGCCTGGAGAAGCTCTGCTCTTAGGGGGTTACACCGCTGTCATGGATGCCGGTGAGCTCCTGCAGTACGGCCCAACCTCCGAGGTATTTCATGCGCCCAAATCATTGCGCGTAGCCAGGGCTTTCAGTGACCCGCCCATGAACTTAATCGAGGCCAGTCGCACGGGCGCTGGACTGCAACTCGCCAACGGACCGCAACTCCGCTTGGCACTGCCAGCACGCCCCTCACCTGCTCTCACTGTCGGCATGCGCGCAAGCGCCTTGCACACCGAATCCATGGAAGGAGACGTGGCGCTGCAAGGCAAGGTGGAGTTAGCAGAAATCTCTGGAACGGACACCTTTGTGCACTTTGAAACGGCGTTGGGCGAGCTTGTAGCCCAACTGACAGGCGTGCATCACTTCGACCTCGGTGAATCCGTCACCTTTTACTTCAACCCCGCCCACATCTACGTATTTGATGCTGAGGGCTTGCTGCTTTTGGCCCCCGTGCGCGGCAAAGGACGCTGATATGGCACGTATTGAACTCGACCTCGCCCACGCGTACCGGCGTGACCCTCAGCAGGACAGCGACTACGCTCTGCTCCCTCTCAAGATGACCTTTGAGGATGGCGGTGCTTACGCACTTCTGGGTCCCTCAGGCTGCGGCAAAACCACTTTGCTCAATATCATGTCAGGCTTGGTCACCCCTTCACAGGGAAGCGTGCTGTTTGACGGAAAAGACGTCACCCGCGCCACCCCCCAAGAGCGCAACATCGCGCAGGTGTTCCAGTTTCCCGTCATTTACGACACCATGACGGTTGCTGAGAATTTGGCCTTTCCTTTGCGCAATCGCAAGATGCCGCAAGAGCAAATCAAGAAGCGCGTAGGCGCTATCGCCGAAATGCTGGAAATGAGTGGTCAACTCAACCAGCGCGCCTCAGGTTTGGCGGCTGATGCAAAGCAAAAAATCTCTTTGGGCCGTGGACTGGTGCGCCCCGACGTATCCGCCGTCTTGTTTGACGAACCCTTAACGGTGATTGACCCCCATTTGAAGTGGCAACTGCGACGCAAACTTAAGCAGATTCACCATGAGCTCAAGCTCACTCTGATCTACGTCACGCATGACCAAGTGGAAGCATTGACCTTTGCTGACCAAGTGGTGGTCATGACCCGTGGGCGTGCCGTGCAGGTGGGAACTGCGGCCGATCTTTTTGAACGCCCTAGCCACACCTTCGTAGGCCACTTTATTGGATCACCTGGCATGAACTTTTTGTCCGGCCAAGTCCACAACGAAACCTTCAGTATCGGCGGCGCCCAGATGCGTATGCCGACGGATAGAGGCTTACCAGATGGCACGTTCAAGCTAGGCGTGCGGCCTGAATATGTGCGCATTGCCGCAGCTGACGCGCCAGGCGCATTGCCCATGACGGTCGTCCAAGTCCAGGATGTAGGGACGCACACCATTTTGACGGCCACGCGCGAGCAACACCTCATCAAAGCCCGCCTACCCGCCGACTCAACCCCACTGGTCGCGGGAGATGCTGTGTGGCTGCAACTTATGGGTGAGCACACCTGCTTCTACAAAAACGAGGAGATCGTGGCATGAGCACCACCACCAAACCCGTCAACCAGAAGGCCTGGTTTCTCATACTTCCCGTGCTGATTTGTGTGGCGTTTTCGGCCATCTTGCCTTTGATGGTGGTCGTCAACTACTCGGTCCAAGACATCATCTCGCCAGAGCGCCGTGTGTTTGTAGGCACCGAATGGTTTGCCGCCATCATGCGCGACGAAGAGTTGCATGGTGCACTCCTACGCCAGCTCACCTACTCGTTCGCCGTGTTGGCTGTAGAGCTCCCACTGGGAATTTTGCTGGCTCTGTCCATGCCAGCACAAGGCTGGAAATCTTCAGCTGTCTTGGTCATCGTGTCGCTGTCCTTGCTCATTCCATGGAATGTCGTGGGCACCATTTGGCAGATTTTTGGACGCACCGACATTGGCTTGATGGGCGCAGCCTTACTGGGCATGGGTATTGACTACAGCTACACCGGCAACGCCACGCACGCATGGCTCACCGTGCTGCTGATGGATGTATGGCACTGGACGCCCTTGGTGGCGCTACTGGGTTACGCCGGTTTGCGCTCTATTCCGGACGCCTACTACCAAGCCGCCAGCATTGATGGCGCGAGCAAGCTCGACGTGTTCTGGTACGTGCAGCTGCCCAAAATGCGCGGCGTACTGATGATTGCGGTGCTGCTGCGCTTCATGGACAGCTTCATGATTTACACCGAGCCCTTTGTGCTGACCGGCGGTGGCCCTGGTAACTCGACCACATTCTTGTCCCAGTTCCTGACCCAAAAAGCGGTGGGACAGTTTGACCTAGGGCCAGCGGCAGCCTTCTCCCTCATTTATTTCCTCATCATTTTGTTGATGTGCTTCATCTTGTACAACTGGATGCAGCGCGTTGGCACCCAAGCCAAGGAGGGTGGGCAATGAGCGCAGTGCCGGGCCGTCCCAAACAAGCTCGCACCCCCTTGGGGGGCTGCGATTACATAACGTGCATCGCATGGGGGTCACATGTCTAAACCCAAGTTCCAAAAACGCTCGCTGTTCTTGCTGGCGTACCTCATTTTTGCCTTGTTGCCCATCTACTGGATGATCAACATGTCATTCAAGACCAACAACGAAATCTTGGCGGGTTTCACCTTGTTCCCGGACCACTTTACGTGGGACAACTACAGAACCATTCTGACGGACCCCGCGTGGTACTCGGGCTATATCAATAGCTTGATCTATGTAGCCATCAACACCGTCATTTCTTTGACCGTGGCACTGCCCGCAGCCTATGCGTTCTCTCGCTACAGCTTCTTGGGCGACAAGCATGTGTTCTTTTGGTTGCTCACCAACCGCATGACACCACCGGCCGTGTTTTTGCTGCCCTTCTTCCAGCTCTACACCTCGGTGGGCTTGATGGACACGCACATTGCGGTGGCACTGGTGCACTTGCTGTTCAACGTGCCCTTGGCCGTGTGGATTTTGGAAGGCTTTATGAGTGGCATTCCGCGTGAGATTGACGAGACCGCCTACATCGACGGCTACTCTTTCCCCCGCTTCTTCATCCGCATCTACATTCCCTTGATTAAGGCGGGCGTTGGCGTTGCGGCTTTCTTCTGCTTCATGTTCAGCTGGGTAGAACTGCTCTTGGCCCGCACGCTCACCAGCGTGAATGCCAAGCCCATTGCCGCCACCATGACCCGCACCGTGTCGGCCTCTGGCATGGACTGGGCCACCCTGGCCGCTGCGGGTGTACTCACCATCGTGCCAGGCGCCATCGTTATTTGGTTTGTTCGCAACTACATCGCAAAAGGCTTTGCGATGGGTCGCGTTTGATAGGAGTAGCCCATGTTTGAATGGATGGCTTGGACCACCCCCGTGGCCGTGTTTTTCTCGTGCATCGTGCTCATGCTTATTGGCATGACGGTGTGGGAAATCAAATCACCCACCACCATGCGCAAAGGCTTTTTGCCCATGGAAACCACGCGTGGCGACCGCTTGTTTGTAGGCCTGCTCAGCGCGGCTTACGTGAACTTGGCTTTCATTGGCCTCAGTGGCCGAATGATGGAATGGATGAGCCTAGAGGCAGAACCGTCTATCTGGATCAGCTTTGTCGCCTCCATGGCCCTCCTGGGCCTGGTCATGCGCAAAGGCTAAACCCGTGTTCCCGAGCAACGGCTTGTACCCCCTGGAGCCGACGCTTTGTTCCCACAGGGGTTAATCAGACCGAGGAGATTAATAATGAAATTGAAGTATTCCGCATTGGCGGTGGCCATGGCTTGCGCCATAGGCGCACCTAGCTGGGCTGACGAAGCCGCAGCGAAAAAATGGATTGACGCAGAGTTCCAGCCTTCGACCCTCACCAAAGCCCAGCAAACCGCTGAGTTGAAGTGGTTTATCGATGCAGCCAAAAAACTGCAAGCCAAGGGCATCAAAGAGATTTCCGTGGTGTCAGAAACCATTGCCACCCACGAGTACGAGTCCAAGACGCTGGCCAAAGCCTTTGAAGAAATCACCGGCATCAAGGTCAAGCACGACCTGATCGGCGAAGGCGATGTGGTGGAGAAACTGCAAACCTCCATGCAGTCTGGCAAATCCATCTATGACGGCTGGATCACCGACTCCGACCTGATCGGTACCCACTACCGCTACGGCAAGATCCTGAACCTGACCGACTACATGACGGGCAATGGCAAGGAATGGACCAACCCTGGCATCGACATCAAAGACTTCATCGGTACCAGCTTCACCACTGCACCCGACGGCAAGCTCTACCAACTGCCTGACCAACAATTCGCCAACCTGTACTGGTTCCGCGCTGACTTGTTTGAAAAACCAGAGCTCAAAGCCAAGTTCAAAGCCAAATACGGCTACGACTTGGGCGTGCCTTTGAACTGGAGCGCCTACGAGGACATCGCCGCCTTCTTCAGCGAAGACGTCAAGACCATCGACGGCAAGCCCATCTATGGCCACATGGACTACGGCAAGAAAGACCCATCCTTGGGCTGGCGTTTCACCGACGCATGGTTGTCCATGGCCGGTACTGCAGACATTGGCATTCCTAACGGCAAGCCAGTGGACGAGTGGGGTATCCGTGCTTCCGCTGACGGTTGCACGCCCCAAGGCGCCTCCGTGTCACGCGGTGGTGCGACCAACTCTCCAGCAGCTGTGTACGCTTTGACCAAGTACATCGACTGGATGAAGAAGTACTCGCCCAAAGAAGCCATCGGCATGACCTTCGGCGAAGCCGGCCCTGTGCCCGCACAAGGCCAAATCGCCCAGCAAATCTTCTGGTACACCGCCTTCACCGCCGACATGATCAAGCCTGGCTTGCCTGTTGTGAACGCAGACGGCACACCTAAGTGGCGCATGGCTCCTGGACCTAACGGCCCTTACTGGAAGCAAGGCATGCAAAACGGCTACCAAGACGTGGGCTCATGGACTTTCTTCAAAGACCACGATGCCAACAAAGTGGCCGCTGCTTGGCTCTACGCCCAGTTCGTGACCGCCAAGACCACGTCTTTGAAGAAGACTACCGTTGGTTTGACACCGATTCGCGAGTCCGACATCCAGTCCAAAGCGATGACCGACATGGCGCCTAAATTGGGTGGCTTGGTGGAGTTCTACCGCAGCCCCGCGCGCGTGGCCTGGACACCGACTGGTACCAACGTGCCTGACTATCCAAAGTTGGCCCAACTGTGGTGGAAGAACGTGGCGGTTGCCGTTACTGGCGAGAAGACACCTCAAGCCGCGATGGACAACCTGGCTGAAGAAATGGACGCCGTTATGGGCCGTCTGGAGCGCTCCGGCATGGCCGTTTGCCCACCCAAGCTCAACGCCAAGAGCAGCCCCGACAAGTGGCTGAGCGACAAAGGCGCACCTTGGAAGAAGCTGGCCAACGAGAAGCCAAAGGGTGAAACCATTGCGTACGACACTTTGTTGAGCGCATGGAAGGCCGGCAAGGTTCGCTAAGCCAAGGCAAAAGGGCATTTTTCCTCGGTTCAACCCTGGTTGCACTGCGGTTAAATGCCCCGTAGTTCCCTGAGGCAAGCGCCTCTAACAAAGGCCGTGGGCGCACACGGTGTGCCACACGGCCTTCTTAATTTGTAGTCACTATTGCCATCTTGGGCACCTAGCGCACCCTTTGTAGACCCCACTGAATTTCCACCTATGGCCACCACCACCCAGCCCCTGTCTACCGCCCGCGCGCAGCTCTTCGCCCAGTTGGGACCAGAGCAGACGTATGACATCGCCATCGTAGGCGGCGGCGCCACCGGACTTGGCGTGGCACTGGACGCAGCGGCCCGGGGCTTTAAAGTGGTTTTGGTCGAGTCGCATGACTTTGCCAAAGGCACCTCCTCACGTGCCACCAAGCTGGTCCACGGCGGCGTGCGCTACCTGGCGCAAGGCAATATTTCTCTGGTGCGCGAGGCATTGCACGAGCGCACCACGCTGCTGAACAACGCGCCCTACCTGGCGCAACCGCTGCCTTTTGTCATGCCGTCCTACCAATGGTGGGAGACGCCGTTCTATGGCATTGGCCTCAAGATGTATGACGCACTGGCCGGCAAAGCGGGCCTGGGCAGCACCGAATTTCTAAACCGCGACCAAACCCTGAGCGCCCTGCCTACGGCACTGCCTGCAGGCCTCAAAGGTGGCGTGAAGTACTGGGACGGCCAATTTAACGACGCGCGCTTGGCGCTGGCCATCGGCCGCACAGCAGTGGGCAAGGGCGCACTGCTGCTCAACTACTGCCGCGCCAACGACTTGCTTTATACCGATGGCAAGGTAGCGGGCTTGGTGTGTGAAGACACCCAAACCGGCACCACCTACCGCATCCAAGCACGCTGCGTGGTCAACGCGGCAGGTGTGTGGGTGGACGAACTGCGCCAAAAAGACGGCGCGGCCAACGGTGCCGATGGCCGCCGCCCCACCAAACCCATGGTAGCCCCCAGCCAAGGCGTGCACATTGTGGTGGACCGCGAGTTTTTGGGTGGCGAGGTCGCCCTCATGGTGCCCAAAACGGCCGACGGCCGCGTCTTGTTTGCCGTGCCATGGCTGGGCAAAGTCATTTTGGGTACCACCGACACCCCCCGCAACGACTTGGCGCGCGAGCCCCTACCCTTCAAAGAAGAAGTGGACTTCATCCTGAGTGAGTCGGCCCGCTACCTGCGCCGCGCCCCAACCCGTGCCGACGTGAAAAGCGTATGGGTGGGCCTGCGTCCGCTGGTCAAACCCCAGGACGACGACGGCGACAACACCAAGGGCATCAGCCGCGAGCACACCGTCTTGGTCAGCCGCAGCGGCTTGGTCACCGTCACCGGTGGCAAATGGACCACCTACCGCGCCATGGCCGAAGACGTGCTGAGCAAGTGCGAAGAAAAAGGCCTGCTCAAAGCCACTGCCAAGGGCGTAACCACACACCTGCGTTTGGTGGGTGCCAACGGCGCGCCGGTGCCGGTGCAATCCATCAGCAAAGCGCCCGGGCTGCATTCTTACGGGGATGAACAAGCGGCGGTACAAGCGCTGCCCGGTGCCGACAAACCCCTGTGCGACGGCCTGACCGAGGCCATGGTGCGCTTTGCTGCGCGCTATGAATACGCCATCAAAGTCGAAGACGTATTGGCCCGCCGCTCCCGTTTGCTCTTCTTGGACGCCCGCCTAGCCAGCACCTTGGCAGAGCGCGTGGGCGCCATCTTGCAAGAAGAAACCGGCATCGACCCCGAGGTGGCGGCCTTTGTGTCCCTGGCCAAGCACTACCTAGAGTTACCCCAGTAACCACTGCACAGCCGGTGCAGCAACCCGGCTGCGATAATTGGGGCATGCACGCACTGCCCCCACTCCCCTGCTACCTCAACGGCGAAAGCACCACACTCCCCAACGCCAAAATCAGCGTGATGGACCGTGGGTTCATTTTTGGTGACGGGGTGTATGAGGTGATTCCCGTTTACCAAGGCAAGCTGTTTCGCTTTGACTCCCACATGGACCGGCTGCAGCGCAGCCTGGACGCCACCCGCATTCCCCAGCCCCACACCCGCGCAGAATGGGCGCAGATAGCTACTAATTTAGTAGCTGCTTACGCACAATCCACGGGCGCTACAGCCCAAGCCACTAATCAGCTGGTGTACATCCAAATCTCCCGGGGTGTGGCCATGCGTGACCACGCCATGCTGGAAGGGCTCACGCCCACGGTGTTTGCCATGAGCAATGTGATGAAGCTGGCTACGGCCGAGCAGCGCAGCCAAGGGGTGGCCTGCGTCACAGCAGACGACTTCCGCTGGGAGAAAGCCCAGCTCAAAAGCACCAGCTTGCTAGGCGCCGTGTTCGCCCGCCAGATCAGCGTGGACGCAGGCGCGGTAGAGACCATCATGTTCCGAGGCGAGCACTTGAGTGAGGCTTCTTCCAGCAATGTCTGGGTGGTCAAGAACGGCACGGTCTATGGCCCGCCCAAAGACAACTTGGTGCTAGAAGGCATTCGCTACGGCGTGCTCGAAGACATCTGCCGCGCCCAAGGCATTCCCTTTGTGCTGCGCCCCATCACCCGCGCGGAAGTGCTAGACGCCGACGAGCTCTTGCTCAGCTCCGCCACCAAAGAAGTGCTGCCGGTCACGCTGCTAGACGGCCAGCCCGTGGGCCACCTTGCGAAAGGCCTGCCCGGCCCCATCTACCAAGCCTTGTATGCCGGATACCAGCAGCTCAAAGCCGACCCCGCGCAGTCCCTCGTGGCTGCCTGATCCGCAACCCCCCGGCGCAATTCAACCTCTCAAAGCACTTACCGTGACCCAAGCTCCTACGCCCCCCACACCGTCCAACCCTGCGACCCCCACCGTCATCGGCGAGGGCCTCACGCCCTCCCGCGCGGAGTCGCTGATTGAGTACCCCTCGCAGTTCCCCATCAAGGTTATGGGCCTGAAGGTCGAGGGCATGGTCCACGCCGTGACCGAGATTGCCAAGGCTTTTGACCCCGCGTTTGACGCCTCCACCATCGAGCTGCGCGAAAGCAAAGGCGGCAAGTACCTGGGTGTGACCGTCACCATCACCGCCACCAGCCGCGAACAACTCGACGAGCTGTACCGCACCTTGTCGACCCACCCCATGGTGAAAGTGGTGCTGTAAGGCCGTGTCCACGCCCATCGACATCCGCCACCTAGGCCATACGGCCTACGCGCCCACTTATGCGGCCATGCAGGCATTTACGGACGAAAGATGCCTCCCGGGCGCATCTGATGTGCGTGACCAGCTATGGATTTGTGAGCATCCACCGGTGTACACCCAAGGGCTGGCGGGCAAGGCCGAGCACATTTTCAACCCCGCCGACATCCCGGTGGTGCAAACCAACCGGGGCGGGCAGGTCACCTACCACGGGCCCGGTCAAGTCATGGGCTACCCGCTGATCGACCTCAAGCGCGCGGGCTACTTTGTCAAAGAGTATGTGTACCGCATTGAAGAGGCGGTCATCAGAACCCTGCTGCACTTTGGCGTGACCGGCCACCGGGTCGCTGGGGCCCCCGGCATTTATGTGCGCCTAGACGACCCCAGCGGCCACAGCCCACTGGCACAGCGCCCCCAAAAAGACAAGGCCAGCGGCGCTCAGCCCGATTTCACCGGCCTAGGCAAAATTGGCGCGCTAGGCATCAAAGTCAGCCGCAACTGCACCTACCACGGCGTGGCGCTGAACGTGGCCATGGACCTGGAACCCTACTCCCGCATCAACCCCTGTGGCTACGCCCGCCTGCAAACGGTAGACCTTTCTACAATCGGGGTCAGCGTGGCATGGGATGATGTCGCCCATGTGTTGGGCGACAAACTGGCCAGCTACCTCGCCCCTTGACCCTTACAACCGCTACTTTCAACACCGCAGCTCGCCAGCGGGACACTTTATGAACACAACCGAAGCTACCAACGCCACCGTGCGCGAAGTCCAAACTGCGGAAAACTACGACCCCACCGCCAAGCAAAAAGCGGCGGCCAAGCTCTCACGCATACCGGTCAAGGTTGTGCCCGGCGAAATCTTGAAAAAGCCCGATTGGATTCGCGTGAAGGCGGGCTCCCCCAGCACGCGCTTCTACGAAATCAAAGACGTGCTGCGCGCCAACAAGTTGGTCACCGTGTGTGAAGAAGCCAGCTGCCCCAATATTGGCGAGTGCTTCGGCAAAGGTACGGCCACCTTCATGATCATGGGCGACAAATGCACCCGCCGCTGCCCGTTTTGCGACGTGGGCCACGGCCGCCCCGACCCGCTGGATGTGAACGAGCCAGAAAACCTGGCCAAAACCATTGCCGCACTCAAACTCAAATACGTGGTCATCACCAGCGTAGACCGCGACGACCTGCGCGACGGCGGTGCCCAGCATTTTGTGAACTGCATCAGCCGCATCCGTGAACTCTCGCCCACCACGCAAATCGAAGTGCTGGTGCCCGACTTCCGGGGCCGCGACGACCGCGCGCTCGAGATCCTGAAGGCCGCCCCGCCCGACGTGATGAACCACAACCTAGAAACGGCCCCGCGCCTTTACAAAGAAGCCCGCCCCGGCAGCGACTACCAGTTCTCCTTGAACCTGCTCAAAAAGTTCAAAGCCCTGTTCCCCCACGTGCCCACCAAGAGCGGCATCATGGTCGGCTTGGGCGAGACCGACGAAGAAGTGTTGCAAGTCATGCAAGACATGCGCGACCACAACATCGAAATGCTCACCATCGGCCAGTACCTCGCGCCCAGCACCTCGCACCTCACGGTCAAGCGCTACGTGCACCCCGACACCTTCAAGATGTTCGAAGCCAAAGCTTACGAAATGGGCTTCAAACACGCCGCCGTAGGCGCCATGGTGAGGTCGAGCTACCACGCCGACGTACAAGCCGGGCACGCACTGGGCAACTAAGCCCACACGCAATCGTCCACACAAGCCGCTACCAGCCGCGTTGTTCCCACAACGCCCGGCTGGTAGCGGTTTTTTCGTTTTTGCGTGGTGCAGCGAATCCCCCGCAAGCCAGTTAAATTCGACGCTAGGTTTACGGTTTATTCACAAGGAGCGCCATCGATGTTTCAGTCTTTTTTTCGCAACCGCCAATGGTGGCTTTGGGCCTGGGTGGGGGGTGCCTTGATTGTGGGGGTGACTTGGTACAAGGTGCAGCTCACGGTTGAGCTCAATAGCTGGTACGGATCGTTTTATGACTACATCCAAGGGATTCTGCAAAAGCCCGGGAGCAGTAACGCGCAAGAGTTCTTCGCCCAAGTGCTGGTCTTCGCCAAGATCGCGGGCATCTTTGTGGGTGTTGCGGTCATGCTGGAGTTCTTCGTCAAGCACTGGGTGTTCAGGTGGCGCACCGCCCTGACCGAGTTTTACAGCGCCAACTGGCACAAGGTGCGCCACATTGAAGGCGCATCGCAGCGCGTGCAAGACGATACCTACCGGTTCGCCAAGATCATGGAGAGTTTGGGGGTGAGCCTCATGCGTTCGGTCATGACACTGGTGGCCTTTTTGCCTATTTTGTGGACGCTCTCGGCCAAGGTTCCGGACTTGCCTTTTGTGGGGGCCGTGAGCCAGTCCTTGGTGTGGACGGCATTGATGTCGGCCATTTTTGGCACCGTGTTGTTGGCCAGCGTGGGCATCAAGCTGCCAGGGCTGGAGTTCAACAACCAAAGGGTTGAGGCGGCGTATCGCAAGGAACTGGTGCTGGGCGAAGACAACCCTGAGCGCGCCACACCGCCCACCCTGGCCGACATCTGGACACAGGTGCGCAGCAACCATTTCCGCCTGTTCTTTCACTACGCCTATTTCGATGTGGCGCGCTTCTTTTACTTGCAGTACAGCGGCCTGATTCCCTTGATTGCCATGTCCCCCGGCTTGCTCGCCGGAACCATCACACTGGGGCTCATGCAGCAAATCACCAACGTGTTTGAACGGGTCGAAAGCTCTTTCCAATTCTTGGTCAACAGCTGGAGCACCATTGTTGAACTGATTTCCGTCTACAAGCGGCTCAAGGCTTTCGAGCTGGCGATTCGCAATGCGCCCGATGAGGTCGGCTCAGCGCTCACTGTTGAATAGGGGAGCGAAGCATGTCGCAGTCGAATAGCCCCGACAAACCACAGGTCCTGCGCGAAACGGACGATGCCGCGCGGGCACAGGCGCGCGCCTTTGTGCGCGACAGTGCGCACGGCGCCTTGGCAACCCTGGAGCCGCACACTGGTTGGCCCTTGGCCTCACGTGTGTCGCTGGCCGTGGATGCTGACGCAACGCCATTGATCTTGATTTCGCGCTTGTCCGCGCACTACGGTGCGCTAGAAGCCGATGCACGTTGCTCGCTGCTGCTGGGCGAAGCAGGCGATGGGGACCCGCTGCGCCATCCGCGCATCACCGTCCTATGCAAAGCGCACAAGGTGCCCCCAGAGCACCGTGCCGCCGCCAAGACCGAATTCATCAAGCGGCATGCAGGTGCAGAGATGTACGCAGACTTCAGCGATTTCTATTTCTGGCGCCTCGTGCCACAGCGTGCCAGCCTGAACGCGGGGTTTGGCAAAGCGTATGCACTCACTGCGGCGGATTTGGTCGGTTAAGGGAATCGCCACGTTCCACCGCCCCATTTACTGGTGTCCTAGGCGCGCTTGAATGCTGGGGTGGCGGGCGCATGGCAATTACGCCTGACATTGGGGCCGAATTTGTCCCTTGCGCATTTCGCCGTTGCGGTGATGAATGTCCTTGGGTAGCATGGAGGCGTGGCGCGCTGTCCCGTCCGTCTCACTTGGAATCACATGCAACTCAAATCCAAGAATCTGGCTGTATTGCTGTGGTCGGCTTTGAAGAACCACACTACACGTGCGTTTGCAGCATTGACGTTTGTCGTACTCTCTGTGGCACTGGCGTTAACTTGGAAGTTGCTGGTTCAGTCCAACCAAGAAGGCATTGTCAATGCCACCAAGGCCGCCAGCATGGCGATTACCGAGGTCATGGTGTCTGAAGCCTGGAATGAAATCCGGCCGCTGCTGCTATTGGATGAAGAGTCCGTCGTTGCCATCAAGGCCAATCCCTATATGGATCAAATAGACGCCGCTGTGCGCAAGTTCAGCCGTCAAACCGACATTGTCAAAGTCAAGATTTTTGACCTCCGGGGGGTGACGCAGTACTCCTCCGAGTTTCGCCAGATAGGTGAAAACAAGGCAGCCTCTTCCGGTTTTTCCAGCGCAGTGCAGGGGGTTGCCACCAGCGAACTAAGTTTCAGGCAGAGTTTCGAGAGCTTCGGTCGCACCCTGCAGGAGGTGAATCTGGTTTCCTCGTATGTGCCCGTGGTGGAGGGGGAGAACCGCGTGGCGGTGCTGGAGATCTATACCGACCGCTCGTCCGAGTTTGCGCACATGAGGGCTCAGCAGTGGGGGCTCTTGCTGGGTCTTGGGGCGATTTATGTGGTGTTGTATGTCGTGCTGTTGTTTGTATTTTGGAGCAGTGAGAGGGCACGCTTGCGCCATGTGGGGTCTCTGCAGGAACTTGCCACCCAGAACGAGTCAGCCAGACTGGCAGCTGAGCAAAACACCCGCCTGAAGTCGCAGTTCTTGGCGACCATGAGCCATGAAATTCGGACGCCCATGAATGGAGTCATTGGAATGGCGCATCTTCTGGCGGAAACACCGCTGACCCCGGTGCAGTCGGGCTATGTGCACGATATTGTGAATTCTGGTGAATCGCTGTTGGCCATCATCAACGACATTTTGGATATTTCCAAGATCGAAGCGGGGAAGATGGAGTTTGAGCACGCGACCTTTGACTTACCCGAACTCGTACAAAGCGTGCACGCCTTGCTCATGCTTCGCGCCGATCAAAAAGGCATTGGCCTGCACGTGGACCTGGATGATGCAAGTACGCATTGTTTCGTGGGTGACGCTTTGCGCACACGGCAAGTTCTCCTGAATCTGGTCAGCAATGCGGTCAAGTTCACCGACCATGGGCAGGTCAATATCACCGTGCAACGCCAGGCCGCAGGGGTGCGCTTTTCGGTCAGTGATACGGGTATTGGAATGGACGCTCAGGAAGTCGCGCAGCTGTTTCAGAGCTTCACGCAGGTCGATGGCTCCGCAACACGGCGTTTCGGTGGAACTGGGCTGGGGCTGGCCATTTCCAAAAAATTGGTGGAAGGTATGCAGGGCGCGATCGGGGTAGACAGCCACAAAGGTGTGGGCACCACCTTCTACTTTGACCTGCCGCTTCAGATAGATCCAAGCCGTTCAGCGGTGATGCGATCAGCGCCTGCCGCCAATGCCCCCAAGTCCCTTATGGCGGTGCCTGCAGCAGCACCTTCTGACGCGGCACCAAAGGTGATGCTTGTTTCAGCCGCTCCGATGGTCAAGGGCAAACTGCTGCTGGTTGAAGACCATCCGGTGAATCAGAAACTGGCGGCAACGTTGCTGCAACGTATGGGCTTTGAGGTCGATATCGCGCAAGACGGCTCGTTGGGTGTGGATATGGCAGAACGACAACGCTACGATGCCATCCTGATGGATGTGCAAATGCCGGTGATGAATGGTTTGGAAGCAACCCGCGCAATCCGCCAAGGTACCGGACAGAACCAGGGTGGGTGGATCATTGGGCTAACAGCCAACGCGATGGAATCGGACCGAGAGGAATGCCTGTCTGCAGGCATGAATGACTTTTTGTCCAAACCCCTGCGCAAAGAGGATTTGACCGCCGCCGTTAGCCGTATTCCAAAGGCTATACATCCAACTCCTTGAGCCTGGAACAGCGCGCACAGCAGCGGGAACACTTCGTAGCGCTAAGGGATGCCAGGCAACCTGCATTGCCCAGGCCTCTAGCAAACGCTACATATTCAATAGCTGCTTGCGCAATAACCACGGGCGCAAACGCCATATTTACTGGTGCCCGAGGCGTACTTGGATGCTGGGGTGGCGGGCCACCAAGGCCTTGAGCTTGCGCAAGTTGGTGCGGTTGCGCACTTGGTCGCGGGTGAAGTCACCGGGCTCTACGCCGTGGTCCCAGCCCCACTGGGTGTGTGAGGTGTCACCCACCAACAGCACAGGCCCTTGGGTGCGGCGCCTTGCAAATTTATTTCTTTGACGGGTACGGTAAAATACCGTATATCTTTTGGAGTTCACTATGACAACCATAGCCCGATTTGATTTGAAGCTTGACGCGGATGACAAAGACCTGCTTTCTCGTGCGGCCAGTCTCATGGGGACAACCATGGCAGGGTTTGTTCGCAGTGCTGCAAAAGAAAAAGCGCAAATCTTGTTGGAGCAGGAGTCGCGTGTAACGCTTTCTAAGCGAGATTTACTTGCTTTCAATGCTGCTATCCAGGGTGCCTTTAGTCCAAATCCAGTATTGCAAAGTGCGCTGAAAGCGGCCTCAAAGGTCAAGCGTGCTTGAGGAGCAAGTATTTAATGCCAAGGTCCATGACCGTGCAGGTTTCACCAGTGGTGAACCTCCTTTGGACGAATATCTTCACCAATATGCAGCACAGCAAAGTGCGAAGGGACTCTGTTCGATCTTTGTTCTGGTGAACGACACGCAGCCTAGCAAGATATTGGGCTATTACACGCTAAGCGCGGCCCAGGTGGATGTGCTGCAACTCAGTAGCGCTGAGCGGAAAAAGCTTCCCCGTTACCCCATTCCATGCTTTCGCTTGGGGCGGCTTGCTCGCCATATTGACAACCGTGGAGAGGGGTTGGGAGAACTCCTCGTTGGATGTGCCGTCAACCGATGTTTGCACGCCCGCAGCCAGGTTGGAGCCTATGCATTATTGGTGGATGCCAAGAGCCAAAAGGCAAAGTCTTTTTATGAAGCCTATGGCTTCATTGGGTGTCTCGATTCTCCAATGACGCTATATCTTCCTCTTGGCAACTAGTTGCACTGGCCAGCACTGTGCCGTTTGCTGGAATTACAACCGATAGGTCTTCCAACACTTGCCGAAATCCATGGCACAGCAGCGGGAACACTTCGTAGCGCTAAGGGATGCCAGGCAACCTGCATTGCCCAGACCTCCAGAAAATGCTATCTATTCAATAGCTTCTTGCGCAATAACCACGGGCGGAAACGCCATGTTTACTGGTGCCCGAGGCGCACTTGGATGTTGGGGTGGCGGGCCACCAAGGCCTTGAGCTTGCGCAAGTTGGTGCGGTTGCGCACTGGGTCGCGGGTGAAGTCACCGGGCTCTACGCCGTGGTCCCAGCCCCACTGGGTGTGTGAGGTGTCCCCCACCAACAGCACAGGCCCCTGGGTGCTGCGCACTAGGTAAGCGGTGCTGCCGTCGGTGTGGCCGGGGGTGTAGATGGCGTACACGCTACCGTCGCCAAAGATGTCCAGCACCGCTTCAAAACTGTCTTGGCCCAAGGGCTGTGGGCGCATGGCAAATTGCCATTCTTGCAGCGGGCTCTTGCCTTCTAGCAGCGCATTGGTGGCACCTTGGGTAAACACCTGAATCGCTTGCTTGCCCGTGGACTCGTGCGTGCCCACAAACAGAGGCACTTTGGCATCGATGTCGGGCATGCCTGAGATGTGGTCAATATGCAGGTGGGTGAAGAACACGCCCGCCAGCGGGCCGGGCAAGCCCGCCACGATATCGGCAGTGCTCTGGGCCATTTTCATTTGGTCCAGCTTCATGGCTTTTTGCACCAGCCAGTTCAAGCCCACACTGCTGGGGTCTTGGGCCAACCTGGCCGACACGCCGGTGTCCACCAAAAAGTTGCCGTACGTGGGGTGGCGCAGCACATGCGCAAACACTTTGATGGGCTCGTCATGGTCTTTCAACCCCGCGGCTTGGGGGTCTTTCAGGTTCACCAGCCCCGACAAGGGCACCGCCCAGTTGGCGCTGACCACGGTTTCCAACGCCACGGGCCCTGCAAGTTCCAGCTGCTGCTCCATCACCGCATCGCTCACGTTTTTGCCCAGCGTGGCGAGTTCTGTCGGGTGTGTGGTGCTGCTGCAAGCTGCCAAGACGCCTATCGCCAAAGCAAGGGCGCTGCGTTGCACCCATTTCCGTAATTGCATAAAACCCTCTGTGTTTGATCGAAGGCTGCATTGTGTCCATCCATTTTTAGAATGACAATTGGCTAAATATTGATGACACCACCCATATTTGAATAGCAAGGACTTGCATCTATGACCGCGCCAACCAACTGGGATGACTTGCGCTTGTTTTTGGCTGTGGCCGAGCAGGGCAGCTTGAGTGCTGCTGCGCGCCTGCTCAAGCTGGGCCAAGCCACGCTGAGCCGTCGCATGGCAGAGTTTGAAGCTAGCTTAGGCGAGCCCGTGTTTGAACGCAGCACCCAAGGCGTGCAGCTCACACCTATGGGGCGCAAGCTCTTGCCCTCGGCCCAAGCCATGGCGGTGTGGGCGGCCGAGGCGCAGGTGCAGCACAGCGGCAGTCGCCACGCCAGTGCGATGCAAGGCAAAGTGCGGGTGGCTGCCCCGCCCAGCATTGCCTATGACTTTTTGGCCCCTATGGCCGCCGACATTCGCAAGGCGCACCCGGGCTTGCAAATAGATGTGCTGTCGTCGGTCAAGCTGCTCAACCTGAGCCGCGGCGAGGCGGACATTGCGCTGCGCACCTTCGCGCCACAAGACCCCGATTTGCTGTGCCTAGACAGCATCAGCGCGCCCATCAAAGCCTATGCGTCACACACTTATGCGCAAAGCCTGCCCGCGCACTACGAAGCCAAAGATTTGGATTGGATTTGCTGGGCCGCCCCGTATGACGAGGTGCAGATCAACCAAGAACTGCGGGCCCTGATTCCCAACTTCAAAGCGGCATTTACCTCAGACGACCACAACGTGCAGTTTGCGGCGTGCCGCGCGGGCGTGGGCGCTTTGCTGATGGCGCAGGTGCAGCACCGCTACACCCAGTTGGGGCAGCTGTGCGCGCTACCGCTGGACTTTGGGCCGCGCGCCGTGGGCCAGCTGCACATGGTGTGCCACAAGCGCACCGCCGAGCTGTCACCGGTGGTGGCGGTGCGTGCGTTCATCAGCGCGGAGTTTGCGTACATGCGCACCCAGCAAGCGCTGCATGGCATTCACCTCGAACCACGCGCACCCTAGACAGCCGCAAACACTTGGCCCGGTTGGGGCCGTGCGCCTTGGTAGTAGAACCAAAGGCTTGCCACTGCCGCAGCAATCAACACCCAAAACATCACCGCTGGGGGGTAGCTGGCCAACAAATAGCCGCACACCACAGGGCTGAGCGATGCCCCAAAGAGCGACAAGCCTTGCGCCCCGTAGTAGCTGCCGCGCTTGTGTGCAGGCGCTATGCGGTCCACAAACAAATAGTCCGTGGGGATGGTGATGACCTCGCCCACCGTAAACGCAGCCGTGGCCAGCACCCAGGTGAGCACGCTATTGGCATGCATAAAGCCCCACAGCCCCAGCACATAAAACGCCACGCCCGCAGCCACCCAGCGAAAGAGGTGGGGCGGAGCGATTTTTCGACCCACGGGGTACTGCAGCAAGATCACCACCAGCGCGTTGGTCAACAAAATGGCGGGCATGGTGTGGGCCGCGCCCTCAATGCCTTGGGTTTGAATCAGGTACTGCGACAGGTAGCCCGTCACAAAGCGCCCAAACACAAAGGCTGCCAGCACGCCTCCCAGCGTGAGCCACACCAACTGGTGGTCGTTGCGCAAGTCGCGCAAGGTGTCTTTGAAGCTACTGGGAACTGGCGCGCTGCCACCTTGGCTACCCGCATCTGCCTTCACGGTGCTGTGTGTCACCACCTGGCTGGCCATGAGCGCAAACCCGGCGGATAGCCACAGAGGCGCGGCATGCTCCATGCCAAAAGCCCATGCGCCCACCACGGGCCCGAGTGAAAACGCCACGTTCGTTAAGGTGTAGTTCATCGAAAACGCTTTGGCACGCTCGGTAGGTGCCAACCAATCTGCCAACAGCGCTTTGAGGGCAATCTTTTGCATGGTTACCGCGGCCTCTACGCAGCACAGCGCGGCAAACACCAGCACCAACTGGGTCGTCACGGTCACGCCCACACAGGCCAAAGCCATCATGGCGCAGGCGGCGAGCAGCAGTTTGCGCTTGCTGAATTGGTCGGCCAAGTAGCCTGCGTACAAGCCAAACACGGTGGCAAAGAACACGCTGCCGCCCAGGAGCCAGCCCAAGGTTTGCGCAGAGACCTGCATGCGCTCGGTGAGGTAAATGGCCAAGTAGGGCATGCCCACCGAGCGGCCCATCACAAACACCACGGTACTGAGCAACAAGCGCCGCACGGCGGGGGGATACGACTTCATACAACAACACCCAACAAGCAGAGACAACAGGGTGCCAGTGTGCGCAATAAAGGTGAAAATTAAAATGGATGAAGTTCAAAGCAAAATTTCCCCTTTTATGAAACTTCTTGCGCAGTACCGCCGCCTCCACGCTTTGGTGCAAAGCCTGGGGCACCAACCGGGCTTGCCTGCATTGGCGCAGGGCATGCATTGCAGCGAGCGCAATATGCGCAACCTCTTGGCCAAGATGCAGGCCCAAGGCTGGCTCACCTGGACTGCAGGCCAAGGGCGTGGCCGTCACTCCGCGCTGGTGTGGCACACCACACCCGATGCGCTGGCCTTGGACCACATGAGCGAGCTGCTGCGCGAAGGCGATTTGGAGCAAGCCTTTGCCCAACTCAACCCCACACAGCGCAGCGCCTTAAGTGCCCGCTTGCCAGAGTATTTGGAGGCCGACCACGCCAGCCAGCGCAGCTTGCGCATGCCTGTGTACCGGCAGGTGCAAAGCCTGGACCCACTGGACGCGTTTTCGCGCTTAGAGGCCTATTTGGTGCGCCAAATCTTTGGCCGCCTGACCGAGTTTGACGCCGACTCGCACCGCGTGGTGCCAGGGCTTGCGCACCACTGGGAGCCTGCGCACAGCGCGCAGCTGTGGCACTTTTGGCTGCGTCCGGGTTTGAGCTTTCATGACGGCACACCACTCACCGTGCACGATGTGGCAGCCACGTTCGAGCGCCTGCGGGCGGAGTGCAAAACCTACCAGCGCTTGTACTCACGCATTGCGCGCGTTGAGGTGGGTGACGACCAGCGCGTGAGCTTTCACCTCACCGAGCCGCACTACCTGTGGCCCCGGTGCACGGCCAACGGCAACTCGTCCATCGTGCCGTTGAATCGCTCTGCCAACTTCAGCCATATGCCGGTGGGCAGCGGCCCCTTTCGGCTGGTGCGCAACAACAGCTACCAGCTCACCTTTCGCGCCTTCAAAGACTACTACCGCGAGCGGCCCTTGTTGGACGAGATTGACCTCTGGGTCATGGAGGCACAAGGCCCGGCCCCGAGCTTTGACTTGCAGTTTGGCTACAACTCCACCGGCCATGATGCGGGCGCAAGCGTGGGCCCCCACACCAACACCCATTTGAGCGAGCCTTTGGCTGGCTGCACCTACTTGATTTGCAAGCCCACGTCCCCCCTGTTTCACACGGTGGCGCAGCGCCTGGCCTTGGGTGACTGGGTCGCCACCAGCGCGTGGCTGGCGGCTGACGATCTCACGCACACGCCCGCCCGTGGCCTGCTGCCGCAGTGGAAGCACCGACCTGAGCCGCCCCCCTCCGAGTGCCCCGTTCCGGCGGGCACTCACTTGCGCATGGTCACCGGGCCACGCACCAGCATTTGCCGCATGGCCCAAGACCTGCAAGCCCGCTTTGACGCGGCCGGTGTGCACTTGGAATTTGCCAGCCTACCCATCCACGAATGGGTGAACCCCGCGCACTTTGCCGACGCTGACTTGGTGCTGGCAGGCGAGGTGATGTACCACGACCCGCAGTTTGGCTGCTTTGACTGGTTCAGCGCCGACATCATGCTGCGCCGCTGGATGCCCCCCGCCGAAGTGGCCCTGCTAGACGCTGCCTTGCACCGCGCCCAAACCGAACCCAACGAGGCCCAGCGCATGCAACTGTTTGAAGACATGGCCTATCGCATCGTCAACCAGGGCCTGGCCCTGCCTCTGACCCATGAGACCCAAGTGTTAGCAGTCGCCCCCCACGTAGCCGGCGCCCGCATCGGGCCTTTGGGGTTTGCCGCGTTTGAGACGCTGTGGCGGCGGGGGTGATTGGGGCAAAAAAGCGCTGCAGCGGCCCACCCTTCAATACGTGCTACCTGCCCAAAATACCCTTGAGCAAGTCTTTGGCTTTGTCTTCGACTTGGTTCTTGATTTGGGTTTTGATTTCTTCTTTTTTCTCTTCCACTTTGGCCTTGGCCAAGTCAGAGACCATGCTGCCAAATTCGAGCTTGTACGACAGCTGCTCAAACGGGCCGCTGACGCGCACGGGCACGGTCAGGCCCTTGAGTTGGCTCACGTCTTTGCCGCCTTGGCCCTCGGCGCTGCCCACCACCGTGGCCTTGGCCAGGTAGTTCATTTGGCCCAAGCCCACATCGATGTCGCCCGCGCCGCTTAGGCGGATAAAGGGTGACTTCATGGCCAAGTCCTCGTTGTGCGCCACGCCTGAGGCGATTTTGAAGCTGGCGCTCAGCTCCGAAAAGTCGGTCTTCTCGCCCGCTTTGGCTTGTTGCGTGCTGTCGGCTTGGCCGAGCTTGCTTTTCAGGTCACGCAGACTTTGCGCCAGGTTGATGCCTTTGACCGCGCCATCTTTCAAACTCAACGCGGCACTACCAGAGAGCGCCTTCTTCATGGCCAGCACATGGGGGCCTTGGGTTTGCACGTCCAAGACCACATTGCCGCGCCCTTCCAGCAAGTCTTTGTGCAGCAGGTCTTGCATCAGGGGGTTGATGCGCACGCCCGCCAAAGTTTGTTTGAGCGACACCGCATTGCCCGCAGCGTTGACCGACAGCGCGCCGTTGGCCGTGCCTTCGTACAGATTCATGCTCAGGGGTGCCACGTCTAGGCGGCCACCGCTGAGCTTGAGGGTGGCGTTGAGTTGGCTGAGCTTCAAGCCCGACACTTGCAAAGCCCCCACCCGCAGCACACCACCCACACGCGGACCTTTCAGGGCCGACAAATCCAAAGGTTCAGAGGCAGCGGCACTCGCCGCACCGCCAGATGCGCCACCAGAGGCACCACCCGCCGCTGCAGGTTTGGGCGGCAGGTAGGTGTCGATATTGAGCTGGTCCACACCCAGGTCAAACGCCAGCGCAAGCGGCGAAAACTGGGTCACGTTCACCTTGCTTTGCACCTTGCTGGCATCCACTTGGGTGTTGAGCGCAAGGTTGGCGGTTTGCTGTGCCAAGTTAGCGCTTAGAGATCCGCTCAGTGGCAAGCGCAGCTGCTTCATCGGCATGGCGGGGTGGGCAATGTCCAAGCTGCCGGTCAAGGTGGGCAAAGACACGGTTTGCGCAGTCATGTTGACTGCCACGGGGGAGCTGAGCTGCCCTTTTACCGTGGCCTCGCCCGACAGGGCGTCTAGCCCCAAATTCAAGCTGCCTACTTTGAAGCCCTGTGCATTGCCCTCTACGCCGCTCAGGGTGAGCAACACATCGGCCTTGCGGCCCACGCCGTTGAGGCTGGCGCGCAGCTTCACGGCTTCGCCGCTGGACTTGTCGGCGGCCACCACCAAGCGCGGCACATCCAGTGCCAAGTCAAACGCCTCTTTGTTGCTTTCGCCTTTCACGCTGAGCAGCAGGGATTGCACCTGTGCCGTTTTTTGGCCCGTGTCGGCCTGCACCCGGCCCGTGGACAAACTCAGGTTAGACACTGCGGTGCTGGTACCCGCTTTTTCATCGCGCCATGTGAACTGGGCGTTGCTCATGCGGATGGATGCCACATCCACCTGCAGTGGGCTGCGGGGTGTGTTGGCATCGGGTTTGGCAGGGTCATATGCGTGGTCGTGCTGGGTGTCGCCAAGCAGGTCGGAAATGCTCAGCGTGCCGTCTTTTTTCTTGACCACCGTCGCTTGCAAACCATTGAGTTCTAAGGCGCGCACTTCGACACGCTTGGAAAGCAATGGCATAAGCGCCACCGACACGCGGGCCGAGTCCAGCTTCATGAACTGCGCCGTGCTGTTGCGCTCAGTCAGGCTCACGCCGTCCAGTGCAATGCCCACATCGGGCCAGACGGATAACTGGGGTTTGCCCGCAATCACCAAGGTGCGTTGCTTGTCTTGCAGCATGGCACGGCTGAGTTCTGCCTTGACCTTGTCGCCATCAAACAGCGCATACAAAATCGCTACGGCCGCGGCTAGCAACACCAGCACAGCCGCGACACCAAGTCCTACCCAGCGCAATGCCTTCATGGGGCCACTCCTATCGAGTTGTTCTGTGCCACACCCCAGCGGTGTGCACGCGGCAACAAGCCTCAGGCATTCTAGGGGGGCTTTATGGCGCTCCACTGTGCTGGCGCGCACCCACGGTGGCCAAGCCTATGCCCAGCCCCGCGAACACCACCACGGCCAAAGCCAAGCCCGCTACACCCAGCTGCGCAATGAGCGCTGCAAACAAGGGCGGGCCCAAGGTAGAGCCTAAATTGCCCATTTGCGCTACCGCCCCGTTGGCGCGCGACTGCACCAAAGGCTCATGGCTCAAAAAAGGAATCAAGGCAAACGCTGAGCCCCCCGCGAGGCCCGCCATCAACATCAAGGCCATGGCAAACGGCGCAATGCTGAACCCCACCGCGCTGGCCAGCCACAGTGCCAGTGCCGACGCCCCCACAGCGCCCAAAGCCACACGCACCAAAACCAAGGGCGAGAGCCACAGCTGTGCCAACCAGCCCGCACAAAAATTGCCGGCAATGCTCATGAGCGGCAGCACCACCGCCAGCCACCCACGGTCAGCCCCGGCCAATTGCGGCAAAAAGGTCAGCAAGGCCACCGCCATGATGGTGTAACAGCTAAAGCACAGGCCCGGTAAGGCGGTGGCCCATTGCGTGTAAATCTGCACATGCTGGCGTGGCACGGCAGAAGGGTGGTGCCACTGGCGCACGCGCCCCAAGGGATCAGCGGGTACCAAGGCATAGGCCGCCAGCGCCATGAGCGCCATGCCCCCCGCATGCAGCCGCAAGAAACCGGGCAGCCCAAACTGGGCCAAGGCTGCAGCACCCACGGCTGCGGTGAGGGCAAAGGCCACACCCACAAAGGTGCTCCATAAGCCCATGGCAATGGAGCGGTGGCGCGGCGCACAGCTCTGCGCAATGAGCGTGGGCGCGCTCACCACCACCGCCAAGTGCGAAGCCCCTTCAAGCACACGCGTCGCCCAAAACCACCCATAGGGCGGCAACCACGATTGCACCAAGGCCAGCACCGCGCCCAAGCACAAACCTCCCAGCAGCAAACGCTTGTAGCCAATAGCATGGGCATACAAGCCCACCGTCACCCCCGCCACCAGCCCCACCATGCCCACGGTGGACAAGACCAACCCCATCTGTGCAGGACTGACCGCGTACCACTCGCGCAGCGGGCTAAAGGCAAACGAAATTTTGGCGAACTGAATGGCGGCAAAAATGCCGCACAGCCACAGCACCAAGATGCGTGGCCAATGGGTAGTGTTGGAATGGGGCATGGGCCGATGATCATAGGTGACTAAGCACCCGTACTCTTGAAAACGCATGGTGGTGAGCCGCGACAACTACGGGCACAATCCCCCCAATTGCAACCGTACACCGAGGTGCTGATGTTTGCTGCTTACGAGGTAGGCTCCTTTGCCATCGCCATCCTGGGGCTGGCATTCGCCGCGGTTTGGCTGAATGACCGAACCAACCGTGCTGCGCTGTACTGGTGCGTTGCGCACTTCTCGCTGGCGGCGTCCTCGTTCACTGGATTTCGGTACCAAGAAACCCAAAACCTGGGGTGGGTGGCCATCTCTACGGTGGGGACGATTGTGTTTTTGGTGTTCTTGTGGGCCGCCAACGCTGCCTTACGACAACAAGACACCACGCCCAAACAGTGGGCTCTCCATGGGCTGGCAATCACCTTGGGCTTGCTCTTGGCCTGGCTGCTTGGCGGACAGCCGTGGGGGCGCCTGTACGTGTTTTGCCTGTTGGTGTGGTCCTACGGTTACTCCGCCTACCTCTTTTTCTGGCAGCTCAAGATGCCCTGGGTTGCGGGTGCTTTTGCCATTCGCTGCCTGACCTACTTACCCAAGCTCGAAAACTTTGCGCCGTTTGCAGACCTGCCCATAGCCTCATGGGCCACGGTGTTGGGATGGCTCAGCAGTGTGTACTTGGGCACCGTGCTGATCCATGCAGCGGTGCAGCAATCGAGCCGGCGCTTAAACCAAGCGCTAAGGCATCTGCCACACGCCATCGTTGCCCAAAGAGCGGACAACTCTGTGGTGTTTTGCAATGAAGCTTTCTTGCGCTTGGCTAAGGCACCCCATATTCAGCAATTAAAAAACCACATGGACAACAACCCATGGGCGCTGCAGCTGATGCAATTGATTCAGTTCACCGCCACGCCTGTTCCCATGGGTAACACGCTCATCCGTGAGATCGAACTGTGTCCGCCTGAGGGCACCAGCTTCCCCGCCGAAATCACCTTTTCACACTTTGATGACTTTGGCAGCGCCGTGCGCATCACCCAAATCAGGGACTTGAGTGAGCGCAAAAACGCGGAGAACGCGCGCATCCGGCAGCTCACGACCGACGATCTCACGGGCTTGCCCAATCGCAATTACCTAGAGCAGCAGCTGCAAACTTCGCTCCATCTTTGCAAGGAAAACGGTGGCCAGTACGCCCTTCTGCTCATCGATGTGGACCACTTCAAACAACTCAACGATGCCTTTGGACATCGCCAAGGGGACGTGGTACTCAAGACCTTGGCGCAGCAGTTGCTGGCCCAATGCACCACTGACGAATTGCTGGTGCGCCTCGGCGGTGATGAGTTTGCTCTGCTCACGCAGGCAAGCTTGGCAACGGACCCACACAGCACGTGGGACAGCAGGGCACAAGCCCTGTGCCAAGCGCTCGTCCAGTCTGTTGACCAAGGCGATCTGAGCTTTCGCTTGGGCGTAAGCATTGGCGTAACCACGGTCAGTGCCACCAGCACCAGTGCACAAGACCTGCTGCAACAAGCGGAACTTGCCATGTACGAGGCAAAGAAACGGGGGCGCGGTTCGCACGTCTTTTTTGATGCCACCATGAACGACGCTTTGACCGACGCGCTGCGCCTAGAGGGGGCCTTGCACCAAGCAGTTCCCCAGGGCGAGTTGACATTGCATTACCAGCCCATCGTGGTGGCGGGCACTGCCAAGCTGCATAAGCTTGAGGCCTTGTTGCGCTGGACGAGTGCAAGCCTTGGACCTGTAAGCCCTGCGCGGTTTATTCCCATGGCCGAGCAAAGCACCTTGATTGTGGAGCTGGGCAACTGGGTCATCCACGAAGCCATGCGCCAACGCGCCGCTTGGCAGCAGCAAACCGCTCACCCGCCCATCATCAGCATCAACGTGTCGGCCCGCCAGTTTGCCCAAGAAAACTTTGTGCCCATGCTCCTGGCTGCCACCCAGCACCATGGCGTGCAGCCCAGCGCCTTTGAGCTGGAGCTCACCGAATACACCTTGGTGGCAGACAACCCGGCGATTGCTTTGCACCTGCAGGCTTTGCGTGCGTGTGGGTTCTCCATCTCCTTGGACGACTTTGGCACCGGCTACTCGTCCCTGAGCTATCTGGCGCGCTTCAACCTGCACACGATCAAAATCGACCGCAGCTTCATCACCAACCTGGAAACCGATGCACGCAGCCAGGCCTTGGTCAAAGCCATCATCGCCATGGGGCACAGCTTGGGCTTGGCCGTGGTGGCAGAAGGTGTCGAAACGCCCGCACAGCAAGCGTTCTTGGTCGCGGAACAGTGCGATTACCTGCAGGGCTACCTATTCGGCCGCCCTGCCCCTGCCTCTACTTTCTTGGAGGAACACTCTTGATGTCGATAGGTTCACTGCTCAGGTTTGCCGCCCTCGCCGCCATGGTCGTCGGCACCCCAGTGGCTGGGTCAGCGGAGAAGACGCCTGCCTCGCTCGCCCAGCGTTTTGCGGGGCATTTCAAAATTGGGGCGGCGGTGGAGCCTTGGCAGCTCACCGGCTCGGAAGCGCCGCTGCTGGCGCAGCAATTCAACAGCCTGACGGCCGAGAATGTGATGAAGCCCTCGCGCCTGCAGCCCAATGAAGGCGAATTCACCTTTGCCAAGGCCGACGCCATCGTCGCCTATGCCAAAGCCAAAGGCATGGCCGTGCGTGGCCACACCCTGCTGTGGCACCAGCGCACGCCCGACTGGTTTTGGAAAGACGCGAGCGGCGAGCCGGCCACCCGTGAGCTGGTGTTGGCACGCCTGCAATCGCACATTGCCACTGTGGTGGGCCGCTACAAGAGCACCATTGGTGTGTGGGATGTGGTGAACGAAGTGGTTGACCCCAGCCAACCCGGTTGCCTGCGCGACAACGCGTGGCTGCGTGTGGTGGGGCCTGACTATGTGGACTGGGCCTTCAGGTACGCACATGACGCAGACCCCAAGGCCAAACTGTTCATCAACGACTTTGCCACCACCCGCCACGACAAGCGCGCCTGCTTGGTCCAGGTGGTGCAAGGCCTCTTGGACCGTGGCGTGCCGGTGCACGGCGTGGGCCACCAAATGCATGTGTCGGTGTACGAGCCCACTGCACAAGAGGTTGACGAGACCCTCAGCACCTTTGCCCACATGGGTTTGGGCAACCAAATCACCGAGCTGGACATGAGCCTGTACCCCCGGCGCGCCTATCTGCTAGACGACACCATCGCCAACTTGCTGGAGCTACAGGCCCAGCGCTATGCCGAGCTGATGCAGGTGTTCTTGGCCCACCCTGAAATTGACAGCGTCACCTTTTGGGGCATCTCGGACGACCATACCCACCTGACCCAAGGACTGGAATGGTGGCGCCGCGAGAAGCCTCTGCTCTTTGACGACGAGCAAGAACCCAAAGCCGCCTTCTGGGAAGTGCTCAAGCTCGTGCCCTGAACCGCACTCAGCGCTGCTTGCCTGGGGTGCAGATGGCATCTGCCGGCACTTGCATAGATTGTTGAAGACTTGGTTTGCTTGGGTTTTGAACACCCACTCCCCCAGCCCCTCGCCCCGTCGGCGAGGGGAGCCTTTGAACTGCCGATTGGGTGGTTTTTCTCCGGCAAAAGGGCTACCCAAGCACCGTAGCCAACAGGGGTGGTCCACCACGGCCAGTGCATGCGGTTGTAGGGCCTCGGATGGGTGTGTGCGCCCCCACTGGCGTGCTTCGCCGCCAGCGTTGGCAAGCCAAAGTGCAGGAAGTACCTACAACAGCCTCGCACGCGCCGTGGCCAACCAACCCGTCGGCAACGCCACCCCTGTAGACGCGCATCCGGCGACCAATGCCCAAATTGGCAGTTCAAGGCTCCCCTCGCCGACGGGGCGAGGGGTTGGGGGAGTGGGTGTTAAAGAAACGCCCCCCGACCAACCCCACAAGCAGGCCGCAAAAAACAATAGCCCCCGCGCCGCACGCCTCCAAAAGCGAGGACAATCGCGCTTTGGCCGTTCGGCTTTTGCTGGCAAAAACAGTGCAAAAGCCGGCCAACGGACCGTATAACGCTATACATTGAGTAGCTACCCACGCTTATTGCATGGGCGCTACAGCCCTATTTGCATGGAAATTTCTTATCTACCGAATGGTTTGTGGTTCGATCCACGCTCTTTGCAAAAGCTGGTGCCCGATGGCTACTGGACGCGCGGGCTAGGGCTGTACCGCAACCAAAAAGTACTGTCGATCGAGATTGACCCCGACGCGGGCCACTGGATCGTGCAAGGCGAGGTGCAAGGCACTGAGGCTGAGCCCTACGAGGTCCATGTAGAAACCGCCCTCACCCCCGACAACCGCATCGCCTTTTGGGACTGCGAATGCAGCTGCGCCGTGGGCAGCGACTGCAAACACGGCGTGGCCCTCATGCTCAAGGCCGCTTACCACGGCCTGCAGGTGCTCAGCGAAGACGGCGGCGAGTTGCAACCCCGCGCGCAAGGCCTGCGCCACGGCCCCAGCCCCGAAGAGCTAGAAGCCAGCCGCCAAGCAGCCCAAGCCCGCGCCGATGAGGCCACCCGCCGCTTGGCCGAAGAAAAACTCATGGGCTGGCTAGACGCGCTGGACCAAGCTGGCGGTGCCGTCCCTGCCAACGCCCCCGTGCCCAGCGATGCGCGTGCGCGCGACAACATCAAACCCGAGCAGTACCTGTACCTGCTCACCATCCAAGGGGCGCAAACCCTGCGCCCCGTGCTCTACCTCGAGGCGGTGGTGGCCTACCCCAAAGTGACGGGCGGCTGGTCCAAGCCCAAGGCCATCAAAACCGCACCCTCCCCCGGGCAAGTGGTCTACGACCGGGCGACCGACAACGACAAACAGGTGTTGCAGTTGCTGCGCGCCATGCCAGACGCCAATAACTACCGCTTTGGCTACACCTACTCGGCCCAGGCTGCGCTGCAAGGCACAGTGGGTGAAATCGCGCTCACCCTGGCGGCCAGCACGGGGCGCTTGTTTATGGACGACGGCAAAGGCAGCGCGGGCACCCAGGTGCAAATGGGCCCGGTGCAAGAGCTGCTATGGCACTGGCAAGAGGTGCCTAGCCCCAACAGCCCCGAGCCCAACTGGACGCTGCGCGCACGCCTAGCCACTGGCAGCGCCAAGCTGTGTCTGAACAAGCCCCCCTATTACGTAGACGCCAACCACGGCGTGGTGGGTCTGGCCCAAGCGCCCGGTGTGTCCACCGCGCAGCTGCATGTGCTGCTGCACGCGCCTGCGCTCAAACCCTCGGCACTCAAAACCCACCAAGCCGCACTCATGGAGCGCTTGGGGCCCGTGCCGCTGCCGCCAGTGCTGGACACCCTCATCACGCTCAAAGACGTGGTGCCCACCGCACGCCTGCACCTGCGCCCCAACCTACCCGAAGACGTGCCCGAGGTGGGCATGATTCAAGCCGAGCTGCGCTTTGACTACGCGGGCCATGTGGGCTGGTGGGCGGGCCACGGCAACACCGTGGTGCTAGAAAACGCGCAGGGCCGCTACCTGCTACACCGCGACACCGCCGCCGAGCTCGACGCCGTCACACGCCTGTTCGACTTGGGCTTGCAAGCCGGTGACAACGGCGTGTTTGGCATTCCCGGCGACCAGGCCCAACATGCTTGGCTGCACTGGGCCGACACCGGCTACCAAGCCCTGCGTGACGCAGGCTTTGCCGTCTCGGTGGACGACACACTCACCGACTGGATCACCCATGCCGACGCGCTGGATGTGCGCATGCGCCCCGAAGGCGAGGACGAGGCCACATCGCCCTGGTTTGAACTCTCACTGGGCATGGAGATCAACGGCCAGCGCCACAACATCTTGCCGCTGCTGCCCGAGCTGATTGCGGCGGCCGCCAACAGCCCGCTGGACCCCGAGACCGGCCAGCCCCAAATTCCGCCCTATGTATACCTGCCCTCTAGCCTCAGCAAAGGCTTTTTGCGCCTGCCCACCGAGGCCTTGAAGCCGTGGATGGCGGCGCTTTTGGAAATGGTGGGCGAGCGCCCCAAAGACTTTGCCGCCGAGAGCTTGCGCCTAAACCGCCTAGACGCCATGCGCACCACGGCTTCCTTGGGCGAGGGCGCGCTGTGGGAGGGCGCCAGCGCCTTGCAGGCCATGGTCAAGCAGCTCGCGGGTGCCACCGCCCTGCCCGAGGTGCCCGTGCCTGCCAGCGTGCAAGCCAGCCTGCGCCCCTACCAGCAGCAAGGCCTGAACTGGCTGCAGTTTTTGCGCAGCCATGGCTTGGGTGGCATCTTGGCCGACGACATGGGCCTGGGCAAAACCCTGCAAACGCTAACCCATATCCAGGTGGAGAAAGACGCAGGCCGCCTAACCGCCCCCGCGCTCATCATTGCGCCTGTGAGTTTGATGGGCAACTGGCTGCGCGAGGCCCAGCGCTTTTGCCCGCAGCTGCGCACCCTGGTCTTGCATGGCAAAGAGCGCCACACCGTGGCCGCCAACATGGCCGAGCACGACATTGTGATTGCGCCCTACTCCCTCTTGATGCGCGACCGCGAGCGCTGGCTAGAGACCCAGTGGCATATCGTGGTGCTGGACGAGGCGCAAAACATCAAAAACGCCAACACCAACGCCGCCCAAGTGGTGAACCAGCTGCAGGTGCGCCACCGCTTGTGCCTCTCGGGCACTCCCATTGAAAACCACTTGGGCGAAATTTGGAGCCTGTTCCACTTCCTGATGCCGGGATTCTTGGGCAGCCAAGCGCGGTTTAACCAGCTGTTTCGCACGCCCATTGAGCGCCAGGGCGAGCCGGAGCGCCTGGGCCAGCTGCGCGCCCGCATCACCCCCTTCATGCTGCGGCGAACCAAGGCCTTGGTGGCCCACGAGCTGCCCCCCAAGGTGGAAACCGTCATGCGCGTGGAGCTGCAAGGCCAGCAGGCCGACCTGTACGAAACCATTCGCTTAGGGATGGAAAAGTCGGTGCGTGAAGCACTCAACGCCAAGGGCTTGGCCAAGTCGCACATCACCATCTTGGACGCATTGATGAAACTGCGCCAAGTGTGCTGCGACCCGCAGCTGCTGGACATGCCCGCCGCACAAGCCGTGACCAGCTCGGCCAAGCTAGAGCAGCTGATGGACATGCTGCCCGAAATGATTGCCGAGGGGCGGCGCATTTTGCTGTTCTCGCAATTCACCGGCATGCTCAGCCGCATTGAACAAGAGCTCAAAAAGGCCGGGTTGCGCTGGACCAAGCTCACGGGCCAAACCCAAAAGCGCGAAGAGGCCATTGCCAGCTTTACCAGTGGCGAGGTGCCGCTGTTTCTGATCAGCCTCAAGGCTGGTGGCGTGGGCCTGAACCTGCCGCAGGCCGACACGGTGATCCACTTCGACCCCTGGTGGAACCCCGCCGCCGAAGCCCAGGCCACCGACCGCGCCCACCGCATTGGCCAAACCCAAAGCGTGTTTGTCTACAAGCTGGTAGCACAGGGCACGATTGAAGAGCGCATCTTGGACCTGCAAGAGCGCAAAGCCAGCTTGGCCGACAGCCTGTACAGCGGCGCCACGGGGCGCAAGGAGCCCTTGTTTACCGAGAGCGACTTGGCAGAGTTGCTCAAACCCTTGAGCGACTAGGAGTTGCGCTACACCGCTGCGGCGTGAAACACCGGCAAGAGCCTGCCAATGGGTTCTGGCTTGTGCAGATGAAAGCCTTGCGCGTAGTCAATGCCCAGCGCTTTGACGCGCGCAAGCACCGTGTCTTTGTCCACATACTCAGCCACGGTTTTAACGCCGACCACGCGCGCCACATCGACAAAGCAACGCACAGCGGCATCGTCTAGAGGGTCATCCACCAAGTCGGTGATGAACTGGCCGTCGATCTTGAGGTAATCCACATGCAAGGACTTGAGGTAGCCAAACGACGATGCGCCTGCGCCAAAGTCGTCTAGCGAAATGCGCACGCCAAAGGCGCGCACCTGCTCAATAAACAGCGCGGCATCCGCCAAGTTGGTGACTGCCGCCGTCTCAGTGATTTCAAAACACAGGCGTTTGCACACCTCGGGGGACAGTGCCTGCAACTTCTCGATCACTTGCCGATGAAAGGCACGGTCGCCCACCGACTGGCCCGAGAGGTTGATGCTGAGCGTTTGAATGTTGATGCTGTCTACGTGCATTTCCAGCCATGCGATGGCGTTGCGCAAGACCCAGCGGTCAATGCGTGACGCCAAGTTAAAGCGCTCCGCCGCCGGAATGAAAGCACCGGGGCTGATGATGCCGCCATCAAAGTCTTCCATGCGCAACAGCACCTCGGCGTGCAGGCCGTGGCTTCCCTCGCCCAGGGCGCTGATGCGCTGGGCATAGAGCACAAACTTGTCTTCGTCCAGCGCCTGCTCGATGCGGGTGGTCCATTGCATTTCGCCATGGCGCTCGCGCATGGCTTGATCCGTGTCAAACCATGCATGCACCCGGTTGCGCCCCGCTTCTTTAGCGGCGTAGCACGAGGTGTCGGCTGCCTGCATCACGGCAGCCGTGGTGGCAAACGCGCTGGTGACCGCCACCAAGCCAATGCTGGTGCCCACCCGGAAGCGCCGGCCATCGTGCAAGAAACGGAACTCTTCCATGCGGTCGCATATTTGCTGCGCCACGCGCTGGGCCTGTTCGCTGGTGCAGTGGTCCAAAATCACCCCAAACTCATCGCCCCCCAAGCGGGCCAGCGTGTCACGCGAACGCACGGCGTCGCCCATGAGTTTGCTCACCTGCTGTAGCAACTGGTCGCCCGCCGTATGGCCGCAGGCGTCATTCACCAACTTGAACTGGTCGAGGTCGATGTACATCAGCGCGTGCGTGCTGCCGTCTTCATGGGTTTTTTGCAGCAAGCGGCGCAGGCGGGCCTCAAACTCGGCGCGGTTGACCAAGCCTGTCAGCTCATCGTGGGTAGCGCGGTAGCTCATCTCGCCCGACATACGACGCTGCTCGGTCACATCATGAAACACCAGCACCACGCCCAATATCTCGCCCGTCTGGCTGCGTATCGGGGCGGCCGAGTCTTCGATGCCAAACTCTTCGCCATGGCGCGAAATCAGCAACGTGTGATTGGCCAAGCCCACAATCTTGCCTTGCTTTAAGCAGGTGTCCACCGGGTTTTCAGTGGGCATGCGTGTTTCTTCATTGACGATATGGAAGATCTGCGCCAAAAGGCGGCCACTGGCCTCTGCGCTGCTCCAGCCGGTCATGCGCTCCGCAACGGGGTTGAGCCATGTCACGCGTCCTTGCCCATCGGTGGTAATGACGGAGTCGCCAATCGACTGCATGGTGACCCGCAAGAGCTCGTTTTGTCGCGCCAACTCGGCTTCCGCATTGCGCTGCGCACTCACGTCCCAGTTCACCCCCACCATGCGTACCGCCGCACCCAGAGCATCACGCTCAACGAGGGCCGCCGCGCGGATGTAGTGCACGGTCTGGTCCGCCCAGATGATGCGAAACTCATTGCGGAACTCCGCCTTTCCTGCCAAGGCGTCTTGCAACGCTGTCTCTGCCGCGGCTCTGTCGTCAGGGTGCAGGTGTCGCGCCCACAGCTCATACGCCCCTGTTTGATCGGTAATCGGCAGCCCGTAGAGCAGGTACATCTCTGGGCTCCACACCAGACTGCCGTCGACCACATTGAAGTCCCACACCCCAATGCCGCCCGAGTGCGTGGCCAGCTGAAACCGGTTTTTAATATCCGCCACCACTTGCCGTTGGGCATAGCTGGCACTGATGTCTTGAAACGCACCGACGATGCGCCTGGGTAGGTTTTTTTCAAACTCCACGCTCCCCACGGCACGCACCCAGATGCGCTCACCCGTGGCTTTGATAAGAGGTAATTCCAAGTCCCAGTTTTTCCCCAAGGTCATGCCGTCTTGGACCGCTTTTTCAATGACGGGGCGCGCCTCTGGCGCATAAAAGTTAATGGCCTCGGCCAAAGCAGGGCTATAGCCAGGCTCCACGCCCTGGATACGGCAGGTCTCATCGGACCAGTACACCGTACCCGCAACAATATCGACCTCCCAGCCCCCTACGCCCGCAAGGCGCCCGGTGCGGTCCAAGAACATTTGGCTTTTGCGCAAGTCTTCGCGCTGTTGCTTGCGCAAGCTAATGTCGTTGCGAATCGAGACGTACTGCTCAATGGCACCATCCGCTCCGCGCAGGGGGGCAACGATGCTATCCACCCAGTAGAGCCGACCATCTTTGGCACGGTTACAAATTTCACCCTGCCACGATTCGCCACGTTTGAGTGTGCGCCATAAGGCCGTAAAAAATGCCGTGGGATGGGCGTCTGATTTGATGAGCCGGTGGTTCCGCCCGATGAGTTCGGCGCGGCTGTAACCACTGATAGCGCAAAACGCGTCATTGACGTTGGTGATGGTGCCGTCAAGGTCAGTAAACGACACGATGCGGTGCTTCCATATCATGGCCAGCAAAGACTCATTGACCTGCTTGGCCGCTTCTTTTTCGGTGATGTCTTCCACTGCACCGACAAAGCCCGTGCGCTCCCCGCGTGCATTGAGGATTTGGCGGGCCGTGCTATGCACTACACGCAAGGGGCTGCCCGCTTGCTGCAGCCGAAAGTCCATGGCGAACTCGCGCCCTGCATCGGCACATGCTTGCCAGTGCGCAAACACCTTGGCCCGGTCCTCCGGATGAATACTCGTGGTCCAGCCCGTGCCCAAGGCTTGCGCGGCGCTTAGCCCGTAAATAGTCTGCCACTGGGCGTTGGTGTACGTACAGCCACCTTGGGCATCGGTTGCATAAATACCCAAGGGTGACGCCTCGCTCAGCGCACGAAACGTGGCCTCGCTCAAGTCCTGCTGGGGGTCGCGTTGGCTGCTCTCTACAACCCAGTCCGCAACAGCGGACAAGTCGGCCGATGAAAGCCTGGAAGCGCGCTGTGGTGTATCACCGTCAGATGTCGACATGCTCCGCCCTGTCTGTGTTATTGCTCTTCATCGTACAGGAGTTGTGGTTTTCCTGCTACCCGCCAACCCTGTGAAAAACGAAGCCAACGCACCCTAAATTGCTCGCAAATATCCGCTATTTCCGCGACGCGATGCCTTTTCAAACGAACGCGCTTACATTAGGATTTGGCGACTTGCACCATCCCGTGCAAGGTTTGCGCTTCCGATGCAAAGGACTCCCCGCATGAACCAGCTGAAGATTTCCACGCGGCTTACGCTGCTGGTTGCACTACTCTCCGTGATGCTGATCGTCGGTGCGGCCATGGGGCTGTATGGCATTACGCAGGCCAACCGCTCGCTGCAAACGGTGTACGAAGACCGCACGGTGCCGCTGGGGCAACTGGCCGAACTCTCACGCACCCACACCCGCAACGCCTTGCTGATTGCCAGCTCGCTGGCCGACCCCGCGCCCGATAAGGTGGCGCGCAATATGGCCGAAGTTGCCGTCAACACCAGCAAAGGCAACGCGGAGTTCGACGCCTACCTTGCCACCTACCTCACAGAAGAAGAGAAAGTGCTGGCCAAAGCCTTTGCCGAGGTACAAGCCAAGTTCCAGACCGAGGGTGTAGACAAAGCAGTGGCCGCCATCAAGGCCAATGACTTTACCGAAGCGCAGGCGGTAGGCGTGAATGTGGTGGAGCCCATGTCCGAAAAGATCAAAGACGCCTTGAGCCCCCTGCTCAAGCTGCAACTCGACGTGGCCCACAGTGAGTATGACCACGCGGTGCAGCGCTACGCCCTGATTCGCAACGTGGCCCTTGGCTCCTTGCTGCTCGGCCTGCCTTTGGCCGGGTGGTTTGCCTTTGTGCTGATTCGCAACCTGTCGCGCGCGCTGGAAGAGGCGGTGCTTGTGGCCGATGCGGTAGCCCTTGGCGACCTGACGCACACCATCCAAAGTCAAGGCAACGATGAAGTTGCCCGCCTAATGGCAGCTCTGCAGCGCATGGGCGATGCTTTGACCCGCGTGGTGAGCAATGTGCGCAGTGGCGCTGACAGTGTGGCCAATGCCTCGGCCGAAATTGCGCAAGGCAACAACGATTTGTCGCAACGCACCGAACAGCAGGCCAGCGAGTTGGAAGAGACGGCATCGTCTATGGAAGAGCTGGGCGCCACCGTCAAGCAAAACGCGGAGGGCGCGCGCCAAGCCAATCAACTCGCGGTGAGCGCCAGCACGGTCGCCGTGCAAGGCGGTGCCGTGGTGGCGCAGGTGGTGGACACCATGAAGGGCATTAACGAGGCCTCGCGCAAGATTGCCGACATCATCAGCGTCATTGACGGCATTGCGTTTCAAACGAACATCTTGGCGCTCAATGCCGCCGTAGAGGCCGCGCGTGCGGGGGAACAAGGGCGCGGCTTTGCGGTGGTGGCCTCTGAGGTGCGCTCGCTGGCCGGGCGCTCGGCCGATGCGGCGCGCGAGATCAAAGCGCTCATCAACAACAGCGTAGAGCGCGTGGAGCAAGGCAGCGCCCTGGTGGACCAAGCGGGCAACACCATGGGCGAGGTGGTGGGAGCGATTAAACGGGTGACCGACATCATGGGCGAGATCAGCGCCGCCAGCCAAGAGCAAGCGATGGGTGTGGCCCAGGTGAGCGAGGCCGTGAGCCGCATGGACCAAACCACGCAACAAAACGCGGCCTTGGTAGAGCAAATGGCCGCTGCGGCCAGCAGCCTCAAAAGCCAGGCCGATGACTTGGTGGGGGATGTGTCCACCTTCAAGCTGCGCGACGATGCGACACGCCCTGGCTTGCCGCGCGCCCCCCAAAGATACCTGGCTGCCCCCAAGGGTTAGTGGCGAACACCTAAGCAGGCCTAGCCCTCACGCGGTATAAATTTGCCTGACGGCGCTTTAGCCGTTGCCGGCCTACCGTTGGAGCTAGAACTGTCACCCATGCCCCATTCGTCCATCAACATCTTGTTTGTCTCTAGACGCAACACCATTCGCAGCGTGCTGGCGCAGGCGTGCTTGGCCCACAGTGGCAAAGGCAGGTTTGCGGCGTACTCGTGCGGCGTACCGGTGGAGGTGCACAAGCAGCCCAATCCAGCTACTTTGGAAGCGCTACGCAAAGCTGGGTTACCCGTCCCCACACCACTGGGTGTGGGCTGGGACCAGTTCACCAAGCACAGCAGCCCGCGCATGGACTGGGTCATTACCTTGGATGAAGATGTGAAACGCCTCACCCCCAGCTGGCCCGGCCAGCCGGAGACGGCCTTGTGGAGCTACCCCGACGTGCTGAGCCGCGCCTTTGGCAAAACCGCCATTGATGGCGAGGTGCTGCAAGTGCTGCACTCGCTGCGCAACCGCATTGAGATTTTGGTGAGCCTGCCTTTGCACGCCGGGGAGCGCGCTGCGCTGCGCGAGGATGTGCGTGACATTGGCTACGCCGCCTAAGCTGCCTCGCTAAGCACCTACGCATCTCTACGCGGGCACAAACTTCAGCGCCACACCGTTGTTGCAATAGCGCTTGCCGCTGGGCGCGGGGCCGTCGTCAAACACATGGCCTTGGTGGCCGCCGCAGCGGGCGCAGTGGTATTCGGTGCGGGGCAAGACCATCTTGAAGTCCACCTTGGTGTCCACCGCCTTAGGCAGCGTGGCAAAAAAGCTGGGCCAGCCGGTGCCGCTGTCGTACTTCATCTCTGAGCTAAACAGAGGCAAGTCGCAACCCGCGCAGTGGAATGTGCCTTTGCGCTTCTCGGTGTTCAAGGGGCTGGTGCCCGCGCGCTCGGTGGCCTCTTGGCGCAACACGGCAAACTGGGGCGCTGTGAGCCGCTGCTTCCACTGCGCCTCGGTGAGTACCAGCACGTCCAGGCGCGGCGCGTCTGCGGCGCCCGCCACGTAGGGGCTTAAACCTAAGGCGCCTAAAAGAGAGAAGAGTTGACGTCTACGCATGGGGACCGCTCCAAGTGGTGAAGATATGCACTTGGTCGGCGCATGCGCTGTAGTCTTACACGCCATCCGCTTCAGCAGCACGCGTGACGGTGGCTCGACTGCTGGCGCTAACGCACCGTTTGCAGCGCCACCTCAGCCGGTTCAAAGAACAGGCAGGCGCGCTCAAAGCGCTGCACCTCATCCACCGCGTACCGAATCTGCCCACCCACTTTGGTAAAGCAGGGGCCCACACCCACCGAGCGGGCCATGGCAATGGACGCCTCCGTGCGGCCCCAGCGTGCCGCCAATTCTTGGGTCGATAGCAACTGTGCAGGGTGGTTCATGGTGCGCTCCTTGGGGAATGGTCTCTTGCCTTCTTTATCGGCAAGCGCGCCTCAAAGTGGAGACATGTTGTGCGCGGCCCTTAGACAAGTCGCACAGAGACTGCGAGAGATGCTATGTTTGTAATAGCTACCCTCGCAATAGGGACGGGCGCTCCAGGCGAATTTTCCTTACACACCCAGCGCAAAAATTTATACTGCACCATGCCAACCGTTCCCCACCTAGCACCCGACACCGCTACCTTGGCGGCATTGGCAAACCTGGGCCCCAAGTCCGCGCAGATGCTGGCTGCCGCGGGCATTACCCACGTGGCACAACTGCAAGGGCTGGGCGCGGTGGCGGCCTATGCCCAAGTGAAGCGCCATGACGCACGCGCCAGTGTGAACTTGCTATGGGCTTTGGAAGGTGCACTCACGGGTTTGCATTGGCAGGTGGTGGCACGCGAACACCGCACCAGCCTGCTGCTGGCGCTTGAGGCGCACATGGCGCAGTCACCCGCACAGCAAGCCCCTAGAGGCAAAGCGACGCCCAAACGCAGACGCTAGTCTGGTGCTACAGCGCCCACTCCAGCGTCAAATGCAAGGTGGTGGTGACTTTGATGCCTGGCAGCAAGGCCACGCGTACCCGGGTCTTATCAAACGCTTTGAAGCTCACGCTGGGCGCTACCAACGGGGCAATGCCGTTGTGCACCCACTGCGAGTCGTAGTAGCCGTCGATCACGCCTACGGTGAGAGCCACCGTGTCGGCCCACGCAACGGGCGCTTTAGTCTCCAAGGTGTAGGCCACATAGCGTGAGTCTTTGTCCACGCTGTTGTGCAAGGCGCCTACCGACCACGGGCCATAGCGCAGGTACAGCCCCGGGTTGAAGTTTTTGAACTCGCCTGCGTCATGGTAAGAACCGACATGCACCCCCACCGCCCAGGGGCCGTGTTGCGCTAGCGAGGCACTGGCCAGCAAAGGCATGAGCAGAGCCATGGCAAGGTTTCTAACAGGCATGGATTCGGTTCCTTCTGGCAATTGAGCGGTACGCCCATTATTCGAAAAACCCCTCACGCTTAAAGCGTTTAAAGCACGCCTCCAAGGGCCTTATTTCGCCCCGCGACCTTGGCCGCATACAAATGGCCATCGGCCTTGCGCATCAAGTCTTCTAAGCTCGGTGGCGTGGGCTCCTGCGCGGCAGCATGCGGCACCACGCTGGTCAGTTCCGCGGGTTTGGCGCACGCGCCAATGCTGATCGTGATGACGGGGGCCACCAGCGAGTCCGAGTGGGGAATACTGAGGTCCATCACCGACTGGCCCACCGCGTGGGCCAGTTGCATAGCGCCTTCTAGGTCGGTGTTGGGCAAGAGGCACACAAACTCTTCGCCCCCATAGCGCGCAGCCATGTCGGCGGGCCTTTTGAGGCTGCTTTGGATGCAGCAGGCCACCAAGCGCAGGCATTTGTCACCCTCTTGGTGGCCGTAGCGGTCGTTGTAGCGCTTAAAAAAGTCGACATCCAGCATCAGCACACTCAAAGGGGTTTTTTCGCGCAGCGAGCGCTCCCACTCGGCTTTGAGCTGTTCGTCAAAGTGGCGGCGGTTGCAAATGCCGGTCAGGCCGTCTAAGTAGGCCCAGCTGCGCAATAGGTCGGCCTGCGCCTTGAGGGTGAGCTGGGTTTTGACCCGGGCGCGCACGATGTTGGGGTTAAAGGGTTTAGAGATAAAGTCCACCGCGCCCAGTTCCAAGCCCCGCGTCTCAGACGCTTCGTCACGGTGGGCGGTGACAAATATCACCGGGATATCGCGGGTAAGTGGGTCTGCGCGCAGCCGCTCACACACTTCAAACCCATCCATGCCCGGCATTTCTACATCCAAGAGCACCAAATCAGGCTGCTTGCTGGCACACACACTCAAGGCTTGCTCGCCCCGTGTGGCCATGAATATTTGGTACCCATCGGCAAACACCTGGTGCAAGGCTTGGACGTTGATAGGCTGATCGTCCACGATCAGGATTTTGGGCTTAATCGCGGGTGCGCTGATGGGCATGGTGTGGCTCATGTCTCCAAACTGCAAATCAGCGTTTCACATTCGAGTATGGCGGCCTCAAATTCAAGAGCACTCATCTCAGCCTCTAAAGGAGCCATGGCCGCGCCCAGGTGCTTGCTATAGCGCTGCTGGACTAAGGCCATGGTGTGCATGGCCTCCATGTCACTGTCGGCCAATTGAAGGGCTAAGTGTTTCAAGAGTGTCAGTATCTCGGCGCGCTCCGTAGAAGTCAACTCGGCAAGCGCTGCCGGGGCTTGCGTCGCATCGGTGCCCCAGGCTTGCACCAAGGCCTGCAGGGCAGGTGTCACTTGGGCAATGGCCTCGCATATGCTTTGCACCTGCTGCACCATGGTGGCCACATCTGATGTGGCGGAGCTTTCTTTCTCCAAGCGGCCTGCAAGGTGGGCCAATCCATCGGCCCCCAAGGTGGCGGCCAAGCCTTTGAGGGTATGCATGTCGCGCGCCAAGCCCGTGGGGTCGCGCTGTGCAATGTGGGCCTGCAGTTGGGCCGGCACGTTTTGCAAATCAGCCACAAACGTGGAGAGCATGCGCTGGTACACCTCTTGTTTGCCGCCTAAGCGGCGTAAGGCGGTGACGACATCGACGCCCGCGGCCTGCGCTGTGTCCGCCAAGGACGTGCTCAGGGCTGGCGTCTGCGCTGCCGTGCTGCGCCCAGTATCAAACCACCCCGCTTGGCGCCTGAGCACTTGCACCAAGTGCTGCAAGTCAAACGGCTTGCCCACATGGTCGTTCATGCCGGCTGCGAGGCAGGCCTCGCGGTCACTGGCCATGGCGTTGGCGGTCATGGCCACAATAGGCAGCTGGGGCATGCCAAGATGCTCGCGCACATGGCGGGTAGCCGCAAAGCCATCCATCACCGGCATTTGCAGGTCCATGAGCACCACATCAAAGGGGGGGCTTGCAGCCGCAATGGCCTCCACGCCCTCGCGGCCATGGTTGGCGAGTTGCACCCACGCACCTTCGCCTTCCAAGAGTTCCCGGGCGACTTGCTGGTTGTTGAGGTTGTCTTCCACTACGAGCAGGCGCATATTGAGCAAGCGCTGCCCTTCGGATGGTGCAGAAGGCTCTGTCGCAAGGGCCAATGGTTCGCTGGTCGGCGCAGGGCGTACTTGCTGCAAGGCCTCCAGCAGCATGTGCGGGGTCACGGGTTTGACCAGGTAGCCGTCTAACAGCGCTTGCTCCTGCCCAGAGCGCTTGGCTAGCATTTCACGGCCTGAGGCGGTAACCATCACCAACAGAGGCACTGCGCCCGCAGCCCCCAAGGCCCGTATGCGCAGGCTGGTTTGCCAGCCGTCTAGGCCCGGCATGTTCCAGTCTACAAACACGGCTTGGTACGACTGCCCGTGGTCCACCGTGCTTTGAATGTGCTCGAGGGCCTGCTCGCCGCTGACAGCAAGGTCCACCTCCCAGCCCAAAGACTGGCCCATGGCGCTGAGGAGCGACAAGGCCAAGGGGTTGTCGTCCACCATCAACACGCGCAGCGGGCTGTTAAAGGGCACTGGCACTTCGGCAGTGAGGGCGGGCGCCTGTGCGATGGGCAAGGTCACGGTGAAGTAAAAACGGCTGCCTTCGCCCAGCGCACTTTGCAGCTCTAACTCGCCGCCCATCATGTTGACAAAGCGCTGGCTAATGGCAACCCCCAAACCGGTGCCCCCAAAGCGCCGGGTGGTAGACGATTCCGCTTGGGTAAAGCCGCTGAAGATGCGTGCCTGGTTTTCGGGGGCTATGCCAATGCCGGTGTCTTTAACGCTGAACTGCAGGGTCACTGCGTCAGCGGTACTTTGCGTTTGCACAATCGACAAAACTACCTCGCCACGCTCAGTGAACTTAATGGCATTGCTACACAAATTGAGCAAGACCTGTTGGATGCGCATGGCGTCACCCACCAAATGGCTGGGCACAGCGGGGTCCAACTGGTAGAGCATTTCAATGGGCTTGCCGCCCACCGAGGTGGCCAATATGACCGAGAGATCGCGCAACAGTTGGTCGACCCCAAAAGGATGGGGGTCTAGGGTCATCTTGCCGGCTTCTATCTTGGAAAAATCCAAAATTTCATTGATGAGTCCCAAGAGTGCCCGCGCAGCCCCTTCGCTCTTGGCCGCATAGTCGGCTTGCTTAGGCGTGAGCTGGGTTTTGCGCAGCAGCGTGAGCATGCCCAAAATGGCGTTCATGGGCGTGCGAATTTCGTGGCTCATATTGGCCAAAAACTGGCTCTTGCTTTGGGACGCGGATTGGGCCGCATCTGTGGCCTGCTGCAACGCAAGCTGTGTAGCCTTTTGGAGGGACACATCGGTATGGGTGCCCACCATGCGCAGCGGGGCGCCTTCTGCGTCGCGCCTGACCACAGTGCCACGGTCCAAGATCCATTTGTAGCTGCCGTCTTTGCACAAGACACGGTGCTCATTGGCAAAGCTGGTGGTCACGCCATCGAGGTTGGCCTGTACGTCGGCAAAGACGCGGGCCGCGTCATCAGGGTGCAGGCGACCGCTCCACTCGGTCAGATCATTACCTATCTCGTCTTCACTGTGGCCCAGCATCTCTTTCCACGTTTTGGACAGCTGCACGGTACCGGCCTTGAGGTCCCAGTCCCACACGCCGTCACCACTGCCTTCAATGGCAAAAGCAAAGCGTTCTTGGCTAATACGCAGTTCTTCTTGCGCCGCCACGTTACGGGTGATGTCCGTGCGAATAGAGATGTACTTGTCGATTTGTCCGTCGTCGCCAATGAAGGGAGCGATAAAGGTGTCTACCCAGTACAAGTGCCCGTCTTTGCTTTTGTTGCAGACCTGGCCGCGCCAAGGGAGCCCGGTCGAAATGGTGGTCCACATGTCTTTCCAAAACGCGGGAGGGTGCGTACCAGAGTTCACGATGCGGTGGTTCTTGCCAATCAGCTCTTCACGGGTGTAGCCGCTGATGTCGCAAAAAGCCTCGTTGGCATCCACAATGGCCCCCGTGGCGTCGGCCACCGACACAATGGCATGCAGGTTGAGCGTGCTCAGCAAGGCATCGTTTTCACGCAAGGCGGTTTCCAAGCGTGCTTGGATGGAACGCAGTGGCGTAATGTCAATGCCAATTTCCATAAAGCCCACCAAGCGCCCTTGGGCGTCGTGCTGGGGCTGCAACTCGGTGGCGGTCCAGTACTCGTGCCCGTCTTTGGCCCGGTTCAAGACCTCTACTTTGCAGCTGACGCCTTGGCTAGCCGAACGGGCCAGCGTGGCCAGAGTCTGCGGGCTGGCTTTGCCACTGCCCACCAGCTCTGCGGGCGTTTTGCCTACAGCTTCCTCCAGGCTATAGCCCGTGACCCGCGTGAACCCGGGGTTGACCCAGGTGATGCGGCCTTGGGCATCGGCCAAGGTCACCGCATTGCTGGTGTGTTGTACCACCTTGGCCAAGCGCTGCGCTTCTTGCGCCATGCTGTCGGCCAAGCGCTCGGCGCGCTCGCGCCCCGTAGCCAAGCCGCGCAACAGGAGGGCTAGTAACAAGGACACCATGCTCCCACCGACCAGCGCCAGCCAGGCGGCACTGGTGTTGACAGTTGCCGCAAACGCCGCCGTGCGGTGAAGCTCCAGCGAGAACTCTCGGCCAGGAAGCTGCAAGGCTTGCCACGTACTTAAAGACGCCTGCCCGCCAAACCCAGCATTGGTGTCGCTGTGACGGTCATTGGCGTCAAACATTTTGCGACCTAGCGGCTGCCCCAAGGCCGAGTCATACATCTCAAAGTCCAGCACTCCGGTCACCACATCGGGCAAGTCGCGCAGTAGTTCGGACACGACGATGGGTGCATACAGCAGGCCAACCAACGCGTCACGCCGTTCTTGGGCCGTTCTCGGATTGCTGCCCTTGGCAAAAATGGGCGTAAACAAGACGACTGCGGCTTGCTTTCGGTCGTCCTGCACTAAGGTCAACGCCCCCGAAACGGTGGCCTCACCCGTGGCAATTGCGCGCTCCGCCGCAGCCCGACGTTGGGGCTCTGAGCCCAGATCTAGCCCCAACGCGGCTAAGTTGCTGGATAAAGGTTCGATGTATTTGACAATGTACATATCGTCAAATACAGGCCCGCCTAGGGTTTGCACAGCGAACGCCGGCGCACCGTCAGCGCGCATTTTTTTGACAAAAACGGGGAGGTCTTCGCGTAAGACCGGTTGCACAAAGCCTATGCCACGCACGCCAGGAAACTCGGCGGGCAAACTGCGCGCGTTCACGTACGCACTAAAGTCGGCACGCCCCACCTGCTTGCCAACCGCGTACATACCCTTTACACCATTGAGACCATATTGCGGCAGGTAAAACCGCCGCTGTAGCTCGGCTGCAGTGCGCTGGGCCAAGTAGTCAAAATCTTGCGCAGCCCGCTGCTGGATGCTGCGCTGCATCTCCCAAGCGCCTAAGGCTGAAACGGCAAGACCTGCGGCCAAAACCATTGCCGGTGCACTGCGGACAGATCGCAAGGAAGGACTCCAAAACGCCATGCACAGCCTTTGCAACGGGGGGGGGAAAATCATCTTAGCTGAAGTCCCCCAATAAAGGCTAGCGGTTTTTTGCGCCTTACACCATGGCTGTAGCCACCCCCACGTACAAAGGAATGCCCAACAGAATATTGAACGGAAAGGTTAGCCCCAGTGACATGCCAAAGTACAGTGAAGGGTTGGCCTCAGGAATCGCCAAGCGGACCACGGCCGGCACCGCAATGTAAGACGCACTTGCAGCCAACACCATGAGCAAGGCCACGTTGCCCGCCTCCAAACCCAAGAGTTTGCCCAGCAGCAGCGCCAAGCTCGCGTGTACAAGCGGCGCTAGGATGGCGTAGGCAATGAGCCAAGGAGATTTGCCTTTGAGCTCACCCATGTTGCGCGCAGCCAAGAGCCCCATGTCCAACAAGAAGAACGCGAGCATGCCTTTGAACAGGTCCACCGAAAACGGCTTCATGATGGCCTGCCCCGACTCCCCCGTGATGACACCAATGGCCATGGCGCCCAAGAGCAGCAGCTGCGCCCCATCGGTGAGTGACTCGTGCAGGGTCTTGCCCAAGGTATGCCCCACCGCAGTCGTACCTGCTTTTTGGCGCACGTAGTTAGCCAAGACCACGGCCATGATGATGGCAGGTGACTCCATCAAGGCCATGGCCGCGGCCATGTGACCACCATACGCCACGCCGTGGTTGTCTAGGTACTGAACGGCGGTGATGAAGGTAACGGCACTCACCGAACCGTAGGTTGCCGCAATAGCGGCTGCGTCAAAGCCATTGAGAAAGCGGCGCAGCAACAGGTAGCCCAGCATGGGCACGATGCACGCCATTAGCAAAGCCGCGCTCAGACTCAAACCCACTTCCAAAGTAAACCCAGACTTGGCCAAAGCGAACCCGCCCTTGAGGCCCAAGGCCATGAGCAGATACAGCGACAAGAACCGAGAGATGGGTGCGGGGATTTCGAGGTTGGATTTCAGCGTACCCGCGAAAATTCCAAACACGAAGAACAGAATGGCGGGGTCGAGAAAGCTTTGCATCTAGGCGGCGATGCTACACGAGAACTCACCAGTACAGCGCTGCGGCCACGGCACTTAGAACGCCGCCGAGCCCAAGGGCACCCAGCATTTTTGCGTCTCTGGCATTGTCAGCGCGCCCTTCATGCCACGCGCCATACAAAATGGCGAGGCCTAAGCACAAGGCACCTACCCAGAGTTCTGGCGTGCTTGAAAACATGAAATATCTCCTGAAAAGACCAAGCAGCGTGGCTTGGCGAAGGGTCTATGGGATCTGCGCAATGCGGGTTGGAAGATACGGGGCTTGGGGGCCCTTTGCCAGCAGAAAATTACAGAGGGAGATTCTTCAAAAGCCTACCTTCCTGGTCCCACGTACCGTGAACCGAGGGCTATGCACTGCGCACAGAGACAAGGGTGAACAGACCATGCTTAGCGGGCCATGGTGCATGGAAATGGGTATGTGCGCACCCGACTGGGCTAGACTGGTGCCATGAACTACCACGCAACCCCCTCTCGTTACGACGCCATGCCCTACCGCGTTTGCGGCAAAAGTGGGCTCAAGCTACCCGCTGTGTCTCTTGGTCTGTGGCACAACTTTGGCGATGCGACTCCCATGGAGACCCAACGCCAAATGCTGCGTACCGCGTTTGACTTAGGCATTACCCATTTCGACCTGGCCAACAACTATGGCCCGCCCTATGGCAGCGCAGAAACCAATTTTGGCGAACACTTGCGCCGCGACTTTAAGCCCTACCGTGACGAACTCATCATTTCTAGCAAGGCGGGTTGGGATATGTGGCCTGGCCCTTATGGCCAAGGTGGAGGCTCGCGCAAGTATGTGCTGGCCAGCCTAGACCAAAGCCTCAAGCGCATGGGCCTGGACTATGTGGACATTTTTTACTCGCACCGTTTTGACCCCGACACGCCACTCGAAGAAACCATGGGTGCTTTGGCCACTGCCGTGCAGCAGGGCAAAGCGCTGTACGTAGGCATCAGCAGCTACTCAGGCACCAAAACGCGCGAAGCGGCAGCAATTTTGAAGAGCATGGGCGTAAAGGCGTTGATCCATCAACCCTCCTACAGTCTGATGAACCGCTGGATTGAGGAAGACTTGCTGGACGCATTGGACGAGACGGGCATGGGCTGCATTGCGTTTAGCGCACTGGCGCAAGGTCTTTTGACCAATAAGTACCTGAACGGTGTTCCGGCCGATGCGCGCATAAATCGCCCAGGTGGCGGCTCGTTTACCGCAGACCACTTGAGCGATGCCAACCTCGCCCATGTGCGCGCCTTGAACGAGATTGCCCTCGCGCGCGGCCAAAGCTTGGCGCAAATGGCGACCGCCTGGGTGCTACGCGATGCGCGCGTCACCAGCGCCTTGATTGGTGCCAGCCGGCCTGAACAAATCACCGAGTTGGCGGGTGCCATGCAGAACTTGGCGTTCAGCACCGAAGAGTTTGCCGCGATTGACCAACATGCGGTGGATGGCGGCATCAATCTCTGGAAACGCCCCTCAACAGACCAACGCCCCGCGTAAATGATGCAACACCCGCTGACGATGCCTTTGTCATTGCGGACTTACGGGCCGGCGGCGGGTGGGCATGCGCACGATTTTTTTCAAGTGCTACTGGGGGTCAGTGGGACCTTGGAGCTGGAACTTGAGGGCAAAGGTCGGCGCATTGGTGCAGGCCAAGGCTGCGTGATTGCGCCCGGCGAAAAGCACGACTTCGAAGCCCAGGGCGGTGCGCAGTGTGTTGTCTTGGACACACGTTCTGCGGCATGGGAAGGGTGCACCACAAGCCTTGTCAATACGGTTTCTGCAGATGCATTGAGCCGGTACCTGCATGTGGCCCTCCAAGAGCCGAATGCCACGCTCCAAAGAGTGGGCCCCGCCCTGCTGCTGGATTGCTGGCGCGCTAGCGTGCAGCCAGCGGCAAAGCGGCAAGCACGGGCTATTGATTGGCTCACCTTGTCGCAGTGGTGCCAAACCCACTTGCACGGGCCCCTAGAAGTGCATGACTTGGCGACCCAAGTCCATTTAAGTCCAAGCCAGTTTGCGCAACGCTGCAAAGTAGAAACAGGCCAGAGCCCGATGCAGTGGGTGCGAGCACAACGTTTGGCCCGCGCCCAAGCGCTGAGGGCAAGCGGTTGGGACTTAAGCCGCAGTGCCGAGCGTTGTGGCTACGCCAGTGCATCGGCACTCGCAGCAGCCTTGCGACAGGCCGCTTAGTTCAGCAGGCACTCTACGTAGAAGGTTTCTGGCTGGCCTTGGCCGTTGTTTGGCGACAACTGGCGCGTGTTCAGCGTCTGACGGCTGGGTACAGTTGGTACCTATGCACGCAAACTTTTATGCTTTGGCCGCCATCGTTTTGTGGGGTAGCTTGGCCCCGCTGGGGGTGTCGCTCCAACACATCCCGCCTTTCCTACTGACGGGTTTCGGCCTGTTGGTCGGGAGTGTGATTGGCCTCCCTCTGTCAGGCTTTAAGCTGGCCGCATGGCGGGTTCCACTGTCGACCCTAGCGCTCGGGGTGTACGGCTTGTTTGGCTTTCATTTTCTGTTGTTCATTGCGCTGCGGCATGCGCCGCCCGTGCAAGCGAATCTGGTGAACTACCTGTGGCCACTGGGGATGGTGCTATTGGCACCTTGGTTCTTGCCAGGCGTCAGGCTGCGGCCCACGCATGTATTCGCAGCCCTGTTGGGATTTTCCGGTGCGGCGGTGGCCATTGTGGGTGGTCAAGCGCTCACCGGGGGCTTTGCGTGGGGCTATGTACCCGCGCTGGGGTCCGCATTTGTCTGGGCCAGCTATTCCTTGCTGACCCGCCGCGTGGCAGCCTTTCCAAGCGCGGCCATAGGGTTGTTTGGGCTGGTTGCTGGCTTGTTGGCTCTGCTGTGCCACGTCTTGCTGGAAGCTCCGGTGCACTTGCAGCCCAGAGACTATGCACTGCTTCTGGTCATGGGTGCGGGGCCTTTGGGTGCTGCGTTTTACCTCTGGGATATGGCGCTTAAGAAAGGCGATGCACGTCAGATTGGCGTGCTGTCGTTTCTCACGCCGCTGTTGTCCACGCTGGCACTGCTATGGGTACGCGCCGAGCCACCCAGTCCCTCGGTGTTTTTAGCGACGGCGATGATTGTGGGTGCTGCCATCTTGGGCGCACGCGCCAAGCCCTAAAGCACACTCAGCATGCAGCGTGCATTAGGCTGTGCGGTGGCCGCGGGCCGCAGTGGTCATTTCCTGAGCGGGATCATCGGCGGCGCACACCCGTTTGGCCCATGGGGCGAGGCGTGTGGTGTCTGCCCGTAGTATTTCTTGTTTGACGGCGAGGATCTGCGCAGGATGCATAGAGAAGGTGCGCAGGCCCATGCCCAACAACAAGCGGGTGAGGCTAATGTCGCCCGCCATCTCACCGCAAACGGTGACCTCTTTTCCCTGCGCAATGCTCTCGGCGATGGTCTCGGACACTAAACGCAAGACAGCTGGGTGCAATGGGTCATACAAATGCGCCACAGACTCGTCGGCGCGGTCAATGGCCAAGGTGTATTGGATAAGGTCGTTGGTGCCGATGGACAAATAGTCAAAGTGCTTGAGGAAGTACTTCACACTCAAGGCTGCAGCGGGTATCTCAATCATGGCACCCAACTTCACAGGACCGTAGACAAGGCCTTTTTGGTCCAGTTGGGCGCGCGCTTGCTGCACATGGGCCAGGGTTTGACGGATCTCGCTGGCGTGCGCCAACATGGGCACTAACAAGTTCACTTTGCCATGCGCGGCGGCCCGCAAGATGGCACGCAGCTGGGTCAAGAACATCGCCGGGTCAGCCAGACTCCACCGAATTGCGCGCAAGCCCAAAGCGGGGTTGAGGTGTGAGTTGTCGCGGGTGGAGTTGTCCAGCGGCTTGTCTGCTCCGACGTCGACGGTTCGGATGGTGACCGGTAGGCCTTGCATGCCTTCTACGGCGCGCCGATACGCGTGGTACTGCTCTTCCTCATCGGGCAGGTTGTTTTGCCGCCCCATAAACAGAAATTCGCTTCGAAACAAGCCCACACCCAAGGCCCCCGCCTTAAGCGCGGCATTGGCATCTTCAGGCATTTCAATGTTGGCCAGCAGCAGCACTTTCTCACCGTCCATCGTGACTGCGGGTGTGTGCAAGAGACGGGATAGGCGTCCACGCTCAAGATCCCCTTGGCGTTGCTTGAAGCCATACTCTGCCAAGATGATGGGCGACGGGTCCACGATCATGACGCCAGCGTCGCCATCGATGATGACCCAATCGTCTTGGCGAACCAATTGACTGGCTGAACGAGCACCTACCACCGCAGGTATGTCCATGCTGCGCGCCACGATGGCAGTATGGGAAGTTTTGCCGCCTACATCTGTAATAAAGCCAGCGAACACACTTTGCTTGAACTGCAGCATGTCAGCGGGAGACAGATCGTGCGCAATGAGAACCAGGGGCACGTCCACCGTGTCGTCAAGCAAAAGGTCTTGCTGAGAGGTCTTGCGCGCGGCGCGCGGTGCTGTGGCGGCAATGGCCGACGCTGTGCCTTTCATGGCGCGCAAAACGCGCTCGGCGATTTGTTCGACGTCTGCCTTGCGCTCGCGCAGGTATTCGTCTTCCATGTCATCGAAATGGCGACCAATGATTTCCAGCTGCGTCGTAACGGCCCATTCGGCGTTGTACAAGCGATCGGTGATCCAGTGCTTGACACCCCCGCTGATCTCCGTGTCTTGCAGGAGCATCAGATGCACATCAAGCAAAGCGCCCAGCTCATGCGATGTTTCTTTGGGCCCCATGTGTGCCACGTTGGCTTGCAAACGATGAATCTCGTCAATCACCGCAGCGCGGCCTGCGCGAACCCGGTTGATTTCCGACTCCACTTCATGGGGTTCAATGAAGTAGTGAGCGACATCTGCACGGCTTGACGCAACCAATACAGCACGACCGATCGCGATACCACGCGATACCGTAAGACCATGAATTGCAAATGTCATTGGGAGGCGACGTCAAAGGGAGGGCAATAAGGGAGGAACAACGCGAGGCTACTCACCTTCGCCAAAACGGTCCGCGATCAGGGCTAGCATGGCATCCATAGCCTCTTGTTCCCGCTCACCCTCGGTGTCCAGTGTGACGGTAGAGCCAATGCCAGCCGCCAGCATCATGACCCCCATGATGCTCTTGGCGTTCACACGGCGCTCGCCCTTGCTAATCCATACTTCACAGGGGAAGCTACCAGCCAGCTTAGTGAGCTTGGCAGACGCACGTGCATGCAAACCCAATTTATTGATGATGGTCGTGGATGTGTTGATCATTGGGAGCTCGTGTTTGATTTTGGGGTGCGGTCACGGAAACTTGCATGATGCATTGGGTGCCACCGACAAGGGCTCTGGCCACCAAGGCGTCTAATGATTCATGGGCATAGTTCATGGTACGCAGCAGCATGGGCAGGTTCACCCCGGCCACTAGTTTGGAGTGCGTGCCGTCTACTATTTTTTGCGCCACATTGCTCGGCGTGGCGCCAAATACGTCTGTTAAAACCAAGGTGTTGGGCGTTGCGAGTTGGCCGAGTAAGCCTAAGGCCTTGTGCTTGGTGTGGTCAGGCGACTCGCTGGGCTCTACATCCAAGGCCATCACATGCCCTGCCGCATCAGGGTACACATGCAGTGCACAGGCGCGTAGTGCACTGGCCAAGGGTGCATGGGCAACGATCAAAATGCCTGTGTTCATAGTGAAGATAAAGCGGCGTAGGGCCTGTGATTATGGCTTCTTTGCGTCCGCCACGTACAGAGATGACGCAGCGCAGCAATTCGGTCGAAACACATGCACTCTTGAAGCTTTGAATCTGGAGGCCTGTAGCGCAAAAGCCAAGCCGAAATGTGGCATAGCGCATGACTAGATTACGCTTCGCGCTATCAAGTTAATAGTGGCGCGAAGCAACGTGAGTGGCACGTATGAGAACAGGTTCCAGAGCTCATTTCCATTGCAGCTCTGCAGTGAGCGCCTCCAACACCGCAGGTTCGATGGTTGCCGCGTACACGGCAACATGGTAGACCTCTGCGCCACGGACGAACCAGCGCAGATTAGCTTGCAATGGTTCTCCTGCTGGCGATTGCCCCCGCACGGTCATGTTTAGCTCGGGCACGAGTCCATTGCCCGGCGGACTGGGCAACTGGCTAATGGGAGTGGCAGCGGAAACTTGTGCGCGCAGGTTGGCCAGTGACTCGATCTGCCAGGCCTCTAGCACCTTACGGGTCTGGGTCACGGCATTGACTTGCACATGGCTCACCGCAAAGATGGCCCCACCCGTTTCGCAACCTGCCATGCTCATGACCATGGTTTGGCCGGCCAATTGCACAGGTCGCTCTGCGCGGTCAGGTTTGCATGGCAGATTCATGCTGAGCTGCTTCAGGCTCACCGTGCGCCAGTTGTAAGTCGGGCTGCATGCGACCAGTTGCCCTCCAGCGACGCACAGTAGCAGCGCCTTCAAGACGCGGTTCACTTGAGCGCGCCAAATACTTTCGTGAGGATGGAACTGCCGTAGGCCACCGGGTTTTGGCGTATTTTCTTTTCCTCTTCGGCGATCATGAAGTAGAGACCGTCCAACGTTTTTCCTGTGACGTACTGCTGGATATTCGCATCCTCTTTCTTGATCAAGCCAAACTCAGATGCCTTGCCAGCAAGTTGGTTGTACTTTTCGGCCAAGCCAATTTTGGCGGTAGCTTTAGTGACCACCGGTAGAAACTTTACGCCAAGATCCACACGCGTTTTGTCTGCAAAAAACTGGGTGACTGCGGTGTCGCCGCCTTGGAGAATACCCTTGGCATCGGTAACCGTCATGGTTTGCACTGCCTTGGTCAGCAGGTCCTTGGCCAGCGGAACAGAGGCCTCGGCACCCCGGTTCATAGCTTCAACCAGTTCATCCAAACGCGCACCCTGCCCTAAGGTGCGGAGCATGTTCGCGGCGTCTTGGAGGTAGCCGGGCAAAGGAATTCGAACTTTTTCATTGCCAAGGTATCCATTAGGGGCGCTGAGTACGCTGATGGCAGACGATGCTCCCTTTTCCAGAGCGGTTTTAAGGCCTTTGGATGCATCCATGTTGGTGAGATCTGCCAGTGTCAACGCATGGGCTTGGAGCTGCATTCCTGCGAGGGTCGCAAGCGTAAAGGCCTGAATGAAATTAAACTGTCGTCGATCCATGGGTACACCTCTTTATGAAACGTAATATTGCGATTGTCGCCATCCTAGCTGCTTGCGCGGGGGTTGCCTCGACATACTTTTTAGCGGCCAATGACGTAGCGCCGGAGTCGAAGTTTGTTTTGCTCGATGGGAGCACCAAGACAAGCCAAGACTTGAAAGGGCGAGTGACCTTGGTCAATTTTTGGGCGACGAGCTGCGTGACCTGTGTCGCCGAGATGCCCAGATTGATAGCTACCTTTGAGAAGTACAAAGGGCAGGGATACCAGACATTTGGCGTGGCAATGCAGTACGACCCACCTAGCTACGTGGTGAATTTTGTGGATACCCGCAAGGTGCCGTATGCCATTGCCATTGACAACACTGGTGCGCTAGCGCGAGATTGGGGACAAGTACAACTTACTCCAACAAGCTACTTGGTGAACAAGCGCGGCCAGATTGTGAAGCGGTATGTCGGTGAGCCTAATTTTGCAGAGCTTCACAAGCTGATTGAGACTCTGCTCAAAGAGGCTTAGTGGAGCGCGCTTGGTTCGCGCCCCATGTTGAGCTGATTATGAACGGAATGCGTCGTGGCAGGCCTTACAAGAGCCGCCAACTGCGCCGACCGCAGCCTTAATGCTGTCAAGGCTGCCTGTTTTGGCAGCTGCATTGAGCTTGGACATATCTGCCTGCATTTTTTCACTGAGTTCGGTGAATTTGGCTTTGTCACTCCAGATTTCAGGCTTGGCTTTGGTGTTGCCCTTGTCACTTCCCTCAACAAAAGCAGACCAAGGTAGTTTGGACATGTACTCAGCAGTTGCTGCGCTTTCCGCAGCCAACTTGGCGTCGAAGGGAGCCTTGCCAGCAGCCATTGCGGCCACCCTACCGAATTGCTGCTGCATGACAAACAGGGCAGACTGGCGGTATTTGATGGCATCTTCAGGCTTAGCGAACTGTGCATGGGCAGGAACAGTAAGGCTTGCGGCAGAAGCGACGATTAGCAGGGTAGCCAAAATGCGCATGAGATCTCCTAGGTGAGTTGGAACAACGGGCGACACCGGGTAGAGTGTAGGGGTAGGCGGAAAATATTGCTTGCGGGTCTTGGTTTCGAAGACAGCCACAGTGTAAAAACTGTTCCTTCAGCTTAGATTGAGGATTAGAGACATGGTCAAAGTGAGAGTGTGGGATCTACCCACTCGCCTATTCCACTGGGGACTTGCCGCATGTGTGGTCGGCTTGGTGATCACGGGACAGATTGGCGGCGGTGCAATGGAGTGGCATTTCAGGCTCGGGTTTGCGGTGCTCTCCTTGCTAGTGTTTCGCATAGTTTGGGGCTTCGTGGGAGGTAGATGGTCCCGCTTCTCAAGTTTTACCTATTCGCCGCGCAGTCTGCTGCGGTACGCACAAGGAGAGTCGGAGCCGAGCGCTCACGTTGGACACCATCCTCTCGGTGCCCTCTCGGTCTATGCGCTTTTATTGGCGCTTGTCCTGCAAGCTTCTGCCGGAATGCTAAGTGACGACGAAATTTCAAACGCGGGACCATTTGCGAAGCTGGTGTCGAGCCGCTGGGTTGAGTTGGCGACCTTCTTCCACACAGAGGTTGGCAAATTGGCATTGATAGGTTTGGTTACTCTCCACGTGGTGGCGGTGCTGGTGTATCGCTTCAAGAAACGCGAGGACCTTCTAACCCCAATGCTTACTGGGGACAAAATCTTGGACTTTTCCGCTCCGGCAGCGAGAGACGACAAATATTCTCGACTGCTCGCCTTGGCAATTTTTGTTGTCTCTCTCGCGGGTGTATTCACGCTCGTGGGCTGGGCAGGTTAGCCAGCGCATTGCCGCTGTTGGTCTATGCAACCTATTGTTCTGCAACAAGTGGCCTCCGCTGACGTGGAACGAGTTAGCCACGCGCGTGCGTTGTTCCAGTCGTACGCATCAGCCTTGGCGATTGATCTGTGCTTCCAAGGCTTTCAGTCCGAGTTAGAGTCCCTTCCTGGCGACTATGAAGCACCACGCGGGGCCCTCTTGCTTGCCTATGTAGCCCAGACACCGGCGGGGTGCTGTGCTTTGCGCCCCATTGATACCAGTGACTATGAAAACGCGTGTGAGATGAAGCGGCTCTATGTGTCTCCCGAGTTCCGAGGCTTAGGACTGGGCAGAAAGCTCGCAGAATCTATGATGGACTATGCCAGATTGGCAAGCTACAAGTATCTACTCTTAGACACATTGGATGACATGGAGGCAGCCCGAGGCCTCTACCAAGACCTTGGATTTGAAGAAGTGCCGCCGTACTACTACAACCCAATTGCCGGGGCGCATTACCTCAGGGTCAGCTTGTAATTCGGCGGCAATCACACTCGCGCTGTTGCTACGCCGCTCGTGCCTGTGCCAAAAGAGTTTCAGCGTCGCTCACTTCAAACTTGCCGGGTCCTTCAACGTTCAAAGCAACTACCTTACTGTCGCGAACTAACATAGAGTAGCGGTTGCTGCGCAGACCCATGCCGCGGCTCGTAAGGTCCAGCGTCAGTCCTGTCGCTTGGGCGAACACAGCACTACCGTCGGCTAGCATGCGTACCTTACCTGCAGTCTGCTGCTCCCGGCCCCAGGCACCCATTACAAATGCGTCGTTGACGCTAATGCACCAGATCTCGTCTACACCTGCAGACTTAAACGCCTCATAGTGCTGTACATACCCTGGCACATGCTTCGCTGAGCAAGTCGGCGTAAACGCACCAGGCAATGCAAACACTGCGATTAGCTTTCCAGCGCTTGCCGCGACAGCATCCACCGGATTGGGACCAAGGCTACAGCCCTCGGTCTCGATGTCAACGAATTCCATCAACTGCGATTGGGGCAACGTATCGCCAACTTGAATCATGGGAGGTTTCCTAAAATCTGTGGGTTAAAGCTAAAGCATCAATGGTACGCACCAATGCAAACGGCCCACATTGTGGGCCGTTTTCTATTTCGCTGCTTTGTCTGCTTAAATTAGACTTATACAGCCGCTGCCTTTTCAACCAAGCGGGTCGCAACCCAGTTCTTGGTTTTGGAAATTGGACGGCTTTCAGTGATCTCAATCACATCGCCCAACTTGTACTCACCCTTTTCATCATGAGCATGGTACTTGCTAGATTTACCAACAATCTTGCCATAGAGCTCGTGCTTAACACGGCGCTCGATCAAAACTGTCACAGTCTTAGCACGCTTATCGCTGACCACCTTGCCAATCAAGGTGCGCTTGAGGGATTTTTTAGCTTCCGTCATTTATCGCTCCTTATTTGGCGGATTTGTCTGCGCTTTGCTTCTCGACAAGAATAGTCTTGGCGCGAGCAATGTCACGGCGCGCGGAGCGCAGTGAAGCGGTGTTGGTAACTTGTTGGGTGGCCTTTTGCATACGCAAACCAAAGTGAGCTTTTTGCAAAGCTTTGATTTCCGTTTCCAAACCAGCAACGTCTTTTTGGCGTAGTTCAGTAGCTTTCATTTCTTCATTCTCCTGATTACTGGCCAATCATACGACTGACAAAAGTGGTACGCAACGGCAACTTGGCAGCTGCCAAGCGGAACGCTTCACGGGCCAACTCTTCGGGAACACCAACAATTTCAAATACGATTTTGCCAGGCTGGATTTCAGCGACGTAGTACTCAGGGTTACCCTTACCGTTACCCATACGCACTTCAGCAGGCTTTTGGGAAATCGGTTTATCAGGGAACACACGAATCCAGATGCGTCCACCACGCTTCACGTGACGGGAAATCGCACGACGTGCAGATTCAATCTGACGTGCGGTCAAACGACCACGATCAGTACACTTCAGACCGAAGTCACCGAAAGCGACCGAGCTGCCTCGGGTCGCGATACCGGTGTTACGGCCCTTTTGCTCTTTGCGATACTTGCGACGAGCGGGTTGCAACATGATTATTCTCCTTTGCCGTCAGCTGCTGCAGCTGGCGCGGCGACTGAACGTACGCGCTTAACGGCGGGTTTGTTAGCGTCAGCACCAGTGGCTTCAGCAGGCTTGTCGCTACCATCGGCCGGAGCGGCATTGCTGCCGGCTGGACGACGCGCACCACGGGAAGCAGGACGATCTGAACCGGGGCGTGCACCGCCACGGTCATCACGACGAGGACCACGTGGACGACGCTCTTCTTCAGCACGAGGCTCTACAGCAGCGGGCAGATCGTTGCGGCCCAAGGTGTCACCCTTGTAGACCCACACCTTCACGCCAATAATGCCGTAAGTTGTCTTGGCTTCAGAGGTTCCGTAATCGATATCAGCACGCAAGGTGTGAAGTGGAACGCGACCTTCGCGATACCATTCGCAACGTGCGATTTCAATACCGTTCAAGCGGCCCGACGACATGATCTTGATACCCAATGCGCCCAAGCGCATTGCGTTCTGCATAGCACGCTTCATGGCACGGCGGAACATGATCCGCTTTTCCAATTGCTGCGTAATGCTGTCAGCGATCAGCTTCGCATCGATTTCAGGCTTACGCACTTCTTCGATATTCACTGCCACTGGCACGCCGAGCTGCTTGCTCAGATCGCGCTTCAAGTTTTCAATGTCTTCGCCCTTCTTGCCGATCACCACACCAGGACGAGCCGAGTAAATAGTGATACGTGCGTTCTTGGCAGGACGCTCGATCAAAATGCGTGAAACGGAAGCACTCTTCAGTTTCAGCTTCAAGTACTCACGAACCTTGATGTCTTCTGCCAGCATGCCGGCAAAGTCACGGTTGTTCGCGTACCAGCGTGATGACCAATTACGGCTAATCGCCAAGCGAAAGCCGGTTGGGTGGATTTTTTGTCCCATATCTTCCTGGCCTTTTTCAGTTTCCAACCGTCACGTACACATGGCACGTGGGTTTGCGAATTTGATTACCGCGACCTTTTGCACGTGCTGTGAAGCGACGCAACGAAGCACCTTGCTCGACGTAGATGGTTTTCACCTTCAATTCGTCGATATCAGCGCCGTCGTTGTGCTCAGCATTTGCAATGGCTGACTCCAGAACCTTCTTGATAATCACGGCAGCTTTTTTCTGTGTGAATTGCAAGATGTTCAAAGCTTGGTCAACTTTTTTGCCACGGATCAGGTCCGCGACCAAACGACCTTTGTCTACTGACAAACGGACGCCACGAAGGGTTGCACGAGTTTCCATGGTCACCTCCTTATTTCTTCTGGACTTTTTTGTCCGCAGGGTGACCCTTGAAAGTACGTGTGAGCGCGAACTCACCCAACTTGTGGCCAACCATTTGATCGGTGATATAGACAGGCACGTGTTGCTTGCCGTTGTGCACGGCGATGGTCAAGCCGATGAATTCGGGCAAGATCATTGAACGACGGGACCAAGTCTTAATCGGCTTTTTGTCCTTGGTTGCCACGGCCTTTTCAGTCTTGGCAATCAGGTGATGGTCAACAAAGGGACCTTTTTTCAGTGAACGAGTCATTTACCTACCCCTTACTTCTTGCGACGCGACACGATCATGACCTGCGTGCGCTTGTTGTTACGGGTACGGTAGCCCTTGGTCAGATTACCCCAAGGATCGACTGCATGACGGCCTTCACCGGTCTTACCTTCGCCACCACCGTGTGGGTGATCGACAGGATTCATAACCACACCGCGAACGGTAGGACGAATACCCATCCAGCGCTTGACACCGGCTTTACCCAGTTGGCGCAGGCTGTGCTCTTCGTTCGCCACTTGACCCAAGGTCGCACGGCAATCGATATGAATCTTACGAACTTCGCCGGAACGTACGCGAACTTGCGCGTAGGTGCCTTCACGAGCCAACAGTGTTGCCGATGAACCCGCAGAGCGGATCATTTGAGCACCCTTGCCAACTTGCAATTCAACACAATGGATCACAGAACCGACAGGAATATTGCGAATCGGCAAAGTGTTGCCAACACGAATAGGAGCTTCGGAACCACTCATGATCGTTGCGCCGACTTCCAAGCCACGTGGAGCGATGATGTAGCTACGCTCACCGTCCGCATAGCACACCAGGGCGATGTGCGCGGAACGGTTTGGATCGTATTCAATACGCTCAACCTTGGCTGGAATACCATCTTTAACACGACGGAAGTCAACAACACGGTAGTGATGCTTGTGACCACCGCCCTTGTGACGTGTGGTGATGTGACCGTTGTTGTTACGTCCAGCTTTTTGGAACTGAGGTTCCAACAGCGCTGCGTGCGGAGCACCTTTGTACAGGTGGTCACGCGAAATCTTCACCACGCCACGACGGCCTGGGGAAGTTGGTTTCATTTTAATAACAGCCATGATTACGCAGCCTCCCCACCGAGGTTCAGCTCTTGACCGGGTTTCAAGGTCACGTATGCCTTGCGAACATTGTCGCGACGACCTACAGACTTACCGAAACGCTTGGTCTTGCCTTTGGTGTTTACAACGGAAACGCCTTTGACTTCAACCTTGAACATCAATTCCACAGCGGCCTTGATTTCAAATTTAGTTGCGTCTTGCAGCACTTTGAAAGTAACCGCGTTGCTCTTTTCAGCAACCATAGTGGCTTTTTCAGACACGATGGGCGCAACGAGAACCTTCATCAATCGACCTTCGTCGAACTTGGATACTTGGGTACCGTGGCTCATGCGAACATCTCCTTGAGTTGGTCCATTGCAGCCTTGGTGACCAGTACCTTGCGATAGTGAACCAGCGACACGGGATCTGCATAGCGTGGCTCAACAACCAAGATGTTGACCAAGTTGCGTGAAGCGAGGTAAAGATTGTCATCAACCTGATCGGCGATCACCAAGACGGAATCCAAGTTCATTGCTTTGAACTTAGCGGCCAATGCCTTAGTCTTGGGTGTATCAACGGTCAAAGACTCTACTACTGCCAAGCGACCTTCACGGGCCAGCTGGGACAAGATAGCAGCCATACCAGCACGGTACATCTTCTTGTTGATCTTTTGGGCGAAGTTTTCATCAGGCATGTTCGGGAAAATCCGACCGCCGCCGCGCCACAATGGAGAAGAGGTCATACCAGCACGAGCACGACCAGTACCCTTTTGCTTGAATGGCTTCTTCGTTGAGTGATGAACTTGTTCACGGTCTTTTTGAGCGCGTGTACCTTGGCGCGCATTGGCCTGGAACGCGACTACGACTTGGTGAACCAGATCTTCGTTATATGCACGACCAAAAACCGCTTCTGAAGCTTCGATTTTGGAAGTTGCTTGACCTTGGTCATTCAGGAGTTCGAGCTGCATTAGTTCGCTCCTTTTGCAGATTCAGACTTGGCCTTAACAGCCGGGCGCACTGTAACAAAACCGCCAGCAGATCCAGGCACAGCGCCACGAATCATCAGCAATTGACGTGCTTCATCAATACGAATCACGTCCAAGTTTTGAGTTGTCACCGTCGCGTCACCCAAATGACCAGTCATGCGCTTACCAGGGAACACGCGACCAGGATCTTGGGCCATACCGATGGATCCAGGCACGTTATGCGAACGGCTGTTACCGTGCGATGCGCGCTGAGAGCTCATGTTGTGGCGCTTGATAGTACCTGCGTAACCCTTACCAATTGAAGTGCCTTGCACATCAACTTTTTGACCGACAGCAAATACATCAGCGACCGGCACTGTGGCACCAGCAGCGTATTTTGCAGCCTTGTCAGCGGCAACGCGGAACTCTTGAATGATTTCGCCGGCTTCAACACCTGCTTTAGCGAGGTGACCCGCTACTGGCTTGGTAACACGCGATGCTTTGCGTGAACCGAACGTTACTTGCAGCGCAACGTAGCCGTCATTCTCTTGGGTTTTCACCTGAGTCACACGATTGTTAGATACGTCTACCACGGTCACAGGAACTGCGTCCCCGTCATCCGTAAATAGGCGCATCATGCCAATCTTGCGGCCCAGCAACCCTAAGTGATTGCTAAGACTCATTATTTTCTCCGTAACTCCCACCACGACAACTTCAATTGGCTGCCGTGTTTTACCTGGGAGACTGTTAATAAAACCCGACCAAAAGTGATACCACCTTTGGCCGAGCCTGCGAGTATAACGCGCACTTGTTTTTTACACAAGTGGTCGCGTTACAGCTCTCTTGGCAAGACACGCTGTTAGACTGCGCGTCCCATCAATTTATTGCAACTTGATTTCGACGTCGACACCAGCAGGCAGGTCCAACTTCATCAACGCGTCAACAGTTTTGTCTGTTGGGTCAACGATGTCCATCAAACGCTGGTGTGTGCGGATTTCGAACTGGTCACGACTTGCCTTGTTCACGTGAGGTGAACGCAAGATGTCGAAACGCTTCATGCGTGTTGGCAAAGGCACGGGGCCTTTAACAATCGCGCCCGTACGCTTTGCGGTGTCCACGATTTCCAGAGCGGACTGGTCGATCAACTTGTAATCGAATGCCTTCAGGCGGATGCGGATTTTTTGCTTTGTAGCCATGGTAATTCCTGTTAGTACTGAGAATTACGCAATGATCTTAGCAACCACACCGGCGCCGACAGTACGACCACCTTCACGGATAGCAAAGCGCAAGCCTTCTTCCATCGCGATGGGGTTGATCAACTTCACGGTGATGGAGACGTTGTCACCAGGCATCACCATTTCTTTGCCTTCTGGCAACTCGATCGCACCTGTCACGTCCGTTGTGCGGAAGTAGAACTGTGGGCGGTAGTTGTTGAAGAAAGGTGTGTGGCGTCCGCCTTCGTCCTTGGACAAAACGTAGATTTCGCCTGTGAAGTGTGTATGTGGCTTGATGGAGCCGGGTTTGCACAACACTTGACCGCGTTGAACGTCTTCACGCTTTGTGCCGCGCAACAAGATACCGACGTTGTCACCAGCTTGACCTTGGTCGAGCAACTTGCGGAACATTTCCACGCCGGTGCAGGTTGTCTTTTGTGTGTCAGCGATACCAACGATTTCGATTTCTTCGCCGACCTTGACGATACCGCGCTCAACGCGACCCGTCACCACGGTACCACGACCGGAGATGGAGAACACGTCTTCCACAGGCATCAAGAATGCACCGTCCACTGCGCGCTCTGGCAGGGGGATGTAAGTGTCCAAGGCATCAGCCAGTTTCATGATGGCTTCTTCACCCAACGCACCCTTGTCGCCTTCCATAGCCAATTTTGCAGAGCCGTGGATGATAGGTGTGTCGTCGCCTGGGAAGTCGTACTTGGACAACAGTTCGCGAACTTCCATCTCGACCAGTTCCAACAACTCAGCATCATCGACCATGTCGCACTTGTTCAAGAACACGATGATGTAAGGAACGCCCACTTGGCGAGCCAACAAGATGTGTTCACGTGTTTGGGGCATTGGGCCGTCAGCTGCGGAACAAACCAAGATCGCGCCGTCCATTTGAGCCGCGCCAGTGATCATGTTCTTCACATAGTCAGCGTGTCCAGGGCAGTCCACGTGGGCGTAGTGGCGGTTAGCGGTTTCGTATTCAACGTGAGCGGTATTGATGGTAATACCGCGCGCTTTTTCTTCAGGTGCCGCATCGATTTGGTCGTAAGCCTTCGCTTGCCCGCCAAACTTTGACGCCAACACGGTAGTGATCGCCGCTGTCAGCGTTGTCTTACCGTGGTCAACGTGACCAATAGTGCCCACGTTCACGTGGGGCTTGGTACGCGTGAATTTTTCTTTTCCCATTTTTCAATTCTCCAAAGAGCTTATTCCCGTGTATTGGTTTAATGTTTGCACGATATTGCTGGTTCGCCCCGCACGGGAAACAGGGCGGCACACCGTCGCAGACAACTTCAAATTACTTCGCGCGTGCAGCCATGATGGCTTCGGATACGTTACGCGGGGCTTCCGCGTAATGTTTGAATTCCATCGTATAGGTTGCACGACCTTGCGACATAGAGCGCAGGGTGGTGGAATAGCCGAACATTTCAGACAGGGGTACTTCCGCCTTAATAGCTTTGCCGCCACCCATCATGTCGTCCATACCTTGCACCATGCCACGGCGTGAGGACAAGTCGCCCATCACGTTACCAGCGTAGTCTTCAGGCGTTTCCACTTCCACGGCCATCATGGGCTCCAGGATGACGGGGTTCGCTTTACGGCAGCCTTCTTTGAATCCAAAGATCGCGGCCATCTTGAACGCCAGTTCATTGGAGTCAACGTCATGGTAAGAACCGAAGTGCAACGTCACCTTGACGTCAACCACGGGATAGCCAGCCAGTACGCCTTGCGTCACAGCTTCCAGGAAGCCTTTTTCTACCGCTGGAATGAATTCGCGCGGAACCACACCACCCTTGATCGCATCCACGAATTCGTTGCCCTTACCGGCTTCATTGGGTTCGATCTTGAGAACCACGTGGCCGTACTGCCCCTTACCACCGGACTGGCGCACGAACTTGCCTTCGGCATCTTCCACAGTCTTGCGAATGGTTTCGCGGTAGGCGACTTGGGGCTTGCCCACGTTCGCTTCCACGCCGAACTCGCGCTTCATGCGGTCAACAATAATTTCCAAATGCAATTCGCCTTGGCCGCCAATAATGGTTTGACCAGATTCTTCGTCAGTTTGGACACGGAATGATGGATCTTCAGCAGCCAGACGGTTCAGGGCAATGCCCATCTTTTCTTGGTCAGCCTTGGTCTTTGGCTCCACCGCTTGGCGAATCACGGAATCAGGGAACACCATACGTTCGAGCGTGATCACAGCAGCTGGATCGCACAAAGTTTCACCTGTGGTGACGTCTTTCAAACCAACGCAGGCAGCAATGTCGCCGGCACGGATTTCATCCACTTCTTCGCGGTTGTTTGCGTGCATTTGCACGATACGGCCGATACGCTCTTTCTTGCCACGCACCGCGTTGTAAACGGTGTCGCCCTTTTTCAGAACGCCGGAATACACACGCACGAAAGTCAACTGACCGACAAACGGGTCAGTCATCAATTTGAATGCCAATGCAGCAAATTTTTCGCTATCGTCGGCTTTACGTGTTGTTTCTTTTTCGTCTTCATCAAAGCCCTTGATCGCTTTCACGTCCAAAGGAGAGGGCATGAGTTCGATCACGGCGTCCAACATGCGTTGCACACCCTTGTTCTTGAACGCGGTGCCACACAACATAGGCTGGATTTCGCCTGCAATCGTGCGTGCACGCAAACCCGCAGTGATTTCTTCTTCAGTCAAGTCACCTTCTTCGAGGTACTTGTTCATCAACTCTTCGGTGGCTTCAGCAGCAGCTTCCACCATCTTTTCGCGCCACTCTTTGGCGGTCGCCAAGAGTTCCGCAGGGATTTCTTCGAAGGTGAACTTCATACCTTGGGAAGCTTCGTCCCAAATGATGGCCTTCATCTTGCGCAAATCGACCACGCCGGTGAAGTTTTCTTCAGCGCCGATTGGAATAACGACAGGAACGGGAGATGCGCGCAAACGCAATTTCATCTGCTCCACGACCTTGAAGAAGTTGGCACCGGTGCGGTCCATCTTGTTCACAAAAGCTAAACGTGGAACCTTGTACTTGTTTGCCTGACGCCACACGGTTTCAGACTGAGGCTGCACGCCACCCACTGCGCAGTACACCATGCAAGCGCCGTCCAACACGCGCATGGAGCGCTCTACTTCAATCGTGAAGTCAACGTGTCCGGGGGTGTCAATGATGTTGATACGGTGCTCTGGGAAAGATGCATCCATGCCCTTCCAGAAGCAAGTGGTGGCAGCGGAAGTGATCGTGATACCGCGCTCTTGCTCTTGTTCCATCCAGTCCATGGTAGCCGCGCCATCATGCACTTCACCAATTTTGTGGTTTACGCCTGTGTAAAAAAGAATACGCTCGGTCGTGGTAGTTTTGCCAGCGTCGATGTGCGCAGAGATACCGATGTTGCGGTAGCGCTCAATGGGGGTAGTGCGAGCCATGATGGATCCTTGATTGATCTGTGTCTTTGAAACGCCACCCGCACAACGCGGCGCAGCGCAACCTTCAAATTAAACAAAACCCACTTGGCGAATGTGCGAAAGCAAATCACCAAATGGGCTTTTGCCGCACACAAGCCATGTGCGGCAGCGTGCTTTAGAAGCGGAAGTGCGAGAAAGCCTTGTTGGCTTCAGCCATACGGTGAACTTCATCACGCTTCTTCATGGCGCCGCCACGGCCTTCGGTTGCTTCGAGCAACTCGTTAGCCAAGCGTTGAGCCATGGACTTTTCACCGCGCTTACGCGCAGCTTCTTTAATCCAGCGCATGGACAAAGCCAAACGACGGACAGGGCGCACTTCAACTGGCACCTGGTAGTTAGCACCACCAACGCGGCGGGACTTCACTTCGACCATGGGCTTCACATTGTTGATAGCAACAGTGAAAGCTTCGACTGGGTCTTTATCAGGGTGCTTTTTAGCGATCAGTTCGATAGCACCGTAAATGATGCGTTCTGCAACCGCTTTTTTGCCGCCTTCCATGATCACGTTCATGAATTTGGACAGCTCTACATTGCCGAACTTTGGATCCGGCAGAATTTCACGTTTAGGGACTTCGCGACGACGTGGCATTTTTTCACCTCTTTGCTTCAGTTGGCATCTTATTCAGACACCGGGAGAGTTAACTAATAAGACTCTCACTTACTCGACCCAAACAGCGGGTCACTTCGTTCATCTACTGCGCCACGCAGCAAACAAACACCTTGTATTCAAACGAACGAATGGCTTATTTAGCCTTTGGACGCTTTGCACCGTATTTGGAACGTGACTGCTTGCGATCTTTCACGCCTTGCAAGTCGAGCGAACCGCGCACGATGTGGTAACGCACACCTGGCAAATCCTTGACACGACCGCCGCGAACCAGCACAACGCTGTGTTCTTGCAAGTTGTGGCCTTCACCGCCGATGTAGGAGATCACCTCAAAACCGTTGGTCAAGCGCACTTTGGCAACTTTACGCAGAGCGGAGTTAGGTTTCTTAGGCGTTGTGGTGTACACACGGGTGCACACACCACGACGCTGTGGAGAGTTTTGCATCGCAGGGCTCTTGGACTTGATCGTTTCGACCTCGCGCCCCTGACGTACTAATTGGTTAATGGTTGGCATTGAAAACGTCCCTAAACGTTTGATAACTAAAAAACTACGAAAACGTGAATCCCTTCGGAATTTCCGAAAAGCCTTCTAATGTAGCAGAGCAAGGGTTTTCACGCAAGCATGGGTCGCGTAACTTATCGAATCCAAAGGCGCATGGCGTCCCACGCACGGCCAACAACACCTGCTTGTTCAATACCGTCAAGGGCGACCAGCGGGACTTCAGCCACGGATTGCTCGCCCGACAGTACACGTAGAGTTGCTACTACCGCGCCCTTCGCGATAGGTGCTACCAATGGGTCAGCGCGCACCACTTGGGTTTTGAGCTTCACTGAGGAACCGCTGGGAACTGCAATGACGATAGGCTGTGTGCGGCCCAGTTTGACCGTAGACGCCAGTCCTTTCCAGACGTTGGGGGTCACCACAGCCTGACCTGCATCGTACAACTTGACCATTTCAAACGCCGTAAAACCCCAGTTCAGAAGCTTTTGCGATTCATTAGCCCGTGCATTTTCACTTTCAGCGCCCAAAACTATGGACAACAAGCGGCGAGTTCCACTGGAAGGCGCTGGAACAGCACCTTCTGCCGCCAACAAAGAAAACGGCACCGTGCGCTTGGCGGTTGCCACCATGCAATAGCCTGCGGCGTCCGTATGGCCCGTCTTTAGACCATCCACCGTGGGGTCGCGAAACAGCAGTAAATTGCGATTGCTGTCATTGGCCGCGGGTGTACCGGGGTAGCGATACTTCTTGATAGCGTAGACGTGGACGTAATCGGGAAAGTCGGACATCAAGCGCGTGGCGAGAATACTCAAATCACGGGCAGTCGTGGTGTGGCCCGCTTCGGTCAAACCTTCAGGATTTTTGTAACTGGTCGACTTCATGCCAAGGGCTTGGGCTTGATCGTTCATCAACTGCACGAAGTGTTCGGCAGTGCCGCCTACGCCTTCCGCCAAGGCCATCGTCGCGTCGTTGCCCGACTGCACAATCATGCCTTTAATGAGGTCTTCCACTGGCACCTGCATCTTAGGGTCAATGAACATGCGAGATCCCGGCATTTTCCAAGCACGCTCGCTGACAGACAAGGTCTGTTTAAGGTCAATTTTCTTGGACCGCAGCGCGTCAAACACTAGGTAAGCAGTCATCAGCTTGGTCAAAGAGGCTGGCTCTACAGGCGCATCTGCATCCTTAGTCGCCAGCACTTGTCCGCTGGTTACATCCATGAGCAAGTAGGCACGTGCAGCAACTTCAGGCGCTTGCGGGGCCTGGGCCGACACCGTCAGAGAAAAAACAGCCATTAAGGCAGCAAAAAACAGTTTCATGGGACTCAATCAAAAACAAGTGCAGTCGAGACTGCACCAAACAAATACGCAACGCTCAGGCCGCAACTGGGGCCTGGATATGACGGACGAGCAACTGGCGCAGCAGCCCCAATTGTCCATGAAAGAAATGCTCCACCCCGGGGATCACGGTCACTGGCAGGGTTTGGGGGCGTGCCCAGTTCATTACATCAATCAGGGGCACCGTCTCATCTTGCTCCCCATGCAGCACTAAAGTTCGTGCGTGCAAGTCCGATGGAACAGGGGCCACCGTGAACCGACTGGCCGCTGTGCCCACCAGCACCAGCTTCTCCAACGGACGCGCTGGCCATAGTGCCTGCACCGCGTGACTGGTGACAAAGGCGCCAAATGAGAAGCCCGCCAAGGCCAGCAGACCGCTTGGCGCTTGCTGTGCGACCACGGCAAGCAAGTCTTCCATTTCGCCGCGCCCTTCGTCGTAGACGCCGGCACTGGCCCCGACACCGCGAAAGTTAAAGCGCACCGCTTGCCAGCCACACATCACAAAGGCGCGGGCGATGGTTTGCACCACCTTGTTGTCCATCGTGCCGCCAAACAAGGAATGTGGATGGGCAATCACCGCCACACCCAAGGGGGCCGACCAAACGTCGGGGTCAGGCAAGTCGCAGAGCGCTTCAATCGCACCACTTGCCCCATCCAATTGTATTTTTTGGGTTCTTGAATTCATTTAAATGCTATGTAAATAATAGCTAAATAGGCAACTTTCATGGGCGTCAATGGCTTTTTTGCCCCATACGCCAGCTCTGACGCAAAGAAAGTGTCTAGCGTCCCAAGTGGTCGGGCACCACCAAACGATCCACCACTTTGCCATTCTTCAAATGAGACTCGACGATCTCATCAATGTCAGCCGCATCGACAAACGTGTACCAGACCGCCTCAGGGTAGACCACGGCCACGGGCCCCGCTGCGCAACGGTCCAAACAACCCGCTTTATTGACCCTAACGTGCCCTTTGCCGGACAAACCGGCCTCTTTAATCTGCAGCTTGCAGCGCTCAAAACCTTCTTGGGCTTTGTGCTGAGCACAACAGTCTTCACCGTTCTTGCGCTCGTTCAAGCAAAAGAAAATATGGCGTTCGTAATAACTAGTGGGTTCAGGCGTACTTTGGTTCATCGGCCCATTTTAGGTTTTTGTATCACGCCGGGCGACCTGTGACAACACATACACCAATGCCGCATAGGGCCACAGCCACCCAATCCACTGCGCAAGCCCCTGAAAACGAATGAATCGCCCCTGTTCCCAGGCTTGAAGCGTGGCTGCGAAATACGGGTTCTCTGGCGCTTGATTGAGCATATTGAGATACAAGGCAATAGCCACCAATGCCAGTGAAGCCCCCACGCGCCAAGGTACAAAAGCCATGCCCAGGCTTGCCAGCAAAGCAACGCCCATCCCCACTTGGGTCGCCAAATCCAACCAAGCCCAAGCATGCGCCGGCCCCCAACTCAAGGCGGCAGACAGGCTGGTTACTGCGATTCCCAGACCAAACAGCCCAAGCACTAGCTTGATGCGCTGCAGTGGCGAACGCACTACGCAAAAGCCAAGCAAACACGGAATGAGCAAACCCAATGCCACGCACACCATCGTGGCCGCCGGCACCAAAGGCAGCAAAGCCTCGTCCCGCACTGGCAGCCAGTTGAAAAAGGGAGTGTCGTCCAGCGTATCTGCCAAGGCCCCTTCGAGTCTTTCCAACACCTGCCCTAGGCCAAATGGTATGGCGGCAGGAAACAGCAGGGCGACAGGCCAACTGGCCAGCAATACCAAGCCGCCACGCGCTTCCGGCACGAACCACCGGGCACGAATGCGACTCCAGTGGTCAATTGCTCCCCAGCGCTCCAACAGCACTGTCACACCAGCACCCAAGAGCCCCCCTACGGTATTGAAAAACAGGTCCTCTTTGGAAGGCACACGGGCGGGCAGGTAGGTTTGCAAAGCTTCCATACAGCCGGCTAGCAAAAAAGCCCAAAGAGTCGAACGGATGATGACGTGGCGGGACCGTCCACTGCGCACTGCGCCAAGTGCCAGCAGGCTCCCCAATGGGACGTAACCCGCGATGTTGATGCCCACATCAAACCCCGTCCAATACTTGGGAAGCGGTGCAGACACGTAATGCCACGGCGCTAAGCCTGGATCGCGCCACTCAGTAAACGGATACAGGCTGGCATAGACCACCAAGAGCACATACATGAGCGCCAACGGTGACGCAGTGGTCTTGTGCATGGCTTGGCGGCGGGTGTATTAAAAGGGCTTAACGACCACCAAAATCACGATGGCAAGCAATAGCAAAACCGGTATCTCGTTAAACCAGCGAAACCACACATGGCTGCGCTGCACTGTGCCTGCGCGGAACTTACGCAGCAACACACTGCAACCATGGTGGTACCCCATGACCAGGAGCACCAAAGCCAACTTGGCGTGCATCCACGCGTTGCCCGGCCCAAAACCAATGCCATAGCCCAACCATAGCCAAGCGCCAAGCCCGAGGGCCGGCACCGCCAGCAAAGTAGTAAAGCGCAGTAACTTGTGCGCCATGAGCAGCAACCGTGCCCGCTCCGCCTCAGAGCCAGGCGGCACCATGGCCAGATTCACAAAAATGCGCGGCAAATAAAACAAGCCCGCGAACCAGCTGGCGATAAAGACGATGTGGAGTGATTTAACCCAAAGCATGTGGAAAGTGTAATGGCCGAAATGCAGGGGCAAAAAAAAACCCCAGAACTGGTCTGGGGTTGCAAGCCTATTTGCTGTCACACATCAAGGCTCCGCTCAGGGAGGAAAAGCGGAAGGTAGCAAGCTACCCGGGGTTGAATTTAACAAATAACTTTTGCGGGTGCAAGCCCTCAATTCAAAAATATGTAACTTTTTGCTGCTAAAACGTAAATTGCGTCTGTACGTTCGTCAACCTACGCGGCGCGAATGCCCACGGCGGCTGGCAGACCCTCAGCGGTTGGTGCCGGGGCTCTGAAAACTTCAGGCACAATTTTCCCCATGACTGCCTACGCCCCTTTCCCCCATGGCCGCCCACGGCGCTTGCGCCGCGATGCGTTTACCCGCAACCTAGTCCGCGAAAACCAAGTCACACCCCATGATTTGATTTATCCCGTCTTCGTGGTGGATGGCCACCAGCAGCGTGTTCCTATTGCCTCCATGCCCGGCGTCGAGCGCTTAAGCTTGGACCTGTTGCTGCCCGTGGCCGAAGAGTGCGTGAAGCTGGGTATTCCAGTCATGGCGCTGTTCCCCGTGATTGACCAATCGCTCAAAACCTACGATGGCGGCGAAGCCCTGAACCCCGATGGGTTGATTCCCCGCGTGGTGCGTGCGCTCAAAAAAGAGTTTCCTGACTTAGGCGTCATGACCGACGTGGCCCTGGACCCCTTCACCACCCACGGCCAAGATGGCTTGCCTGACCAACGTCCCGGCAGCGATGGTTACATCTTGAACGAAGAAACCGTAGCCCAGTTGGTGCAACAGGCCTTGACCCAAGCCCGCGCCGGTGTGGACATGGTGGCGCCCAGCGACATGATGGACGGCCGCATTGGTGCCATTCGTGCCGCCCTGGAAGCTGAAAACCTGATTCACACCCGCATCATGGCCTACAGCGCCAAATATGCGTCTGCGTTTTACGGCCCCTTCCGCGACGCGGTAGGCTCGGCCAGCAACCTGGGCAAGAGCAACAAAAAGGTCTACCAAATGGACCCCGCCAACAGCGACGAAGCTTTGCGCGAAGTGGCCATGGACATTGCCGAAGGCGCAGACATGGTCATGGTCAAACCGGGCATGCCGTATTTGGACGTGGTGCGCCGCGTCAAAGACGAGTTCAAAGTCCCCACCTTTGCCTACCAAGTCAGCGGCGAATACGCCATGCTCAAGGCCGCAGCCCAGAACGGTTGGCTCGACCATGACGCAGTGATGATGGAAAGCCTGTTGGCCTTCAAGCGCGCGGGGGCTGACGGGGTGCTCACCTACTTTGCCCTAGAAGCCGCCAGATTGCTGCAAAAAAAGTAGCGGAATGCGCATATTCCATATACGCAATCAAGGGGTTACCGAGGGAACCAGTTTAGAAGACTGGACCCAAGGTGGCCTGCCCGCCGACGGCTATGTGTGGATCGCCTGCGGGCGGCGTGAGTTTGAAGTGCACCAGCTGCAAGTGCAAGCCACGCTGCAAGCGCTGTGCGGCACGCAGCTGCTAGACCTGCACATCTCGGACCTGCTGAACAACCAGCTGCCATCGCACTACGACTACACCTCGCAATACGACGTTTTGGTGTTTCGCCGTCTCGCTGCCGGCAGCACGCCCACCGACCTCAAAAATCCAGGCCAGCCCTTGCCGCATGCGCCGCCTACTGGCGGCCCACCGATTCTGCGGCGCATTGACACCAGCCCCGTGGGCTTTGCCGTGTTTGACCGCGTCATCCTGACCGTGCACCCCGCAGACTGCGCCGTGCGCGATGCTTATGCCGCCAAAATCTTGCAAGCCACGGCCAGCGAGGCTGCGGCAGCGGGCGCACGCTTGCCCACCAGCCCCGCAGACCTGATGCTGCGCGTCATCAACCACATGGTGGACGGCTACTTGGCATTGCGCCGCGAACTCACCCACCAGTTGGACCACTGGCAAACCGAGCTGCTCAACCCGCGTACCCGGTTTAACAACTGGTCCACGCTCTTGGACGCACGTTTGGCATTGCACCATTTGGATGAGATCTGTGAAGAGCAACGCTCAGCGCTGCAAGACTGGATTGAGGCCCTGAAAACTTGGCCCGAGCCCGATACCCCTGGCCTCGCCCGAGACTACGAGCTGCTGCAAGTGCGCAGCCGCGATGTGCTGGAGCACATTGAGCGTGTGGTGCACCACGTGCGCCGCCTAGAGCAAAGCATTGAGACAGCGGTGCAAATGCACTTCAATGTGCAAGGCAACCGCACCAACGACATCATGCGCACCCTCACCGCGCTAACGGCCATTTTCTTGCCACTGAACCTGATTGCGGGCATTTTTGGTATGAACTTCGAGTTCATCCCCTTGCTGCATATTCACAGTGGCTTTTGGTGGGCGCTCGGAGCCATGTCGCTGATTGCTGCTGTCATGGCCATCCTCTTTTGGCGCAAGCGTTACATCTCGCGCACAGGCCGCTGAGGCTCGGCACAGCGAAGCATGGCGCTTCGCTGCATGTCGCTGACTACTGCGCTTGGAAGCCGCTGGTCTTGATGATCTTGGCCCACACTTGGGTGTAAGCCGCCTCGCGGCTCGCCAGTTGTTGCTGGCTCATAAAGCCCACGGTCAAGCCCATGGCGCTCAGCCTTTCTTTGACATCGGGCTGCGCAATCACCTTGGCCAAAGCGTCTGAGAACTTGTCGATCACGGCCTTGGGCGTGCCTGCGGGCGCATAAAAGCCGTAGTAAGGCATGTCGTCAAACCCCACCAGCCCCAGCTCTGCAAAAGTGGGCACATCGGGCAGTGCCGCTTGTCGGTGGGCACCCAGCACAGCCACCACCCGCACTTTGCCTGCCTTGTGGTTTTCAATAAAGTCAGGCACCGAGCCCGTGCCCGCAGCGATTTGGTTGCCCAGCATGTCCGCCATCATGGGGGCGCTGCCACGGTAGGGTGCGGCTTGCAAATCCAAGCCGTACTTTTGTCCAATTACCTTGACCAAGAACTCGGGCGTTGACGCCGGGGCGGGCACGCCCACGGTGCTCTTGCCTGCGCCTTGAGACTTGACCCAGGCCACGTACTCATTGACCGACTTGGCGGGCGTTCCACCGGACACGGCCAGCGCGTTCACAAAGGTGGCAAACCCAGCCACGGGCACAAAGTCCTTGCTGGGCTCAAAGCCGGGGCTCTTGGTGACCAAGGGCAAGATGGAGATGGTGTGGTCATGCGTCATAAACAGCGTGTTGCCGTCTGCGGGGGCCACTTTGAGCGCTTGCGCGGCAATCTGCCCGCCCGCGCCTGCCTTGTTGTCCACCACCATGCTCACGCCCAGCGGGTCTTTGAGCTTGTCGGCCAAGATGCGGGCAATGGCATCGGTGCCGCCACCGGGTGGAAAGCCCACCAAAATCTTGACCGTGCTTTGTGCCTGCGCCACGCCACCCGCTACCAACGCGGCCAACAACAGGGTTCTACGAAGTACGTGCGACACACGCGGTGCTGAAAAACCAAGCATTAAGAAACTCCTCGCAACAGTGAAACAACAAGCCTTTAGCGTGGCCCAAGCAGCGCACACCTTGGCGGCAGAACGTACACGATACAACAAGCAAACCCATCAGAGCAAAACTACGGCGCAGGGTCCGGCAAGCCCAGCAATTTGGCACCATTGCCCCAGGCAATTTGGCGGGCAACCTCGGGTGGCAAATCACCCAGCCACTGCCGGTAGCCCTGCATCAGCGGGTCGTAGTATTGCCAGCGCTGGTTGATCCAGGTGTCAGACCCCAGCACAAAGCGCCCCGGGTACTTGAGCAACAAGGCGCGCCACTCGGGGCACAAGGCCTCGCGCCCTTGCGTGTCCGGGCAGGTGAGGCCCGGTCGGTAGGACAGCTCGCCCATGAGCAAGGGGTAGCGGGCCAGCAGTGCGTCCACCCGCGCCACCGGTGCGCCGCCAATGCCGGTGTGCGCCCATACCAAACGCAAGGCCTGGCCCTTTGATGGCGCGTTGGCCATCAGCAAGTCAATGGCTGCGTCATCCACATGGGCCAGCACCGCCAGCTGCTTGGCTTCGGCAAAGGCCATGAGCTTTTTGGCCACCGGGCCGTTGGCGTTGGCGCTGTCGTACAGATGAAACTCGCCTATGCCTTTGAACGGCCCGCTGGCCGTGCCCGCCGCGTACTCGGCCAGCACCATGTCGTAAATGCTGTCGTCCTTGAACCAGCTGTCGTAGTCCGCCCGATTGCGGTAGAGCCGAATGAAAGGCACCACCGTCACGCCCGCTTGCCGCGCCAAGGGGCTGGCCGCCAAAAGCTTGGTGCCGTCGTTGGGCCTGCTGTTAGACACGATGGCACGCACCCCGTTGCGCTGCATGCGGGCCAGCACATCCGCCGGTGGGTGGGGGCCTGCTTGGCCGTCCCACGCTTCGACGTTGTAGTGCAAGTGGGCATCCAGAATGGGGCCTGTGTAGTCCGCCGCCTTGGCGGCCACGCCACCCACCATCGCTATACAAACAATAGCTACTTGCGCAATATCCATGAGCGCTAGAGGCCATTTTTTCTCAAAAAACCTGTCTAGCGCTCGCATATCACCCCCTTAAGTGCTGGACAAAGAACTGCAGCGTGCGCTCCAGCGCCAAGGCAGCAGCGGGGGCGTTGTAGGCGCCCCGGTGGTCGCAGTTAAAGCCGTGCTCTGCGTCATAGGTGTGCACCAGCACCTGCGGGTGGGCTTTGGCAAACGCGTGCACGCCGTCCAGTGGAATGGCGTGGTCTTGCTCGCCAAAGTGCGCCATCACCGGGCACTGCGCTTGGCGCGCCACTTCAGCCGGTGTGGTCACCCCACCGCCGTAGTACGCCACCGCAGCGCGCACGCCGCTCAAGCCGCAAGCCGCGCGCCATGCCAGCAAACCGCCCCAGCAGTAGCCCACCACACCCACCGGGCCAAAGCTAGCGCCATACGCCACGGCGGCAGCCACGTCTTGCAACACGCCCGGCGCGGGCAAGGTCTCTGCCGCAGCTTTGAGCTCACGGCCCAAAGTGATGTCGGCTGCCTCGTAGCCCCGCGCTAAGCCAGGGTGCAGGCGCTCAAACATGGCAGGGGCGATGGCCACGTAGCCTTGGGCAGCGTAGCTGTCGGCCAATGCGCGAATATGGCTATTCACCCCAAAGATTTCTTGCAGCACCACGATGGCACCACGCGGAGTGCCCTGCGGTTGGGCGACGTAAGTGGGAATAGCAAAACCGTCTGCGGCGGTCAGTGTGATGGTGGAGGGCATGCCAGGTTTTCTTCCAAGGGTGTAAGGTATGAAGCCTGATATTTGTAACCTGAAACCCGCGTCTGCGCACACACCCCCATGCAAAACATTGCTTTGATCACCGGCGGCTCTCGCGGCATTGGCGCAGCCACCGCTCTCACCTTGGCCCACGCAGGCTACGCTGTTGCGGTGAACTACACCCGCAACTCATTGGCCGCCGACGAGGTGGTGCGCCAAATACGCGCCATAGGCGGCACGGCCATCACAGTGCAGGCCGACGTGGCGATGGAAGACCAGGTCATGGCCATGTTTGCCAAGGTTGACGCCAAGCTCGGCCCACTGACCGCTTTAGTAAACAACGCAGGCGTGGTGGCCCCTGCCAGCCGGGTGGACGCCATGGACTTGGCACGTCTCAAGCGGATGCTAGACACCAACGTGCTGGGCACCCTGCTGTGCGCGCGCGAAGCCGTGCGCCGCATGAGCACCTTGCACGGGGGCGCGGGCGGCGGCATTGTGAACGTGTCCAGCGTCGCCGCCAGCTTAGGCGCAGCCGGCCAGTACGTGGACTACGCAGCCAGCAAAGGTGCGGTCGACAGCTTTACCGTGGGCCTGGCGCGCGAGGTGGCGACCGAGGGCATTCGCGTCAACGCCGTGCGCCCCGGCGTGATTGACACCGATATCCACGCCTCCGGCGGCCAGCCCGACCGGGCGCAACGCTTGGCACCGCAACTGCCCATGCACCGCCCCGGCACCGCGCAAGAAGTGGCCAACGCCATTGCATGGCTGCTGAGCCAAGAAGCCAGCTACACCACAGGCGCGCTGCTCGACGTATCTGGCGGGCGCTAGCCCCTCAGCCACACGCCAAAATATTTGTATGAAAGCGCTGCGCGCCACAGCGCAGAGCGACTGCCTTGTGGCACAGTCTGTGCCGGTAACACTTGGAGCACCGCATGGACTTGAAACCGCTGATCACCCTCTTGGCCATTGTGAATCCGCTGGCCATCGTGCCGTTCTTCATCCACTACACGCAGGGGTTCACGCTAGAGCAGCGCCGCCACACCGTGTGGGTGTCGTCATTCAGTTGCTTTGTAGTGATTGCCATCAGCGCGTTGGCAGGCCTGCACATTCTGGATTTTTTTGGCATCTCGCTGGCCAGCTTTCAGGTAGGCGGCGGCATGTTGCTGCTGATCAGCGCCATGAACATGCTGAACGCCCAACCCGCTGAAGCCAAGACCAACACCCACGAACTCGAAGACGGTGCCGAAAAAGCCGCCATGGGCGCCAGCATTGCCGTGGTGCCGCTGACCATACCGCTGCTCACCGGCCCCGCCAGCATGTCCACCGTGGTGATTTACGCCGAGAAGGCCAAAACCATCTTCCAACTCAGCGCCCTGCTGGGCTACGGCGTCGTCATCGCAGCCGCGACCGCCATCTGCTTTTCCTTGGCCGAACCCATTGCCCGCGTACTAGGCAAAACCGGCATCAACGTCATGACCCGCCTCATGGGCTTGATCTTGGCCGCCTTGTCGGTAGAGGTGATGTCGGATGGGTTGGTGAAGCTGTTTCCGATGTTGGGGAGGTAAGGCGAGAGCCGCAATCTGGGCTGTTGTTTTGCATACCTTTTTGGCGACTTTTTTAGTCGCCATTACCGCGATTGCGGTCTTAGATTTGGGACAGGTTAAATGCCGGAGTAGGCCAGCAGCGGCCGTTGACGAGTGACTACTTTGGAGTCTCAGGATTCTGGTTCGATTCAGGACTCCAAAGCTCAGTGCTACTGAAACCGAGGGGAGACCTCGCTGGTTCAGAACTCTGATCTTTTGCAGTTTCCAGCTTGTAACTTCAACCCAATTGGGCAACTAGGAAGTCTCGAACGCGCGGATCGCTAGTGAGTCCAATGGCCTTCAGAAGCGCAGCCCTTTGACCGTCAGCGTCGGCCATTTTCAGGACATGTGCTCGGGCGACCCAATAGGGTGCGTAAGTGGTGGCATCCGCGGGCAGCGCATCCAGCAACCCCACCGCGAATTGCGGATCGCCAGCCTCAGCGCGGGCCACGGCTTCACCGACACGTGCACCGAGGCTAGGGTGGTGCTGCACCAAAACTCCATAGAGCTGGGCAATGGCACGCCAGGGCGTCTGCCCTGTGGCACGGCGCTGGGCATGTGCAGACTGGATAGCCGCTTCAATCTGAAACGGGCCAGGTTGTCGCAGCCCTGCAGCAGTCCAAAGCGCTTCCTCTGCCTCAGAGATCAGTTCTTCTCGCCATTCTTTAGGGTTCTGCATATGCAAGGGCACAAACCGACCTTCGCTATCGAATTGCGCTGATCGACGCGCTTCAGCGTGTAGCAAAAGAGCTAGCAACCCCCAGGCTTCAGCCTGGCTAGGCAGCAATTGCGCCGTTAGTTTGGCAAGAAAGAGAGCTTCTTCGCGCAGGTCTTCCGCAGGACTGTCCACAACTCCGCGACCCAAGGTATACGCGGCATATATTGCATCCAATACCGCCGCCAGTCGCGCGGGTAACTCATGTGCTTCTGGGGTTTCGAACCTCAGTCCAGCATCGCGAATATTGGCCTTTCCGCGAACGAGGCGCTGGGCCATTGCTGTCGGGGAGACGAGAAACGCGCTAGCAATGACCTTAGCGTCAAGTCCCAACACGGCCTGCAGCATGAGCGGCGCGTGTACGTTGGCAAAAATAGCAGGATGCGCACATACGAACATCAGTTGCAAACGTGCGTCGGGAACTGCTTGTGGCTCTGGCGCCTCGGGCTCAGTTTCATCTAGTAGAGCGATTACGCGCGGATCAAGCGTCAATCGGATGTGGCGGGCATGATGAAGCAGGCGGCGCTGGGCCGCAGTGGCCAGCCATGCTTCGGGCGCATTTGGCACACCCTGCTCGGGCCAGTGCCGCAAAGCAGCCGCGAACGCGTCGGACAGTGCATCCTCGGCCGCGGCTAGGTCGCGCCACTGCCAAGCCAGGCGAGCAACAAGACGACCGTAACAGTCTCTTGCGACCCGCTCGGCGGCAGCCTTCGCTTCGTGACTCACGCGCAGTAGGTCAGGAATTGGTTCATCTTTTTCCAGTGGCTCCTGTGAACCCTCATGCGGCCGTCGGGGGAGGTAGTACGGGGCGTACTTCGACACTGCCGGCGGACGCACAAGGCGCGCGCGATGCCCACTCCAATGCCTCATCGAGGCTGTCCGCTTTAACAATGACGTACCCACCAAGATGCTCATATGTGTCGGCGAATGGTCCATCTTGTACTTGCCGTTTGCCACCTTCCACGCGGATGTGGGTGGCCGTGCGCGGAGGTTGAAGTGCATTACCGCTGACCATGATTCCGCTGTCTTGCATGGCGTTCATATATGCACCCCAGGCACCCCAGTAGGCGGGCGCGGCAGTGGGGTCATCCTTGCGTGCGACTTCGGCATCGGTCTCTTTAAAAACAATCATGAATTGCATTGGGTTCTCCAGGTTGGGACCGCGCACCATACGCGTTCCTGATTAGGTGATGCGCGACCACTCTTCCGATCGACATTGTTTCAAAAACTTTTTTGAAGCAGTCATGCCGACCTTGTCATTTAGAGAGCAGCCGCGGGTTAAAGGCTTTGATTTACGCCAGCTCACTTACCTTCATTCAGTTCTCGACGGCTAAAAGTTCCTTCGCCGATCTGACAGCGCCTTCATAGTCAATAGCCAGTCCCTCTGCACGGTAAACACTTACGTCTTTGACACCCATAAACTCGAGAATGCAACGCAAATAGGGGACCAAAAAGTCTTCGGCGACGCCGTCACCCTTTGAATACACACCACCGGTGGCACATAAAAGTATGGCCTTCTTACCGGATAACAGCCCTTTGCGACCTTTCTCATCGTAAGTGAAGGTGAGCCCAGGGCGCACGACGTGGTCAATCCAGGCCTTTAGGGACGATGGGACCGTACGGTTGTACATGGGACTTGCGATGACGACGGTTGTAGCGGCAATGAGCTCGTTGACTAATTCGTCCGAGAGCGTCAGCCCTTGTTGCTGCTCAACAGTGCGCTGATCCGGCGTAATGAAGATGGCGTCTGCGAACGTGCCATCGACATGCGGCAATGACCCCCCCATTGCAGCAAGATCACGGACCACGACCCGCTCATGCGGATGGGTCTTGGAGCGCCGTTCCAAGAGGTCATCCAGTAGAAGGGTCGACACGCTGTGTTTGCCGACTGGGCTGGAGGTAATCACCAAGGTGGTTGATGTCATGAAAATCCTTTCGGGAACTATTGGTAGCGGCCCGCGCACCTTGCGCATTCCTGAAAGGGTGATGCACAGCCAAACGGCCGATCGACATCGGATTTAAAAATATTTTGCAGATTCCGACAGAGATCGAAATAGCCAATGTTCCGGCTGCCGGTCTACTTGAACGGTCAACGGTGAACGGCTGCCCAAGCTGACATCCGGCGCATCCGGTAATCCAAAGATGTTGTGCTGCTCAGTTTGTACTAGCTGGAGCATTAATGCTGCCAATGTGGGGTAGAAAAGCTGTCTGCCCGCACTAGCAAGATCACTGGACACGGATCAAATGCTTTGGCTTCCCAGTGGCGCTGCATCCAAACCGGTCGTTGGCAACCGAAGACAACCGGCAGCTTTGTGGCGAGACTTTTGGCACGGTAAGCACCCACATTGGGTCGGGAACTGCCAATCATGGCGACGATTTGAAAGTCGGGTTCCAGCCCATCGCGGAACTAGCCTCGCGTCAGCCTTCACGCCAACCATTCACCCCTCAAGGCTGCGACTGTTGCACCCACTGGTCGATCTCGGCAATCACGGCGTCGGCCGCAAGGCTCAGGGCTTTGATGCCGCCGGGGGCGTCGGGGGTGGGGCTGGGTTCTTGGACCACAAAGCTGCGTTGGGCCACCAAGCGCTCAGGGCCGTGGCCGGCTTGGGCCAAGGTGGCACGCAGGCGCAGCAGGCCGGTGCTGCGGTCGGGGGCTTCAAACCATTGGCTGAACTCGTCAATTTCAATGCGCAGGCTCAGCACCGCGCCGCCTTGCACCACGCCATCGGCAGGGTTGAGCACCGCGCGGCGCTGGCCTAGCTGGTCACGCAGGCGCTGGCGCAGCAGCTCTGCGGGCGGCATGCTCCAGCGGGCCAGGGAGTAGGGGCGCAGCTGCTGGGCGTCGCTATAGGCCAGGCGGTACAGCACGGCGGTGCTGTCTAAGGCCGATGCCGCCTGCACGCCCGAGAGCAGCAGCGGTGGCAACGGTGCCATGCGGTTGCTGGCAACGGGCGCGGTGGCGCCGGGGCCAAAGTCATACACGGCAGGGCGCGCGGGAGTTTGCAACACCGAGCAGCCCGCCAGCCCCCAGAGCAAGCCCGCCACGAGGCCAACACGCAAGGTATGCGGCAAAACAGAGGCAAATCGGGCTCTGGCGCGCATGGGATATTCGCAAGCAGCTATATTTTTCATAGTATTCATCACAAATGGGGCGCGGGGCCTGTGCGTCAGCGGGCGGGCGGTGGTGGCACAAAGCCACTTTCGCCCGGGCCGGGAGCGGCTGCGCCTTTGCCCAGCAGCAGAGACTGGGGGTTGTCGTTCACCGAGTCGGCAATGCGGCCCACTTGGCGCACGGTGCGCGAGGCGTCGTCTACCGTGCGGTTGATGCGGGGCACCAGCGTGGCGTTCAGGGTTTGGCCTGCAGCGGCCATGGTTTCGGTGCTTTGGGCGATTTTGTCCAAGGTGCCACCGGGTTCGTTCATGCGGCGGTTGGTGCGCTGAAACTCGGCGGCAGAGGTGCGCACGGTGTCGGCGCTCACGGCCAGGCGCTCGGCGGTGGTTTGCATGGTTTTGAGCGTGGTGCCCGCTTGCTCCACCATGCGAGGCAGGTTCATGCCGTCAGGCCCGTTTTGGGCGGCCAGCATTTGGTCGGCACGGTGCGTGAGTTGGCCCACGTTGGCAGCGGCTTTGCCCAGGTTGTCGATAGCAACCATGAGCGTTTTTTGATTGTCTGATGCCAGTAAGCCATTGACCCGCTGGCTGGCTTGCTCTAGCTGGCCCAGCAGGTTGCTGCCTTGGTCGGTCAGGCGCGACATCATCCCGGGGCGCATAGGAATGCGGGGCAGTTGCGCTCCAGCGGCCTGCAGCGGTTGGGTGGAGGTACCGGGGTCGTCCAGCTGCACAAAGGCCAAGCCGGTTACGCCTTGGAAGCCCAGGCTGGCGTAGGTGGACTCGGTGATGGGGGCGTTGTCGCTCACGGCAATGCGCACCAGCACGTTGCCGGGCGTGGCTTTGTCCAAGCCGATGTAGGTGACGCGCCCTACCGAGACGCCTTTGTAGCGCACACCGGCTTGGGGCTGCAGGCCAGTTACGCTTTCGCGGCTGGAGAGTTCAAACTGGCGTTGCTCGGTGGTGTCCCGTGTGAGCCAGGCGGCCAAGGCAATCACCAGTGCGGTCATCACCAAGACAAAAGCGCCAGCTGCAAGGGCGTGGGATTTGTTTTCCATGGTTCTTTCTAGGGGTTGTCTTTGTACACCGCATCGGGCTGGGCACGCAATAGCTCCATGGCGCGCAGGCCACGCCCGCCCAAGAAGAACTGGCGGGCAAATGGGTGGTCTAGCGCAATCACGTCTTTGGGTGGTGCGTTGGCGATGACACGCTTTTCGGCCACCACGGCCACGCGGGTACTGATTTCGTAAATGGTATCGAGGTCATGCGTCACCATGACGACGGTGAGGCCCAGTTCGCGGTGCAGCGTGCGCAGCAGGGTACAAAACGCGTCGGAGCGGTCAGGGTCTAGACCAGCGGTGGGCTCGTCTAGCAAGAGCAAGGGCGGATCCATGATGAGGGCGCGCGCCAAGGCCACGCGCTTGATCATGCCGCCCGACAAGTCAGCGGGCATTTTGTTGGCGTGGGCGGGGTCTAGGCCCACCATTTGCAGCTTGACCATGGCGGCGTCCCGCACCAAGTCGTCCGGCAAGGTGTGCAGTTCACGCAGCGGAAACGCAATGTTTTCTAGCACCGTAAACGCCGAGAACAAGGCGCCGTGTTGGAACAACATGCCCACCCGGCTCGCAGCCCCTGCGCGGCCCAGCTCAGATGCGGGCCGCCCCAGCACGGTCACGGTGCCACGCTTGGGCGTCTCCAGCCCCAAGATCTGGCGCAGCAGCACGGTTTTGCCACTGCCGGAGCCGCCTACGATGGAGAGCAACTCACCCTGCTCGATGGTGAGGTCCAGGTCTTTGTGGACCAAGGCGTCCACCCCATTAGTGCGAAACACGCTCCACAGCTTGTCGATCTGCACCACGGGAGGCTTAGGGTTGAGGGCTGAGTTCATGCTCATACCCCCACGCTCTTGAACACCACGGCAAACAAGGCATCGACCAAGATGACCATGGTGATGGAGGTGACCACCGCCGCCGTGGTGCCTTTGCCCAGGCTTTGGGTGTTGGGCTGCACGCGCAGGCCAAAGTGGCAGCCAATGAGCGCAATCAACAAGCCAAACACCACCGACTTGGACAAGGCCAACCACAGGTTGCCCAGCTGCACCGCCTTGGGCATGGCCTCAATGAAATAGGCGGGGGTGAGCCCCAAGACTACGTCTGCTGCCAACATGCCACCGAGCAAGGCAGCCACCGTGGTCCACACGGTGATAAGTGGCATGGCCAGCGCCATGGCCAATGCGCGTGGCATGACCAAGCGGTAGCCACGGGGGATGCCCATGACGCGCATGGCGTCTAGCTCTTCGGTCACCCGCATGACGCCAATTTGTGCCGCAATGGACGAGCCTGAGCGCCCTGCGATCAAGATGGCGGCCAGCACCGGCCCTAGCTCGCGGATGAGCGAGATGCCCAAGATGTTGACGATGAAGGCGTTGGCACCAAACTGGCGCAGCTGCTGCGACATCAAATACGCCAGCACCACGCCAATCAAAAAACCCACCAGCGCAGTAATGGGCAAGGCCGTGGCGCCAATGCGGTACATATGGCCTGAGATGTCACGCCACGGGCCGGTGTGCGGGCTGCGCAGGAGCTTGAGCAGGTCCAAAAACAGCTGGCCCAGCAAACGCACGGCACCCACGGCGTGGCCCTCAATGCTGTAAAGCCATTCGCCCAGTTTCAGGAACGCGCGCCACACGCTCATGCGGTGGTGCTTGGGGGGCGGCACGCTGAAGCGCGCCACGCGTTTGAGCGTGGCCAACTGGCCCGCCTCGGTGAGCACATGCGCAGGCCAAGCACGGCCCCAGGCGTTCCACAGCACTTGGGCGCCCACATGGTCTAGGCGCTCCAGGTTGCGCAGGTCCCAGTGGGCGGGCTGCTGCGCGGGTTGGAGGGCCTGCTGCGTGGCGGCCCACTGAGCGGGGTCGGCCAGGTCGGCTGCTGTCCAGCGACCATAGAGCGTTGCGCACAGGCCCTGTGGCGTGTGCTCCAATGCAAGGCGTGGCGTGCAATCCTCCGCGGTCATAGTTCCCTGTGAAAATAGTGTGTAGCGGATGGTACTCGCACCCTGTGAAGACCCAGGCATGTTTTAAAACCCATTGCACGCAAAATAGGACAAAGGAGACACCCCCACCATGACCACCAGCGCCGTTCACCCCAGCAGCTTTGCCCACGAGGAACTGGCCATTGAGCAACGCGGCCCGGTGCTGTGGCTCACCATCACCCGCGAAGAGCGGCGCAACGCCATGAGCCACAAGGTGCTGGCCAGCTTGGCGCAAGCCATTGACGCAGCCCAAGCCTTGCGCGACATACGCGCCATCGTGCTCACCGGTGCAGGGAGCAAGGCCTTTTGTGCGGGGGCCGACTTACAGAGCGCTAACGCGTTTACCACCGACTACTCAGAACCCCATGGCCATTTGGCCCAGGTGCTGCGCGCCGCCAAGGCCAGCTATGTGCCGTTGATTGCGCGGGTCAATGGCGCCTGCATGGCGGGCGGCATGGGCCTGCTGTCCATGTGCGACATGGCGGTGGCCGCTGAGCACAGCATCTTTGGACTGCCCGAGGTGAAGGTGGGCGTGTTTCCCGCGCAGGTGCTGAGCGTGCTGCAGCACCTGATTCCTAGGCGCAAGCTGGTGGAAATGTGCATTACGGGCGAGCCTATCAGCAGCGCGCAAGCCGTGGAGTACGGGCTGGTGAACTACGCCGATGCCGACTTGGACGCCAAGCTGCAATGGCTGTTGGACCGCCTGTTGGACAAATCACCCGCAGCCATCCGCCGGGGCTTGTACACCATGAAGCGCGTAGAGGCCATGGCGTTTGAAGAGTCCATGGCATTCACCGAGAGCCAAATTGCCCTCTTCACCTTGACCGAAGACGCTCGCGAAGGCCAGTTGGCCTTCCAAGAAAAACGCAAGCCGCAATGGGCTGGAAAGTAAATACACCGTGAATACCGACATCACCCACAGCGCCACCATTCAAACCATTGGCGCCATCATCTTTGGCATTGCCTTGGTGCACACCTTTTGCGCCAAGTTTTTTGAATCGTTGGCGCACAAGCACCCGTCGCATGGCGGGCTGTTTCACCTGCTGGGTGAGGTGGAGGTGGTGTTTGGCTTCTGGGCCTTTGTGCTGATCGCTTGCATGGCCATGCTGGCGGGCAGCACCCAGGCGATTGCCTACGCTGAGTCGCGGCACTATACCGAGCCCTTGTTTGTCTTTGTGGTGATGGTGGTAGCTGCTTCTAAACCGGTGCTGGTGGCGGTACAAAACGCCTTGGGCGCAGTGGCCCGCGGGGTGCCCTTGCCCACGCCTGTGGTCTTGGCGTGGATGGGCTTGGCGGTCGTGCCGTTGTTGGGTTCCTTCATCACCGAGCCAGCTGCTATGACGCTGGCGGCGCTGATGTTGGCACCCCAGATCTTTCGCCCCGAGATGCCTGAGCGCACCAAGTACGCGGCACTGGGCGTGCTGTTTGTGAACATTTCGATAGGCGGCACACTCACCTCGTATGCGGCCCCCCCGGTCTTGATGATTGCGGGCGCTTGGAACTGGGACTCTGCCTTCATGGCCCGCACTTTTGGGTGGAAAGCCACCATCGCAGTCGTCGTGAATGCCACCGCTGTGGTGTGGATGCTGCGCAAACACCTGGGCCCAGTACCTGCAGAAACAAACACCAATGCGGTCCATGTGCCTTGGTTTGTGAGCGCAGTGCACTTGGCCTTTTTGGCGGCGGTAGTGACCTTGGCGCACCACCCGGTCTTGTTCTTGGGACTGTTCTTGTTTTTCTTGGGCTACACGCAGGCCTACGAACGCTTCCAAGCGCCTTTGATTTTGAAAGAGGGTTTGCTTGTGGGCTTTTTCTTGGCCGGGCTGGTGCTGCTAGGCGGCATGCAGCAGTGGTGGCTGCAGCCCATTGTGTCTAGCCTAGCACCCACGGCCCTGTTCTTTGGCGCGCTAGGGCTCACGGCCATTACCGACAACGCGGCCCTCACCTACTTGGGCTCTTTGATTGAGGGCATGTCAGACCCTGCCAAGTACATGCTGGTAGCCGGTGCGGTAACGGGCGGGGGTCTGACCGTGATTGCCAACGCGCCCAACCCTGCGGGGGTGGCGTTGTTGAAAAAAGGCTTTGCCGAGCAATCCATCGGTGCAGGCGGCTTGCTGCTGGGGGCTTTGCTGCCCACCGCCGTAGCCGCTGCTGCATTTTTTTGGCTGTAATTCTGTTGCGATAGACACCAAGGGCACCATGCAAGACACCACGTTTGACTACATCATTGTGGGCGCTGGCACAGCGGGCTGCCTGCTGGCCAACCGCTTAAGCGCTGACGCATCGAAGCGCGTGCTGCTCATCGAGGCGGGCCGCAAGGACGACTACCACTGGATTCACATTCCGGTGGGCTACCTGCATTGCATTGGCAACCCACGCACCGATTGGTTGTTCAACACAGCCGCTGAACCGGGGCTCAACGGGCGCGCGCTGCGCTATCCGCGTGGCAAAACGCTGGGTGGTTGCAGCAGCATTAACGGCATGATTTACATGCGCGGCCAAGCCCGCGACTACGACCAGTGGGCCCAACTGGTAGGCGACCCCAGCTGGGGCTGGGCCAGCAGCCTGCCCTACTTCAAGCTCCACGAAGACCATTACAAGGGTGCCAATGCGCACCACGGCGCACGCACCACGCCATCCGAGGTACTGACCGCCGATACCACCCAGTACGGGCATGTGCTGCGCCACCACCAAGCGGGTGGTGAGTGGCGCGTTGAAAAACAAAGACTGCGCTGGGATGTGCTTGACGCTTTCGCGCAAGCGGCGGTGCAAGCGGGCATTCCCGCGACCGACGACTTCAACCGGGGCGACAACGAGGGCGTAGGCTACTTTGAAGTGAACCAAAAAGCGGGCTGGCGCTGGAACACCGCCAAAGCGTTTTTGCGCCCCACCTGTTATGCCCGCCCCAACTTTGAACTGTGGACCAGCGCCCAAGTCTCCAAGCTGTTGACGGCCCCCAACACCACCGACGCCGCTGCACCCTTGCGCTGCACCGGTGTGGAGGTGTGGGACGGCAGCACCATGGTGCAGGCCCATGCGCGCCTAGAGGTCATTGTGTGCGCAGGTGCCATTGGCTCGCCCCAGTTGCTGCAGCTCTCGGGCATTGGGCCTGCAGACCTGTTGCAAGCCAAGGGCGTTGCGGTGCAGCATGCGTTGGAAGGTGTGGGCAGCAACTTGCAAGACCATTTGCAGATTCGCGCCGTGTTCAAGGTGAGCAACACCAGCACGCTCAATACACAGGCCAGCAGCTGGCTGGGCAAAGCGCGCATTGGCTTGGAGTATGCGTTCAAGCGCACCGGGCCTATGAGCATGGCACCTAGCCAGCTGGGCGCGTTCACCCGCAGCGACCCAGCGCAACCCTATGCGAACTTGGAGTACCACGTGCAACCGCTCAGCTTGGACGCCTTTGGCGAGCCGCTGCACCGCTTTGACGCATTCACCGCCAGCGTGTGCAACCTGAACCCAACCAGCCGGGGCACGGTGCACATCACCAGCCCGCAGTTTGGCGATGCGCCGCACATTGCACCGAACTACCTGAGCACCGATACAGACCGCCAAGTTGCCGCAGACTCCTTGCGCCTGACCCGGCGCATCGTAGAGCAGCCCGCCTTGCAGAAGTACCAGCCGCAAGAGTACAAACCGGGCGTGCAGTTCCAGACGGACGCAGAGCTTGCCAAGCTTGCCGGCGACATTGCCACCACCATTTTTCACCCCGTGGGCACTTGCAAAATGGGCGGAACGAGCGATGCGATGGCGGTGGTAGATGCACGCCTCAAGGTGCATGGGGTGGCGGGCTTGCGCGTGGTTGACGCCAGCGTGATGCCCAGCATCACCAGCGGCAACACCAACTCGCCCACGCTCATGATTGCGGAGAAAGCGGCGCAGTGGATTACGCACGCGCATCTTGCGTCATGAAGGGTAAGTCCTAATGTGTCTGCAGTTACCGAAGAGGTACATTAATCCTATGGATGCGGCGGCAACTGCAGACGATTGAACAAGCTGAACCGACACGAAGTGACGCCGAGGAGACGGCTAACAACAAATTACAATCACTGCACCTAGAGATGCAGATTCAAAAGCACTGGCTGGTCCAGTGCTTTTTTTATGGGCAAATCAGCCCGCATCGCCCATTCATATTGCGCATAACGCTACGTTATTGATAGCACACTGCGCTTGCTAGACAAGGTTTCCTATGGAACTCGTTGTAATGTCGCTAGCCTCCATGTTGGCAGGCTTTGTAGATTCCATAGTGGGCGGCGGCGGCTTGATTCTGGTGCCGGCCTTGTTTGCCGTCTTTCCCACGACCCACCCTGCCACACTCTTGGGCACCAACAAAGGCGCGTCCGTCTGGGGTACCGCCATGGCCACCGTGCAGTACAGCCGGCGGGTGCAACTACCGTGGGCGGCTTTGCTGCCTGCAGCCCTTGCGGCCTTCATGGCGTCCCTTGCTGGGGCCTGGTTGGTGACCGTGGTGTCGCCAGAATTCTTACGCAAGCTCCTCCCACTGATTTTGGTAGGCGTATTGGCTTACACGCTGCTCAAAAAAGACTTGGGGCGCACCCATGCGCCGCGCTTTAGCGGCAGACGTGAGCTGCTGATGGCCTGCGTGGTGGGCACCAGCATTGGGTTTTACGATGGTTTTTTTGGACCCGGCACGGGCAGCTTCTTTGTGTTTTTGCTAGTGCGTTGGATGGGCTATGACTTCTTGCACGCCTCGGGCGGTGCCAAGCTACTCAACACGGCTAGCAACTTGGCCGCTATTGTTCTGTTTAGCCTCAAGGGCTATATCTGGTGGCATTTTGTACTTGCGATGGGGATTGCCAATTTGCTTGGCAGCTTGGCGGGTACGCACTTGGCCTTGAAGCACGGCACGGGCTTTGTGCGGGCTGTGTTCATTACGGTCGTTTCGGCCTTGATTGTCAAAACCAGCTACGACGCATTCTTGCGCTAGGGGAGCTCAGAGTGCCTTAGCGAGCAATCGGTGGCGGTGGCCACGGCAATTCTGCTGCCACGCGTGGCGTGCCGGTTGGCACCGTAGCCAAGCCTTTGCTGACAGCTGCGAGGTCTTCTTCGCTGGGGTACTGTCCTAGCAACCAATAGTCAAAAGCGCGCCTCGCAATCGGCGCAGCCGAAGCAGAACCAAAACCCGCGTTTTCCACAATCACCGCCAAGGCGATCTTGGGATCTTCGGCGGGTGCAAAGGCGACATACAGCGAATGGTCCCGCTGACGCTCTTCCATCTTGGCGGCGTTGTACTTTTCTTTTTGACTCAGGCCCACCGCCTGTGCAGTACCCGTTTTGCCGCCGCTGGTGTAGCCCGCCCCGGCAAACACCTTGGCCGAGGTACCGGCTAAGGTGACGCCCACCATGGCTTTGCGAATGATCGCGATGTTTTCAGGTTTGAACCCGAGATCCACCGGGGGCTCGTTCGCCACGGGCACACGCACACGGGTGGATACATCTTGCGTGGCGACGACCAATTGCGGTTTGTGCTTCACGCCGTTGTTGGCCAAGGTCGCCGTGGCTTGCGCCAACTGCAACATGGTGAAGCTGTTGTAGCCCTGTCCAATACCTAAGGAAATGGTTTCCCCTGCATACCACTTTTGCTGGTCTGGGCGCTTGTAGTACTTGCGCTTCCAGGCTTCGCTGGGCAAAACCCCACGCACCTCGCCCTGAATGTCGATGCCCGTCAACTGCCCAAACCCTAAGGGGGCCATGAAGTCATGCATGGCGTCCACGCCCATCTCGTTGGCCAACGAGTAGTAGTAGGCATTGCTGGACTCTACGATGGAGCGGTGCATGTCCATGGGGCCACCACGCTCATTCTCCGGACTACCGAAACGGTGACCCCCAAACATGTAAAAGCCAGGGTCGTTGATGATGGTGGTGGCTGCGCGTGTGCCGGTCTCCAACGCGGCAAGACCCATAAACGGTTTGTAGGTAGACCCGGGGGGATAGGTCCCGCGCGAGGCCCGGTTGAGCAAGGGCTTGTCTGGTGACTCATTCAAGGACTGCCAGTTTTCCTGGTCAATGCCTTCGACAAATAAGTTGGAGTCAAACGTGGGCTTGCTCACAAAAGCCAGCACCTCGCCAGTTTTTGGATCTATAGCGACCAAGGCACCGCGACGCTCACCAAACATGTCTTCGATGAGCTTTTGCAGTTTGATGTCGATGGACAAAATAACCACATTGCCCGGTGAAGCTGGGTTGCTTGCGAGCTTGCGCACGGCGCGCCCCCCTGCAGAGGTTTCGATCTGCTCGACCCCGGTGGTTCCATGCAGGGTGCTTTCGTAGCTTTGCTCTACCCCTAGCTTGCCTATGTACTCGGTGCCTCGGTAATTGGCTTGGTCATCGTTGTCTTCAATCTTGGCTTTCTCGGCTTGGTTGATGCGCCCGATGTAACCCACCACATGGCTGGCCAGCTCTCCATAGGGGTAGTTGCGAAACAAGCGTGCCTTGATTTCCACCCCAGGAAAGCGAAACCGCTGCGCCGCAAACCGCGCGACCTCTGTCTCGGTCAGGCGGCTGCGCACGGGCAATGATTCAAAGCTTTTGGACTCGTCCATCAGCTTCTTAAATCGCCGCCGATCGCGAGGTGTAATGTCCACCACCTTGGCGAGATCGTCCAAGGTTTGCTCCACGTTAATGCTTTTTGAGGGCGTGAGTTCTAAGGTGTAAGCAGAATAGTTAGTGGCCAACACAACGCCGTTGCGGTCCAAAATCAGGCCACGGTTAGGCACGATAGGCACGATCGACGTGCGGTTGCTTTCCGCTTGGGCACGCAAGTCATCATGACGCCAAATTTGCAAGTACACCAAGCGAACGGCCAGCAGCAAGAAACAGCTGATCACCACCAAGCTCATCACAAACACGCGCAATCTGAACCGCGCGAGGTCAATCTCTACGTTGCGCAGCTCGGTCATCGACGGCCCCGCAAAACCATTGGCACCGCAACAGCGGGGCTAACAACGCACACAAACAAGGGCAGCACGCGCACCATGGTCACAAGGGACGGTTGGCGTCTGGGTCAGGGGCACGGCGTTGCGGCGCTAACAAGATAACGCTGGCAACGGGCCACAGCACTGCTTCAATCAAAGGTGCCAAAAACATCCACATGCCAGGAAACGTACCACCACCTAACATGCGCAACACCAGCTGCACGAGATGGGCAAGAAAGAACAAGGGCAGTATTTGCGCCGCCTGCGACGGCACAGAAAACCACAGCAAGCGCCGGTGGATCGTGATGGCAAGAAAACTCAACACGGTGTAGGACATCGCGTGTTGCCCCAACAGCCCGCCCTGGTGCGCATCGACCAACAAACCAAACACAAACGCTGCGCCAATGCTTACGCGCAAGGGTTGGTGTACGGTCCAAAACACCAAGACGACCGCCAATAAGTCGGGACTCCATGGTGCGCGGCCCAAAGGTCCCATGTTCAGCAGCATGTTGAGCAACAAGGCCGCCACCAAGCTACCCCACACAAACAAGGGATTCGCGGGCAGCAACAGCTGCTGGCCTTGGCGCATGATCATGTCAACACCTCCGGGCCCCTAACACATCGTTCATTCATCGCACATCTCCACGTTTGGCACCGACCGTGGGCGCATCTGGAACGGGTCTGGGCGGAACCGCTGCAGCAATGGGATCTAACACCATCACATGGCCAGCACCGGCAACCAGTGCGAGTGGGACACAGTAAATGCGTGCAAACACAGCGTCGACACGGCGCTCTACCTTTTCAACACGGGCTACCGGCAGTCCTGGTGGGTACACACCATCTACACCGCTGGTCGTTAACAGGTCACCCACCGCGACATCGGCGTTGGCGGCCATAAAGCGCAGCTCCATCGCATCCGCGTGGGTGGATGTATCACCGAACGCTACGCCACGTGCGCCAGTGCGAACGTTGAGCACGGGTATGGCGTGGTCCCGGTCGGTCACCAGGGTCACTTCGCTCACAAAGGGATAAACCCGCGTCACTTGACCAAGCACACCTAGCTCGTCCAAGACCGGGGAACCCAGCCCCACGTTATCGGCCATGCCCTTGTCGATCACCACCTTGCGGGTGTAAGGGTCTGCGGCGTCATAGATCACCTGCGCAGCTAAGGCCGGTGAGCTCAAGCGTTCACGTAAACCCAAAAGTTTGCGCAAGCGTTCGTTTTCAAGCAGCAAGGGCTCAACTTGATTGGCCCGTTGCGACTGCAGGTTGAGGCGCTTTCTCGCTTGGGCTTGCTCTTGTTGGGCCGTGGCCAGGCTGTCAAAGTAGTGGACACTGCCCTCCACCAAAGCAACGGGCTGCAGAGCCAACCACTGCACGGGGTAGAGCACAGTAGCCAGTACCTGACGCAAGGGTTGCATCATTTTGAAACGGGCATCAGCCACCATCAAAAACAGCGCCAAAGCGCTGAAGACGGCCAGCTTGGACAGGGCCGACGGGCCCTGGCGAAAGAAGGGAGGGGGATCTCTGTCCAGCGTACCTAATGGCATGGTACGGGCATCGCTGACGGGGGGTTATTCGCTGGTGAAAATGGAACCCAGACGCTCCATCTGTTCGAGCGCCATACCGCAACCACGCACCACGCAGGTCAAAGGATCTTCGGCCACCAACACTGGCAAGCCAGTTTCTTCGGCCAGCAGGCGGTCCAAGTCACGCAGCAAGGCACCACCACCGGTGAGCATCATGCCTCTGTCGGCGATATCTGCGCCCAACTCAGGAGGCGTTTGCTCCAATGCGTTTTTCACCGCCGACACGATGTTGTTCAGCGGGTCGGTCAATGCTTCTAAGATTTCGTTGGAAGAAATGGTGAAGCTGCGTGGAACACCTTCAGACAGGTTGCGGCCACGTACTTCCATCTCTTTGACTTCAGAACCAGGGAACGCAGAACCAATTTTTTTCTTAATGGCTTCTGCGGTGGGCTCGCCAATCAACATGCCGTAGTTGCGGCGGATGTAGTTGATGATGGCTTCGTCAAACTTGTCACCACCCACGCGCACAGAACCTTTGTAGACCATGCCGCCCAAGGAGATCACGCCCACTTCGGTAGTACCACCACCAATGTCGACCACCATGGAGCCGCTGGCTTCTGCGACTGGTAAGCCCGCGCCGATGGCCGCAGCCATAGGCTCTTCAATCAGGTAGACATCGCTGGCGCCAGCGCCCAGCGCGGATTCGCGAATGGCGCGACGCTCCACTTGGGTAGAACCACAGGGTACGCAAATGATGATGCGCGGGCTGGGCTTGAACACGCCACGGGGATGCACCATCTTGATGAACTGCTTGAGCATTTGCTCTGTGACGGTGAAGTCGGCAATCACACCGTCTTTCATCGGGCGAATGGCTTCGATGTTGCCGGGTACTTTGCCCAACATGGCCTTGGCTTCTTTACCCGCGGCTTGAATCGTCTTCTTGCCTTGGGGGCCGCCTTCGTGGCGAATGGCAACCACGGAAGGCTCATCCAACACGATACCTTTGTCACGCACGAAAATCAGGGTGTTGGCGGTTCCCAAATCGATTGCCAAGTCGGTAGAAAAGTACCGACGAAAAGACCCAAACATCACTATTCCTCTCAGGCACTGAAGGCACTTCGGCCTCCCGTCACCATGGTTTTATCGTTACAAAAAAATGGTAGTTCAGTGCGAAAGTCCGCGTTTTTACGGAACATGCACCAAAGGCAGGATAATAACCGAACCCTGTGAATAACTCGCCCTGAAACGCCGTTTCGGAGGCGATTTTCCTTTGAATCACACTCTTTTTAGACCATGTCACTGACATCCACCGACATCGCCCGTATTGCCAATCTTGCGCGGCTTGAACTTCAGCCCGATGAGAGCCAAAAAATCTTGGGCCAAATGAATGATTTCTTCGACATTGTGGAGAAAATGCGCGCCGTGGACACCCAAGGCATCGAGCCTTTGGCCCACCCTGTCGCGGTGATCAACGACATCCAATTGCGCTTGCGCGACGACGTAGTGAGCGAAACCAACCAACGCGAGGCCAACCAGCGCAGTGCACCTGCGGTCGAGCGCGGCCTGTTCTTGGTTCCCAAGGTCATTGAGTAACCCATTTCCCATCCCATGACGTCACCTCTTTCTACCCTCGCCCCCCATGACCTCACGGTGCATGCACTGAGCACGGCGCTGGCTGCCCGCCAAATATCGGCCGTGGAACTGGCCCAACACTTTCTGGACCGCAGCCACGCCCACGCCGATCTCGGCGCTTTTGTGGACTTCAACCACGAAGCCACGCTGGCCCAAGCCCGCGCTGCCGATGCACGCATTGCCGCTGGTCAAGCCCGCCCGCTAGACGGCGTGCCCATTGCGCACAAAGACATTTTTGTGACCCGCGACTTTGTTTCTACCGCAGGTTCGCGCATGCTCAAAGGCTACCAATCGCCTTTTGATGCCACCGTGGTCAACAAGCTGGCAGAGGCTGGTGCCGTGACCTTGGGCAAGCTCAATTGCGATGAATTTGCCATGGGCTCCAGCAACGAAAATTCCGCCCTCGTGCCCAGCGGCCACAGTAGCTGGGCGCCTGTGCGCAACCCGTGGGATACCCAACGCATTCCGGGCGGATCGTCTGGCGGCAGCGCTGCGGCAGTCGCTGCGCGGTTGGCGCCTGCTGCCACCGGCACCGATACCGGTGGCTCTATCCGCCAACCCGCCTCGTTTTGCGGCATCACCGGCATCAAGCCCACCTACGGCCGCGCATCGCGCTACGGCATGGTGGCCTTTGCATCCAGCTTAGACCAAGCAGGCCCGATGGCACGCAGCGCCCAAGACTGCGCCATGCTGCTAAGTGCCATGTGTGGTCCCGACCCAGACCGTGACTCCACCTCGCTAGACGTAGCGGCCGAAGACTTCACCCGCTCGCTGGATGACTCGATTGAAGGTTTGCGCATTGGCGTGCCCCAAGAGTTTTTTGGCGAAGGCCTGTCCGACGATGTGCGCGCCAGTGTTGACGCCGCACTCAAGCAGTACGAAGCACTGGGCGCCAAGTTGGTGCCTATCAGCCTGCCGCGCACCGAGCTGTCCATCCCGGTGTACTACATCATTGCGCCCGCTGAAGCATCGAGCAACTTGAGCCGTTTTGACGGTGTGAAGTTTGGACACCGTGCGGCCCAACATGGCGACTTGGCCGACATGTACAAGAAGACGCGCGCAGAAGCCTTTGGCGATGAAGTCAAGCGCCGCATCATGATTGGCACCTACGTGCTGAGCCACGGCTACTACGACGCGTACTACCTCCAAGCCCAAAAAATCCGCCGCATGATTGCCGACGACTTCCAAAACGCCTTCAAGTCCTGCGACCTGATTGCAGGCCCCGTGGCGCCTACCGTGGCTTGGAAATTGGGTGAAAAATCTAACGACCCCGTGGCCAACTACTTGGCCGACATCTTCACCTTGCCAGGCTCCTTGGCGGGCTTGCCCGGCATGAGCATTCCGGTGGGCTTTGCCGCGAATGCCGCTGACAAAGGCCTGCCCATTGGCATGCAACTGTTGGGCAATTACTGCCAAGAGGCCCGTCTGCTCAACGCAGCCCACCGCTTTCAACAAGCCACCGATTACCACCTGGCCAAGCCTGCAGGATTCTGACTATGAGTGAGACTGTGAACACATTCGAAGCACAACAAAAAGGCCGCCCCACCGGCCCGCTGGTGCATGGCTACGAAGTCATTATTGGCTTTGAAACCCACGCCCAGCTCTCGACCCAGTCGAAGATTTTTTCGCGCGCCAGCACCGCGTTTGGTGCCGAACCCAACACCCAAGCCTGCGCCGTGGACCTGGCCTTGCCCGGCACGCTGCCGGTGATGAACAAGGGCGCGGTAGAGCGTGCCATTCAGTTTGGCTTGGCCGTGGGCTCCCACATCGCGCCGCGCAGCATTTTTGCGCGCAAAAACTACTTCTACCCCGATCTGCCCAAGGGCTACCAAATCAGCCAGTTTGAAATTCCTGTGGTGCAAGGCGGCGCGGTGGAGTTCTTCTTGGGCGAAGAGAAAAAATCGGTACGTTTGGTGCGCGCCCACTTGGAAGAAGACGCAGGCAAGTCCTTGCATGAAGACTTTATTGGCCAGAGCGGCATTGACTTGAACCGCGCGGGCACCCCACTGCTGGAAATCGTGACCGAGCCCGACATGCGCTCCAGCGCCGAGGCCGTGGCCTACGCCAAAGAGCTGCACAAGATCGTGACTTGGATTGGCATTTGCGATGGCAATATGCAAGAAGGCTCTTTCCGTTGCGACGCCAACGTGTCGGTGCGCAAACCCGGTAGCCCTTTAGGCACGCGCCGCGAGATCAAGAACTTGAACAGCTTCAAGTTCATGCAGCAAGCGATTGACTATGAGGTGCGCTGGCAAATCGAGCAAATTGAAGATGGCCGCGCCATTGAACAAGCCACGGTGCTGTTCAACCCCGACACGGGCGAAACGCGTGCCATGCGCACCAAAGAGGATGCCGCAGACTACCGTTACTTCCCTGATCCAGACTTGCCGCCGCTATGCATTTCGAAGCAGTGGATCTATACGGTACGGGCGCAAATGGCCGAATTGCCCCGCGTGATGGCCTCGCGCTTCGTAGCAGACTACGGGTTGAGCGAGTACGACGCTACCCAACTCACCCAAGGCCAAGCTTTGGCCAAATACTTTGAAGTAGCAACACAGATTAGCGGACAAGCAAAGCTGGCCGCAAACTGGGTGCTAGGTGAAGTCTCGGCATTCATCAACAAGCAGGCAATTGCCATTGATGATGTAGAGGTTCCAAACCCGGTTGCTGTTGGTGAATTGATCAAACGCATCGCAAGTGGGGAAATCAATGGCGGAGGAGCAAGAACCGCCTTTCAAGCCTTGTGCGAGAGATCGCACAAGGAAATTGCAGATCTAGCTGCATATATCGAAATGATCGACAAGATCATCCAAGATAAGGATCTCAAGCAGATGAACGACACCGGTGCGCTAGAAGCCATCGTGGACGAAGTCATCGCAGCCAACGCAAAGAACGTGGCGGAGTTCAAGGCGGGCAACGAGAAGGCGCTTAACGCGCTCGTGGGTCAGATCATGAAGGCCAGCAAGGGCAAGGCCAATCCGCAACAAGTCAACGACTTGCTGCGCGCCAAACTGGCTATTTAGACACCGTCAACCAAAGCCGGCGCAGCCGAATCAGTTCGTCATCAAAGCGAACGTTCACGCGCCGCGCTTCGGCTTCTTGGTCGCTGATAAAGCGCTTTTGCACGGCTTGGCTGTTGTTGTTCTCTTCCACCTGCCTGCGCAAATAGGCAGGGGCCTTGCTCGGGTCTTTCTTGTAGAAATCCATCTGCTGGTCAATCGCCACACGCTGGCGAGCGAGCTCATCGAGGCGGTTGGTAGCGGCACTGGTGACAACCGCAATTTGCTTCAGGGCTTCGGCGCGCTCTTGGTCGTGCACAGCGCGGTCAGGGTAGCGAATCAGCAGCGCTTTGTCGCGGCGCTTGTCTTCTGCAATGCGCAACTGTTCATCAGCGGCCTGCTTGTCTTTTTTGTCCTGCTCTATGCGCTCCAGCGCGGTTAAGGTTGGCCCCACTTTGGCCTTCACGGTACCGCTGGGGTTCAGGATTTTTTGCTCGCGGTCAATACACTCAGGAATGGGTCTATCCGCAGTGAGCTTGCGGCCTTTGGCGTCAATGCAGGTGTAAACACCCGGCTCTGGTAGCGTTTGCGCCAGTGCGTTCCCCGCCACACACCCAACGCTTGCCGCTACAAAAACCCATCCCGCTGCTCGTTTCATTCCATCCCTTATTCAACTCCGTACCGTTCGCGGTAGGCCGACACCCTTTGGTGGTCTGCCGCGTCAGCCGCACCACCGCGGCGCGCCAAATAGTGCATCAAATCACTCAACTTCGCAATGGCGCACACGTGTAACCCTAAGTAACTTCTTACGTATTGCACGGCGCTGTAGTCCACGTCTTGGCCGTTCTCAGTGGCCTTTTCTTGGCGATCGAGTGCGATGCACACCGCATGCGGTGTGGCGCCTGCCGCTTTGATGATCGCAATGGACTCACGTGCCGCGGTACCTGCGGACATCACGTCGTCCACAATGAGCACCCGCCCTTGCAGCGGCGCACCCACTAAGCTTCCGCCTTCGCCGTGGTCTTTGGCCTCTTTGCGGTTGTAGGCGTAAGGCACGTTGCGGCCACGGCGCGCTAACTCCACCACCAGCGCAGCCCCCAGCGGAATACCCTTGTACGCAGGGCCAAACACCATGTCGAATTCGATACCGCTGTCCAAAATACGCTGCGCATAGAACTCGGCCAATCGGCCCAGTTTGGCGCCATCGTCGAACAGGCCCGCGTTAAAGAAGTAGGGGCTCAGGCGGCCCGCTTTGGTTTTGAACTCCCCAAACCGCAGTACGCCACAATCTAGGGCAAACTGAACAAAGTCTTCGGCCAAAGCGTCATGCGTTGGCGCTTGTTCATGGGATGTTGCAATACTTTCTGACATGGGGAATTCCTTGTTTAAACTGACCAGCCTGAACCTTAACGGCATACGTTCTGCCACCACCAAAGGCCTAGAGGCCTGGCTTGCTGCGGCCCAGCCTGATTGTATTTGTGTGCAAGAAGTCAAGGCCCAAGCGCCTGACGTAGAGGGTCGCTTTGAACACCTCTCGGGCCTCAAAGGCCACTTCCATTTTGCGGAGAAGAAAGGCTACTCGGGCGTTGGCGTCTATACCCGGCACACCCCCAGCGACGTGATCATTGGCTATGGATCCTCCGAATTCGACAGTGAAGGGCGCTACGTGGAAGCCCGATTTGACACGCCGTCACGCAAGTTCTCCATCATCAGCGCCTACTTTCCCAGTGGCTCCTCGGGCGAAGAGCGGCAACAGGCCAAGTTTCGGTTCTTGGACGAGTTCTACCCCCATCTGCAAGGGCTCAAAGGCCAACGCGAGTTCATCTTGTGCGGTGACATCAACATCGCGCACCAAGAAATCGACCTCAAAAACTTCAAAGGCAATAAAAAGAACTCGGGCTTCTTGCCCGAAGAACGCGCTTGGATGACCCGGCTCACCACCGAGGGCGGCATTGTGGATGTCTACCGCCAGCTAGAACCCACTGCAACGGATGATTGCTACACATGGTGGAGCAACCGGGGCCAAGCCTATGCCAAGAACGTGGGCTGGCGTTTGGACTACCACCTGGCCAGCCCCACGATCGCTGCCACAGCACGCAGCCACGGTATTCACAAAGCGGACAAGTTCTCAGACCACGCGCCGCTCACCATCCATTACGACTTCACGCTGTAAGCGCTGCCTACGCCACCCCTTTGCTTAGGCACTGGGGGTCTGGCGCATCGCTTTGGGCGACACCCCAAACCAACGCCGCACCGTGCGGCTGAAGTTGGAGGTATCCACATAGCCCAGTTGGGCGGCAATCTCTTCGACGGTGTGGGTGCTGTGCTGCAGCAAGGCCAGGGCGCGGACTTTGCGGTGGGTGTCCAGCAGCTGTTGAAACGAGGTGCCCTCATGTTGCAACTGGCGCATGAGCGTGCGGGAGGACACGCCGCACTGCGCTGCCACTTCCGTGAGCTGCGGATAGCGGCCCGTGGCTGCATCTTCCAACACACGATTGACCTGCTCACGATAGCTGCGCTGGGCGATCGGACGCAAGGCGAGTTCGCACTCATGGCAGGCATTGGCATGGGCATGGGCGTCTGCCCCTATGCAAGGCAGGGCCAATGTGCGCGCACTAAAGCAAAACCGTAGGCTGGGTTGGTCAAACAAGAGTTCTAGCGGTTGCACCCGCAGGTACTGGGAAGCCCAAGGCGGCTTCGGCACCGGGAGCTCTAAGCGCACCCCGCAAGGCCACTGGCCCAACGCGCTTTCAATGACCCTCATGAATGCGGCAATGACGGTGTCCATGACAAAGGTGCGCGCATCGCCCCAATCCAGCCGCGCAGTGGCCTGCAAAACACCCCCCTGTGCAGTGGCTTGGTAGGTCCACGCAAACGAGTCATCGCGCACCGCGCCGAAGCGCGCCAAGGCGGCCAAGGCATGGTGTAAATCGGGCGCTGTCACTGCGGCGTAGCCCAAAGGACCATGGGCTGACACCGGGGCTTGCCAGCCCAAATCCAGCCCCAGCCAAGGCTTGCCCGTCGCGGCCATGGCTGCACGCACCAATGGAATCACGGTATCGCGGGGCAAGCCAGCGCCATCGCGCTGCAGCGTGTCCCATGCCAGTTGGGCACTGGCTAACACACGGTCGCTGTCCACCTCGGCCTTCTGCAAGAGCATGCGCAAGAGCCGTGCGTAAACGGGGTGCACCACGGCGAGAGACTGCATGGGGGGGGTTGCTGGCATGGGTGTTGTGGGTAAGAAAACCTGCTTGGTGTTTTCCCTTAAACCGTGTCGCAAACACGGTGTTTGGCAGTTTATGACGACTGTTTGGCAGCGCCATCGGTGGTTACCCCGGTCTTTAGCCACCACACTGGCCCCATGCCCTGCGCAGTGCTTGCTGCAGGGCGCATTACAAGGAGACCCGCCCATGTCGAGCACGTTTGCCACCAGCCCTTCCCAGGAGCCCCCCACCACGCCCTACACAGACAAAAAACGCTTTGCCTGGATTTTGTCGCTGCTGGTGCCTTTGTCCATCGCCGCCGGCCCGGTCATCTGGCTATGGCACCCGCAGACATGGGTGTTGTGGCTGCCGGTGTTCTTTACCTATTGCATTGCCCCTTGCTTGGACTGGTTGCTTGGCACGGACACCAGCAATCCGCCCGAATCAGCCGTTCCTGCCTTAGAGGCAGATCCGTACTACCGGCGGGTGACGTTCGCACTGGTTCCCTTGCTGTGGGCGGCGTTTATCTATGCCGCGTGGTTTAGCCAGACGGCAGACCTCACCTGGGCGGGCCAACTCGGCCTGATCATTGCCACGGGCGGCGTGGGTGGTTTTTGCATCAACCTAGGGCACGAAATTGGCCACAAGCGAGCCCCTCTGGAGCGCTGGCTCGCCAAGTTGATCTTGGCGCCTAGCTTTTATGGGCATTTCACGGTGGAGCACAACCGGGGCCATCACCGCGATGTCGCGACGCCCGAAGACCCCGCATCGTCACGCATGGGCGAAACCATTTGGCGCTTTGTTTGGCGTGAGATGCCAGGAGCCTTCAAGCGCGCTTGGGCCCTGGAGCGAGAACGCATGCGGGTGGATGGCCAAGCCTTGTGGTCGCTGCGTAACGAAATCTTGCAACCCGCATTGATTACGGTGGCACTGTGGAGTGCGCTGTGCGTGTGGCTAGGGCCCCAAGTGCTCTTGTTTTTGATACCCGCAGCCCTCTGGTCCAACTTTCAGCTCACGTCTGCCAATTACATTGAACACTATGGCTTGCTGCGTCTGCGTGACGCCAACGGTCGGCTGGAGACCTGCAAGCCTCAACACTCTTGGAATAGCAACCACGTGTTTTCCAACTGGGCCACGTTCCATTTGCAACGCCATTCTGACCACCATGCGCATCCGCTGCGGCGCTTTCAATCCCTGCGCCACTTTGCACAAGCACCCCAGCTGCCCAACGGCTACTTTGGCATGTTCCCCGTGGCCTACATTCCGCCGCTCTGGTTTGCCGTGATGGACAAGCGTTTGCTGGCTGCGGTGAACCATGACCCAGAGCGCATCAACTTTGACCCGCGCAAAAGGGAGACATTGATCGCCAAGTACCAGCTCAAGCCAGTCATGGCAGCGACGGCTTCAACCCGTTGACTGGCTGCGGTTACCCTTTTTTGGCGCGCTCGTACAAAGGCAAGACCTTGGGCAGGTTGGCCTCTATTTCAGCAATCCGGGTGGAGCCGGATGGGTGCGTAGACAGCCATTGAGGCGGTGCATTTTTATTGGCGGCGCTCATCTTCTTCCACAGGCTGACACCTGCTCGGGGGTCAAACCCCGCGCGGGCCGCAAGCTCCATACCCACCAGGTCAGCCTCTGATTCGTCACTGCGGCTGAACTCCAAGGTCAGCAAATTTGCGCCCCCGCTGGCCACCGTGTCGGTAATGCGGTGATCAATCCCAAAGTAACTCGATATCAACGCTCCACCGATACGGGCCACGCTGTGCGTCACGGCAGTCTTACCCATGCGTTCGCGGGCATGCTCGCGCAAGGCGTGTGCGATCTCATGCCCCATGACCATGGCCACCTCGTCGTCACTGAGCTTCAGGGTTTGCAAGATGCCGCTGTAGAACGCGATTTTTCCGCCAGGCATGCAAAACGCATTGATTTGCGGAGAGCCAATTAAGTTGACCTCCCATCGCCATTCTTTCGCCCGTGGGTTCCACTCCGAAGTGAAAGGGATGATGCGTTGCGCAATGCCGCGCAAGCGCTTGAGTTGCAAACTCTGGTCTGACGCCAAGGCTTTGCTTTGCGCGGCCGTGCGCAGCATCTGCTGGTACTGCTGCGCTGCCGACTCTTCCAACTGCTCAGCCGACACCAGCTTAGTGAAGGCAGAGTTGTTGCCTACATCGACCCCGTCGCGGGCTGACAGCGTCAGCGGTAAGACCAAACACACGACAAGACTTGCCCGGCGCAGCTGCGCAAGAGCTCTGCGGGGCTGGGTGCTAATGGCTGGATGGGGCATGGCTTTCGGCTTTCTAAGGGATATGAGGCGACTTGGGACCAAAGCAATAGGTACTATTCTTGCGTCTATCTCTCTGCGTGGAAGCATAAGCCAAACGGTGGTGCGAGCAGCCACGCAAGCACCCCTCGGTGTATCTACCCACGCATCTGTTCACACGACCCCATTACCATTGCGGCATGACACAAGCGCTCTCTCCTTCTCCCGCCGCCCCTCCCAAGCTCAGCTGGGCCCAATCCATAGCCGTCTACCTCAAACCGGGGCCTTTGCGCATGCTCGCGCTGGGCTTTGCGGCGGGTTTGCCCCTGTGGTTGGTTTATGGGGGCCTGGGCACATGGTTGGCACAAGCGGGCGTGAACAAGGCCACCATTGGTCAGCTGAGCTTGGTCACGCTGGCCTACACCTTGAAATGGTTGTGGGCCCCCTTGGTGGACCGATTGCCCATTCCTAGGCTGACGCGCTGGCTGGGGCAACGCCGCAGTTGGTTGATTCTGGCCCAAATCTTGATCATGCTGGGGCTCACCGGCATGGGCAGCACCGAGCCACTCACACTGCTGACGCCCATGGTCTGGTGCGCGCTGCTGGTGGCCTTCAGTTCAGCCACCCAAGACCTGGCGCTCGACGCGTTTCGCATCGAATCCGCAGACGAGACCGAACAAGCGGCCCTGGCCGCCACCTATCTGATGGGCTACCGACTGGCAGCCATTTGGTCAGGTGCCTTCTTGCTCAGCATCGTGGGCATGATGGGCTCACCCGATAAAGCCAACTATTTGGCCTCCGCCTGGCAGTATGGCTTTTACGCCATGGCAGCCAGCATGTTGGTCGGCATTGTGGCCGTGGCATTCTCCAAAGAACCTGTGCCGCGCGACTTGGTGGCCCAGTCCAACGAGGTCGCCCAAGTCAGTGCTCAGTTCGCCTCTCAAGGCCTCGCCTTCTCGGTCCCCTTAGGCCTCACGGTGCTGGGTATCTTCACCCTGCTCTTCTCCTTGGTGCTAGGTGCCCTGTCTGCCCTCTCCAGCACCTATGTGTGGTTGGGCGCGGGCTTGGCCATTGTCGGCTGCGTGTGCTTGGACCGCAGCATAGGGACTCAGCACCTGATACGCCTTCCACTGCCCAAGGCGCTCGTAGCCCCCATTGCTTGGCTCAACGTGCTGGGTTACACCCCGCTTGCCGACTTTTTGCGCCGCTATGGCCGCCATGGCATGTTGATCCTTGCATTGATCGGCACCTACCGCATCAGCGACGTCGTCTTAGGCGTCATGGCGAACCCCTTTTACGTAGAGCTCAAGTTCACCAACCTGGAACTGGCCGGTGTGACCAAGGTCTATGGCGTGATCATGACGCTGGTGGGCGCCTTTATTGCCGGGGCCATTGCCCCCCGCGTGGGCGTGATGCGGGTCATGATGCTGGGCGCGGTATTCAGTGCATTGACCAACTTTTTGTTCGTGTGGCTGGGCCACCAAGGCCATGACCTCACAGCGCTGACTGTGGTCATCTCTGCTGACAACCTGGCAGGCGGCATTGCCACAGCCGCTTTCATTGCCTACTTGTCGGCGCTGACCAACATCAAATACACCGTGACCCAGTACGCCCTGCTCAGCTCGGTGATGGTCTTCGTGCCCAAACTGCTGGGCGGCTACTCCGGCGTTTTTGTAGAAACGTATGGGTTTGACACCTTCTTCACGGGCACCGCGCTGCTGGGTATTCCTGTATTGGCGCTGGTGTGGCTGGCGTCCAAGGCCAAACTGCACACAGATATCAAGAAGCCATAAACTGGCTGCAGCGCTCACAGATATTGCGCAAGCAGCTACCAAATAGATAGCACTGGTTTACCTAACTTTACAGAGGCTTGACGCAAGAAGTACACACGCGCGCAGGCCTGCGCGCTAGACTTCTG